>JBBQDK010000083.1:0-12554 GCA_038319625.1 Gammaproteobacteria bacterium
ATCCGGCCACTCTGGCACGCGATGCGGGGTTGCTGGTGCATGACCATGGCTACAAGCTGCTCAGCACCGGCGTGATGGATATGTTTCCCCATACGGCACACGTGGAATCAATCGCGTTGTTCGAACGCAAGACCTGATGTAAGCGAAACCCGTGATCATCACATCAGGCCCGGTGGCCCGGATCACAGCGGTATCACTCCAGACCGGCTAAGAAAGATAAGAAAGATAAGAAAGGTCTGAAAAGCCCATCAACCGCCAAGTACGACAAGATATTTCCTCTTGAATTTCAAAACAGATTTTCTTGGTGTCCTTGGCGGCTCAAGTAATAATTCAGAGCATCCCTAATGCATTAACTCGCGGACTTCGCCATTGAAGCTCTCAATCGTCGGCCCTTGTGCCGGTTGCTGCTGAGGCCAGAAATCCGACTACTTCTCCGAGCGGAATATTGCGACTCTCCGCATCGGTCCGTCCCTTGTATTCCACTACACCTTTATCGAGGCTTTTTTCGCCGAACACCAGACGCTGTGGAATGCCAATCAGTTCCATATCGGCGAACATCACGCCCGGTCTGGCCTCGCGGTCGTCCAACAGGACCTCGATACCGGCGTCCAGCAATTCCTGGTAGAGCCGATCGACCGCTTCACGCAAACGCTGTGACTTATGCATATTTATGGGCAGCAAGGCCACCTGAAAGGGGGCGATAGGCACAGGCCAGATAATGCCGCGGGCATCGTTGTTCTGTTCGATGGCGGCGGCCACGATGCGTGTCACACCGATGCCGTAGCAACCCATGACCAAGGTGGCGATGCGGCCCTGTTCATCGACTACGGTGGCGTTCATGGCCTTGCTGTATTTATCGCCGAGCTGAAAGATATGGCCGACTTCAATGCCGCGCGCGATGCTCAGGCTGCCGTTACCGTCGGGACTGGGGTCGCCGTCCCGGACATTGCGCAGGTCGACAGGCACAGGTTCCGGCAGATCACGTCCCCAATTCACCCCGGTAAGGTGTTTGCTGTCCTGATTGGCGCCGCAGACGAAATCGGCGCAGTGTGCGGCGGCGCGGTCGACGAATACCGGAATAGATAGGCCATGCGGACCAATCGATCCCGGCGCGCACCCGGTTGCCGCCTGCACCTGTTCGGCGCTGGCGAAACACAAAGGCTTGGCGACCTGCGAGAGTTTTTCGGCTTTGACGCTGTTGAGATCATGATCACCGCGCAGCACCAGCGCGACGACGCCGCCTTCGCTGCCCGTGACCAGCAGCGTCTTCAGGCAGCGACTGGCTTCGCACTTGAGAAAGACGCTGACCGCTTCGATGGAATGCTGCCCCGGTGTGTCGACAGTCTGAACCGCCGCGCCGGGCGCCGCGCGCGGCGCCACAGGTGCCAGAGCTTCGGCCAGTTCGACATTGGCGGCATAGTCACCGCTGTCGGAGAAGGCGATCGCATCCTCGCCGGAGGATGCCAGCACATGAAATTCATGCGAGACACTGCCGCCGATACTGCCGGTGTCGGCATTCACCGCGCGGAATTCCAGACCCAGGCGCGTGAAAATGCGCGTATAGGTATGGTGCATCACGTCATAGGTCTGTTGCAGCGAGGCGTGGTCGATATGAAAAGAATAGGCGTCCTTCATGCTGAATTCGCGGGCGCGCATGATGCCGAAGCGCGGCCGTACTTCATCGCGGAACTTGGTCTGGATCTGGTAATAGTTGACGGGCAATTGCTTGTAACTGCGCAGCTCGTTACGCGCCAGGTCTGTGATGATCTCCTCGTGTGTCGGCCCGAGACAGAAATCGCGCTGGTGACGGTCCTTGATACGCAGCAGTTCCGGCCCGTATTGCTCCCAACGCCCGGATTCCTGCCACAGTTCGGCAGGCTGTACGCCCGGCATCAAGACCTCCAGCGCCCCGGCACGATCCATCTCCTCGCGGACAATGGCCTCGACCTTGCGCAATACGCGCAGTCCCAGTGGCAGCCAGGTGTACAGGCCGGCGGCAAGCTTGCGGATCAGGCCGGCGCGCAACATGAGCTGGTGACTGATGATCTCGGCGTCGGCGGGGGTTTCCTTGACGGTGGCAAGTGGAAAACGGGATACGCGCATTTTGGACTCTTTCTCTCGATAGGTGATGGACGACAGGCGTGCAGTTTAGCTGGCCGGCGCCGCTCGCGTACAGGGTTAGGCAGGTATCACTGAGGAGCAATACAGTTCCGGCGCACGGTACCTGTTGCGGGCCGGTGCGAGTGGCTGAGTCCCGCTACTACAACTTTGCGCGACACTTCGCGAGTTGTGTATGCGACATGAGATGTATTGCCGGACAGGCGTTCAGCTGTAAATTCGGGTTGTGTGATTGATTGGCGCACCACGGATAATGGGTTGCACGCTGCGCTTCATTCGCGGCTTCAGTGTGAACCGACATCGTGAGGCAAGACGTGTTGGTTATCGCGCCAGAGGGTGATTGGCGCAGCCACGGTAAATGAGCTGCCCACGCATGTTAAAATGGATTAATAGTTATATATATCTTAATGATTTAGCTAGAATGTTGATCCATTTTGACCCCACATATCGGGTTCGACGTCGGCGAACTCGATGTAGATCCGACCCGGTGCGATGCCGAGCTGATCGTTGAGCAGGCCGCACAGCGATTTAGACAAATCGCCGGTCAGTTTACGCGGCAATCCGATGCTTTTGACTTCGAGGTAGGCGAGCGGGGCATCTTCGCCGGCGAACAGCATCTGTGCGACCGGTGCCAGTGCCACCATGACATAGCGTTCCGGCTTGCCGAGGGCTTCAGCCAGCAGTTGCGAGGCGGCGCCGATCAGTTTGCGCCCGGTCATGGCGTCCAAGGGCGCATTGGTTTGAATCATCAGATAGGGCATCGATTTTCCCCTGTCAATCCTTGCAGAACTCGCTGATGCTTTTTTCGGCCGCATCGATGCGGATCTTGCGTTCTTCGGGCGTGAGGGTATGCAGCAGGCCGTTCGCATCTTTCACGGTGACGTCACCGGCATTATTGAGAATGTCCAGATTGCTGCGCGCGCCGCTGCAGTTCTTGGTGCGGATGGCGGCATCTTCTGCCTTGGCGGACGCGGATGGGCTCGCGGCGCCGTCGGCGGATTCGGAAGGTGAATTCGTCCCCGTCTGCACCCCTGGGGTGGACGGTGCGGCGGATGAATTGGACGGCGCCCTGATGACTTGCACCTGGGTCGCGGCAGGCGGGGTCTGGGAATAATGGGTTTCGCCCTTGTTGTCGACCCATTTATAGGCGGCGGCAACGGCGTTTTGCAAGGGCAGCAGGCAAAGTAGTGTGGCGGTGGTGAGAATGCGGGTGGTTGACATCATGAGTGACATGCTCCTGTAGGGTTCCACAAGACAGTATCCGAATCTATCGCGCCAGTTTGTGGATGGCGTGGCAAACCAAAACTTCTGCTAAAGTGGCGGTCTCAGTGTAGCGTGACAGTCACGGAATGGGTAGAGCGGGGCGGTGCCTATACAACCTGGGGAATTACCAGGAACCAGGTTGCCCCTTACCGTGACCGCCGCGCTACGCCTGACCGCACCACGAACCGGAGATTCTTTGCATGAGTGACGCACTAAATTACCTGATCAAGGCAGCGCCCGACGCTATCCTGCCCTATTTCAAGTTCCTGAAAGAGGCCGGCAAGCACCTCGATCCCAAGACCCGCGAGCTGATCTCGGTAATCACCAAGGTCCATTCACAGACTGAGAACGGCTTCCGCCAATATCTCACCAGGGCGTTGCGCAATGGTTGCAGCGCACAAGAAGTTCTCGACGCGCTGCTGATGGCTTTTCCGACGCTGGGTCTGGCCAGGATCGTCTGGGCGGTTGAAATCATCCTCGAAATGGATATTCCGGAATTCCGTCCCGAGATGTTCGAGGCCATACCGCGCTGGCACGATGTCATGGCCGTCACCGACATCAAAGATGACGATATCAGTTACGCCGACAGCGACGGCCGCAATCTGTTCATTTACAGTAAGGACGGCGCGCTGCGTGTCTACGATAGCCGCTGCCCGCATCAGGTCACCAACATCCCGCATCTGGCGCTGGAAGGCCAACGCCTGACCTGTCCCAAGCATCACTGGGCCTTCGATATCACCACCGGTGAGTGCGTGGAGAAAGGCGATCGCCCGCTCACGCATTTCGAGCACAAGATAGAAGCCGGCAGACTGCTGGTGCATTGGTAGCGCGTCATTCCGCAGTGGGGATCAGACCGTTTCGGCCTCTTGCCGTAACACTGTATAAATCCGGGTGCGCACTATCCGCAATAATCGACACCAGAGGCTGCGCGTTACAGCGTAGTCATGGTTCGTCATAGATCAAACATTCCACGATGTCACACCGCTCATCCGCATCACGACACCGCCTCAGAAATTGGTTATGGCGCGCATTGCTGTTGTGCGTCATCGCCGATAGCCTCTATCTGGCTTACCTGTGGCCGAACTGGACGCTGCTTGCCCACGGCCCAATCCCGCGTTCGAGCTTTATGCAAACGTATCTGCAAGAGCGTAAAGCGCATCCCGATTGGCCGATGCTGCACTGGCAACCCGTGGTACTCGCACAAATGCCTCATAAACTGTTACGCGCGGTGGTGGTCGCCGAAGATGCGCGTTTTTATGAACATGACGGTTTCGACCTGCAGGCGATGCGTGATGTGCTCGACTACAACCTGGAGCAAGGCAGGGTGGTATACGGCGCCAGCACCATCTCGCAACAGACGGTGAAGAACCTGTTCCTCAGTCCGTCACGCAATCCCTTGCGTAAATGGCACGAGGTCCTGCTGACCTGGCGGATGGAGCGGCATCTCGACAAGCAGCGCATCCTCGAGTTGTACCTCAATTGCGCGGAGTTCGGTCGCGGTATCTATGGTGTGCAGGCTGCCGCGCAACACTATTGGGGGAAAACCGCCGGACAGCTGTCCGCGCAGCAGGCCATCGAACTGGCCGCCACCTTGCCGAGTCCAGTGCGTGACAATCCCGCCACCCGCACGCGGGCCTTCCAGCGCCGGGTTGCCAAGATAAGCCGGCATTTGTAAGCCGGACATCGCAGTGCCGGGATATTTCGAATAGTGAGATTCACACGGAACACGGCCCCGCCTCAGTGGCAGGTAACGGAGCCGATCATTCAGGTGATGTTCAGCCAAGTCGCGCTACTCTGATGTCACCTGGTCGATGGCAGGTTGTCAGAGTGACATCGACCGGAGGGCGGGACGGCAAGTACTGCCGTTTCTCACGCTTGAACGATTGGAGAACCAACATGAAACTGCAACGAATCGCTGTGCTGCTGGCCCTGACGGGCCTGTTCCTGACCCAGGTGGCCCAGGCGCGAAATGACGATTACGCCGCGGACGGCGGATTCTACGATTATGCCAAAGTGGTGCGTGTCGACCCGTTGATGCGCCAGGTACGTGTTTCCCAACCGCGCACCGAGTGTTATCAGGAACAGGTTCCGGTATCTGAAGGTGAACGCGGCTACCGTTCCGCGACACCGACCATTCTGGGTGGCATCATCGGTGGCGTGGTCGGCAACACTATGGGCAACGGCCGCGGTAGGACGGTCGCGACCGTGGCAGGTACCGTGCTGGGCGGCTCGATCGGACGCGATATCGGCTACCAGAACAATCCGCCGCGTGGTGATTACACCCGCTATGCCACGCAAGAGAATTGCCGTGTGGTCGATGATTCACGGGTGGAAGAACGCGTCGAAGGCTATCGCGTCACCTATCGCTACAATGGCGCGGAATACGTCACACAGACCGATCACGATCCGGGTAACAAGATCCGCGTGCGCATCAACGTGCAGCCGGCCGAGTAGCAATCCAGTGCGCCGGGCTTGGCACTGGCAGGAGCGGGGATTACCATCGCAAGCTATGGTCTCGTACGCTGGAGCACAGAAGTGATCAAGATCGGCACATCGACTCGCGCTGCAGTCATCGCACTCATCGTGCTGATGGCGGCCGCGCCCCTGGCGCAGGCCAAGCGCTGGCACGACGATTACCGGGGCGATCAACGTGGTGGGAATCGGAGCGATCAGGGCAATGACTATGCGCCGCGCAATTATCCCGAACCGCGCGACCAGCCTTCCCGCGGTCCTGGTATCAGTCTGGACAGTGCCGTCGCACAGGCCAGCCGTGAGGGCCGGGTGCTGTCAGCCGATGTGGTGGATGGTGGTTACCGCATCAAGGTACTGACGCCGCAGGGACGTGTACGGGTGTTGTACTACGGCGGCGGGCGCTGATGCGCGTACTGGTTATCGAAGATGAAACCGCACTGCGCGAGCAGCTCGTCAGTCGTCTGAAACAGGAGGGCCATGTCGTCGACGCGGCGGCCGATGGCAAGGAAGGTCTGTACTTCGCCACCGAGTATCCACTGGATATCGCGATTATCGACCTCGGATTGCCGCTGTTGTCCGGTATCGAGGTGATCCACCGTCTGCGTGCAGCCGGCAAGGTTTACCCCATCCTGATACTTACCGCGCGCGGCAGCTGGCAAAACAAGGTCCAGGGTCTGGAGGCCGGCGCTGACGATTACTTGGTCAAACCCTTCGAAATGGAAGAACTGCTGGCGCGCCTCAAGGCCTTGCAGCGGCGTGCCGCCGGCTGGACCCAGTCGGTTTTACACTGCGGGCCGGTGGCGCTAGACACCGGTGCGCAGACCGTGCACCTGCACGAACGCGCGCTGGAGCTGACGACCTTCGAATACAAGGTGCTTGAATACTTGATGCTGCACGCCGGCCAGGTGGTATCGAAGACCGAGCTGACCGATCATCTCTACGAGCAGGACTTCGAACGTGACAGCAACGTCATCGAAGTGTTCGTCGGCCGTCTGCGCCGCAAGCTTGATCCCGACAACACACTCCAACCTATCGAAACCCTGCGCGGCCGCGGTTACCGCCTGACCCTGCCACGCAGCGCCGCGTGATGCTGTCACTGAACGCGCGTCAGCTGCTCGCGGCGAGTCTGGCGCTGACGGCATTTCTCGGTCTTACCGGCGCCTCGCTCGACCAGGCCTTCCGTGCCAGCAGCGAGGCCGCGCTGCGGGAACGTTTGCAGGCTGAGCTGTACACGCTGCTCGCCGCTACCGATATCGATCGCAAGGGCAAGATCCAGTTGCCGGAGGACCTGCCCGAGGCACGCTTTTCTCAGCCGGGGTCTGGGCTGTATGCCGAAGTCGTGAGTAATGATCAGAAACAGCGTTGGTCATCGCCATCGTTGCTTGGCCAGAAGATCGCTTTCGACGCGCGTCTCAAGGCGGGTGAGCGCCGCTTCGAGCAGCTGCCGACACAACCCGCCAATGTCTATGCCTTGAGTTACGGCGTGAGCTGGGAAACGACAGCGCGCGGCGCCGAGAACTATACCTTCACCGTGGCGGAATCCGTTACCGCCTATAACGCCGAAGTGAAACGCTTTCGGCAGATACTGTGGCGTTGGTTGGGCGCTTCGGCCCTGGTGCTGCTGGCCGTGCAGGGCACGATCCTGCGCTGGAGTCTGGCGCCACTGCGGCGCGTCGAGAAGGATATTGCCGCTATCGAGGGCGGCGAGCAACAACGTCTCGCCGGCGACTATCCGCAGGAATTGCAGGGCCTCACTACCGGTCTGAATACCCTGCTCGATTACGAGAACCGGCAATTGGCGCGCTATCGCCATGCGCTCGCCGACCTCGCGCACAGCCTCAAGACGCCGCTGGCCGTGTTGCGTGGCGCGCTCACAGCGACCCCTGATGCCGATGAACTGCGCCGCCTGACACAGGAGCAGGTCGAACGCATGAATCAGATTGTCGGTTATCAGTTGCAACGCGCCGCGACGGCGGGCCGTGCCACCCTGCAGGCACCGGTCACCATTGCACCATTGCTGCAACGCATGCGTGCCTCGCTCGACAAGGTCTATGCCGACAAGGCAGTCGATTGTCGCATCAATGCGGACAACACCGGTGTGTTCTACGGCGACGAAGGCGACCTGATGGAGTTGCTGGGCAATCTGCTCGACAACGCTTATAAGTATTGCAAGGCCAAAGTGCGGATCACGGCACAACCGGTCAGTCAGCCACTGCATCACCGTACCGGACTGGTGCTGGAAATAGAAGATGACGGCCCGGGCGTGCCGGCCGACAAATTGCGTGCGGTGCTGGCGCGCGGTGTGCGTGCGGATGAATCGGTATCGGGTCAAGGTATCGGTCTTGCCGTGGCGCAGGATATCGTCCGTGCCTACCATGGCACGCTCGATATCCGGGTAAGTACGCTCGGTGGAGCCTGCGTGAGCATTGCCTTTCCGACCCGATGACTTATCGTTGTAGACGTTGTCACTATCCAAGCTTGAATTGATATTCGTCAATGCCACACACTTGTCAGTGACTATTCTGTAGCTGCCCCAGGCCACGCAATGGGAGGAACCTCGGTCTATCCAATGTGTCACCTGATCCAGGTATTACTGAAATGAGTATCGCTTACGGCTTGCTCGCCGATGCGTGGTACATCGGCGCCGCTCTGTTGGCAGTCATGTTGCTGACTGTCACCGCATTGACTGCGCCCTGGTACCAATTGCGCGACTCCTCGCGACTGAATCTCTATCTTGGCACCTGCGTACTGCTTATGCCTTTGTGGCTGATCAAGACTTCCATACTGCACGGGCTTGAATATCATTTTATCGGTGCCACTTTGCTCACACTCATGTTCGGCTGGCGACTCGCGCTGATCGGAATGACTGTGCTGGTAGGCGCAGCGGTTGCGAACGGTAACCTGGACTTGCCATCCTATGCGCTCAATCTGCTGATAATGGGCGTCGTACCGGTCTGCGTCAGTCACACCATATTGCGTGCCGTCGAGCGCTGGCTTCCCGCCAATTTTTTTATCTACACCTTCATAGTCGCCTACGCCGGTGCGGCGCTTGCCGTTGTGTGTGTCGTGCTGTGTGCGGTCTCCGTGCTCTGGCTGGGCGGCATTTACAGCTTCGATCTACTCGACGACAAGCTGTTCCCGCTGGTCATACTGCTGATGGTGCCGGAAGCTTTCGTCACCTGTATGCTGATCACTTTGATGGTGGTGTTCTATCCTGGCTGGGTTGGCACCTTCGATGATAGCCGCTACCTCAAAAGAAATGTCTGAAAAACCATCCATCACCAAGGATGCCAAGAGCGCCAAGATATTTTCTCTTGTATTTCAAAATAGATTTTCTTGGCTTGCTTGGCGTCCTTGGCGGTTCAAGTAATAAATCAGGGTTTCCAAAAAGCGATAATCTGCCGATTTGTCTGATTTCGGTAGCCCGGACACGCCGGTGTCCTCGATACGTGGCATCGTAGTCAGTGCGCAGTATCACTCTGCTCCGCAATCAGCGTGTGCATGCTGCTCAATCTCTCGGCCGTGATCCGGCCATCCTGCATCGCTTCGAGTAACGCGCAGCCCGGTTCATTTCGGTGCGCGCAATCGCGAAATCTGCAAGTACCCAGCAATGGACGGATTTCTGGAAATGCCGCACTGATGCGTTCAGCTGTTACATGATCCGGACCGAAGTCGCTGAGTCCTGGCGCGTCGATCAGGTCACCGTCGGCGGGCAGGTGATAGAGAGTCGCGGCACTGGTGGTATGGCGGCCACGTCCACTGACCTCAGAGACGGCGCCGATGCGGATATCGCGCTGTGGCAGCAGACACTGCACCAATGATGATTTGCCCACGCCTGATGCGCCAAGGAGGATACTGGTGTGGCCGTCGAGTTGCCGGGTCAATCCCTCGAGACCGGTGCGCTGCGCCACGCTGGTGAACAATACCGGATAACCCAGCGATCGATAGACGGCAATATGCGCCTGCCATTGGGCCCGTTGTTCATCATCCAGCAAATCGACCTTGTTTATCACAATAACAGGTTCGATATCCTGAATGGCCGCACCGACCAGTATGCGATCCAGGTTCACCGCATTGAACGCGATCTGCGCACTGAAGACGATAATCAGACGGTCGATATTGGCCGCCATCAGCTTGCGGCGGGTGCCTTCGCGCCGTGCCAGTTCACTACGCCGCGCCAATACCGTCAGGACTACGCCGTGTCCGTCACCCTGCGGCTGCCACAGCACCCGATCGCCACACAAGGCGCGTCCAACGGCGCGGCGCAGTTTGCAATGACGGAGCGCACCGTCCGGTTCTTCCACCACCAGGGCGGTCCCGAACACCGCGATCACCAGACCACTGCGTTCCACTGCCGTGGCAGCGGTGACGTCATTGCCGGCATCGGTGTGCTGCTGTCGCAGGCTGTCCTGTCGCGCCTGGATGCGTTTATGTTGCTGATCGCTGAGCCGGCGCCGCGCCATGGACGTCAGTACACGCCGCGCGCCGGGATCATGCGGTCTGAATCAGTGCGTCGATCTTGGCGGCGCAGATGAAGTCGTTCTCGGATAGACCGCCGATGGCATGTGTGCTGTAGCGTACCAGGCAACGGCTATAACCGACTTCCAGGTCAGGGTGATGGTCTTCCTGGTGCGATACCCAGGCCAGGGCATTGACGAAGGCGATGGTCTGGTAATAGTTCTTGAATTTGAAACTGCGGCTGATTTCATTGCCGGCGTCGTTGAGTTTCCAGTCGCTGTGGATGGCGTCCATCATGACCCGTGCCTGATCAGCGTTGAGGGGAGCAACATCGCCTTCGCAGGACTTGCAGTGTTTGTTGATTAGATCGGTCATGCCAGCTATTCCTCATCGATACGGGGCGCGCATGATGCGCGCCTGTGTGTTCAGGCAAGTGTAGCCGACAGCCGACCGATACGCACCGGGGCCGGTGGATGGGAATCGTAAAATGCCGAATACAATGGGTCGGGCGTGAGTGTGTTGGCGTTGTCACGATACAGTTTTACCAGCGCGTGGATTAGTTCCCTGGCGTCGGTCTGCCGGGCGGCATAGGCATCCGCCTCGAATTCGTGCTTGCGCGAGGCCATCGCCATAAGCGGTGTCAGCAGGAAGGTGAATACCGGTGCGGCCAGCATGAACAGCAGCAGCGCGGCATGATGCGATGGCGTGCTCACGCCCAGGCCCGCATAAAACCAGGGCTGTCCCGTCAGCCAGCCGAGCAGCGCCAGTCCGGCCAGGCTTATCAGCGCCATCACCACCATGCGCTTGATGACATGCTTGAGCCGGAAATGACCCAGTTCATGTGCCAGGACGGCTTCGATCTCGGGACCGTTCAGTGTGGCGATCAGTGTGTCGAAGAATACGATGCGCTTATTGTCGCCAAGGCCGGTGAAATAGGCGTTGCCATGTCCGGAGCGCCGCGAGCCGTCCATGACGAAAATGCCCTGGCTTTTGAATCCGCATTTGCTCAGTAATCCCTGGATGCGGGTTGCCAGTGCTGCGTCTTCGAGCACCGTGAACTTGTTGAACAGCGGTGCGATGAAGGCCGGATAGGCCCACATCATGATCAGGCTGAATCCGATCCAGACTGCCCACAGATACAACCACCAGAATGTACCGGCACTGTTCATTAACCAAAGGGCGATCGCCGCCAGCGGTACGCCCAGGGCCAGCGACAACAGTGTCTGCTTGACGGTGTCGACCAGAAATAGCCGCGGTGTGCTGTTATTGAACCCGAAGCGCTGTTCGATGGCGAAGGTGTGCCACGCCGCCAATGGCAGTTCCAGCAGACCCATGACGAACACGGCACTGACAATGACAGCCACGCCGGTGACTAGCGGCCCCAGATTCATACCGCGCCAGAAGTAATCGAACAGTTCCACTCCGCCACCCACGGTCCAGGCGAGCAGGAACAGTGCATTCACTAGCAATTCGAATATCCCGAAACGAACGCCGGTAACGGTGTAATCAGCGGCCTTCCGATGGGCTTCGAGCGGAATGGTGTCGCTGAATGCGGTTGGCACCGCGTCGCGGTGTGCCAACACATTGGCGATATGGCGCTGCGCCAGCCAGATCCGCAGCAGGACGGAGACGGCGAGCACGACCAGGAACAAAGTGGTGAAAGGGGGCATGGAAATGATAAATCCTCAGCGATCCGATCCGTGCAGGTTAACGTCTGCTAGAATGCGGTTCAAGCCCACAATCACTGTCACTACAAAGCGAGCCGCCATGGAGCAAGACCCCAACAATCTCATCTGGATAGATTTGGAGATGACCGGCCTGGACACCACCAGCGACCTGATCATCGAAATCGCCACCATCGTCACCGATGCCAATCTCAATATCCTCGCCGAGGGCCCGGTACTGGCCATCCATCAGAGTGACTCGGTATTGGCAGCGATGGATAAGTGGAATACCGACCAGCACGGCAAATCCGGGCTGGTCGACAGGGTGCGGGCGAGCACTCTCACCGAAGCGGATGCGGAACGACAGACCATCGATTTTCTCGCGCAGACTGTGCCGGCCGGCAAATCCCCGATGTGCGGCAACAGTATCTGCCAGGACCGGCGCTTCATGGCGCGCTGCATGCCCGAGCTGGAAAGGTTTTTCCACTACCGTAATCTCGATGTCAGCACCATCAAGGAACTCGCTCAGCGCTGGGCCCCGACGGTCGCCAAGGGCTACAGCAAGAATTCCGCGCATCT
>JBBQDK010000084.1:0-12536 GCA_038319625.1 Gammaproteobacteria bacterium
TCCATGGCGCGCGGTTGATCAACGGCATCCATGCCACTGATATTGGGCGCCATGTCCGATAACACAAGGTCTACCGGTCGGTCTGCCAATACTTTCAGCAATTCATCAAGCACAGCCGACTCGCGGAAATCGCCTTGCAATACCTGCACCCCTTGGAGCGGCTCCATCGGCAAAATGTCCAAGGCAATCACAAGTCCGCCCGGTTTTACCCTGGTCACGGCGACCTGCGACCAACCACCTGGTGCAGCACCCAGATCGACCACCGTCATCCCGGCGCGCAATATCCGATTGCGCTCTTGAATCTCCAGCAATTTGTATACCGCGCGCGAGCGAAAACCCTCTTTCTGCGCCTGTTTGACGTAAGGGTCGTCGAAATGCTCTTTGAGCCAGCGGCCGCTGGATTTGCTACGGGCCATGGGAGTGTGGATCGCTTGTTGAAATAAACCTCTATCGAGCTGCAATCTGAACCGGTATCGAAATATTGCCGCAAGTCACGGCGCTCATCGTAAAGGGAAAGCACTAAAACAGGAAATGCAATTTTTTTGTGTCCGGATCGATACCGGCGTGCAATGCATGTCCGGCATGCATCAACCCAAGTTGTCGCGCACACCCAGTGCCAGCGCTACCCGTAAGTGGCGCAGTCCGACACTGTCGGTCGAATCACGCACCAATACGACGCTGCGCCGCTTGCCGGCAGCAAACCTGAAGTTGAGCACCAGCAGCTCAGGATGCAGGTAACTGTCCTGCAACAGGCGGGCCTGCTGTGCAGCACCATCGGCAAACCGCAGCTGCCAGGCACCGTCGGTCTGTCGGCTCAAGCCCACGACAGCGCGGCGGTTGCGCAGGCTGACACGGGTACGGTAGGTCACGATACAGAACAGGAACACACCACCGAGCAGCGCGCACTTGAACCACGCCGAGACCGGCAGAGCGATAACGACCAGGCCTGCTGCGGTGTAGACGCCGAGAACATAAAACGCCAGGTAGCGCGAAGGTCTGATTTCAAGTGAGAGCGGTGCTACGGATACAGTGGACGACATCAGCGACATCCTTGTCGGTGGGCATGGCACGGGCCATGAGGTATTCGTACAGATCCTGGTCGGGATAATTCAGCAATTCCTGAAAAGAGATCTGACCCTGTGCACTGAGCGTATCATAGCCCTGTTCCAGAAACCCCTGCAGTAGCAGGTCCAGTTCCAGCATGCCGCGACGACAGCGCCATTTCAACTGCGCATGTCGGTCAATTGATGCGGCATCAACCGGCATGGCGGAGCGCGCGATCGGGTTGATGACCTTGGCGGTTCATAACTGTCTCAGCATCCGGCGCTTGATCCCGGCGATTGCGGCTGTCGGACTCAAGCCTTTGGGACAGACCTCGGCACAGTTCATGATAGTGTGGCAACGGAACAGTGCGTAGGCGTCATCGAGCGTGTCGAGGCGCTGCAGCGTGGCCTGATCACGGCTGTCAGCGATGAATCGCGCAGCCTGCAGCAGGGCGGCGGGACCCAGAAACCTGTCGGGGTTCCACCAGTAGGATGGACAGGCGCTGCTGCAGCAACCGCACAAGATGCATTCGTAGAGTCCGTCGAGCAACTCGCGCTGCTCGGGACTTTGCCGGCGCTCGACCTCGGGTTCGGGATCATCGGTAATCAGATACGGTTTCACGGCACGATATTGTGTGTAGAACGGTTCGAGATCCACCACCAGATCGCGGATCACTGGCATACCGGGCAGCGGCCTGATCTCAACCGGTTGTTTCAGGGTGGCCAGTGGCGTAATGCAGGCCAGGCCATTGCGGCCGTTGATGTTCATCGCATCGGAACCGCACACGCCCTCGCCGCAGGAACGGCGGAAACTCAGGCTCTCATCCTGCGCCTTGAGCCGCAGCAGCGCTTCCAGCAGCATCATACCGGGCTCGATGCCGTCCAGCTCATAGTCCTGCATACGCGGCTCGGCGTCGACATCCGGGTTGTAGCGGTATATTTGAAAGCGCATCGTAGTCACCAATTGTTAACCCTTTGCGTCCTTTGCGCACTTTGCATCTTTGCCTTTGGCAGCAAGAATCATAGCCTCAATACACCCGCTGCTTCGGCGGAAACGGCTCGACCGTCATCGGCTTGATACGCACTGGCTTGTAATCCACCTGACGCGTCGCCTTGGTATAGAGACTGTGCTTAAGCCAGTGTTCGTCGTCGCGTAGTGGATGGTCGATGCGAGAATGAGCACCGCGACTCTCGGTGCGGGCCAATGCACAGGCCACGGTGGCGAGCGCGATATCGACCAGGTTTTCCAGTTCCATGGCTTCGATACGCGCGGTGTTGAAGATCCTGCTTTGATCCTTCAATTGCACATTGCACAAGCGCCGCTCGATATCGGTTACCTGCGCCAGACCTTGCCGCAACACCGCTTCGGTGCGGAACACGCCACAGTAATCTTCCATCGCCTTTTTCAGTTCGGCGCGCAGATGGTCGACGGACTCGCCATCGCCACTCTGCTCCCAGCGCGTCAGCCGTTGCAATGCGTGATCGACGACATCCTGATGCATGGGCCGGTGGTAATGGTGCTCGGCGAGGAAATCGATGATGTGATTGGCTGCGGCCCTGCCGAACACCAGGATGTCGAGCAGCGAGTTACCACCCAGCCGGTTCGCGCCATGTACTGAAACACAAGCACATTCACCGGCCGCATACAGACCCGGCACCGGCTCCTCGGGGCCCTGCTGTTCCGGCATCACCACCTGGCCGTAGCGATTGGTAGGAATCCCGCCCATGGTGTAATGCGCCGTGGGGTAGACCGGTATCGGCGTGTCGATGGGGTCGAGATGCAAGAACGTCAGGCACATGTCGCGAATGCCGGGCAATCGCTTTTTGATGACCGCGGTGCCGAGGTGACGCACATCGAGCAGCACGTGATCACGTTGCGAACCACAACCGCGGCCGTCGTGCACTTCAGTGAAAATGGCGCGACTCACCACGTCACGGCTAGCGAGATCCTTGGCATGTGGAGCATAGCGCTCCATGAAACGTTCGCCACTGCCATTGACCAGGAAACCACCTTCGCCGCGTGCGGCCTCGGTAATCAACATGCCCTTGCCGGCGATACCGGTGGGATGGAACTGGAAGAATTCCATGTCCTGCAGCGGGATGCCGGCGCGCAGCGCCATGGCCATGCCGTCGCCGGTATTGATCAGTGCATTAGTGTTGGTTCTGAACAGCTGCCCCGCCCCGCCGGTGGCGATCAGCGTGGTCTTGGCCTCGATCACCAGTGGCTCGCCGCTGGCGATGTCGAGCACCAACGCGCCGAGCACATAACCCTGATCGTCCATGAGCAGTTCGACGGCGAAGTACTCGTCGAAGAAATGGGTTTTGGCGCGGATGTTCTCCTGGTAGAGACTGTGCAGAATGGCGTGACCGGTGCGATCGGCTGCAGCGCAGGTGCGCGCGGCCTGTTCGCCGCCGAAGTTCATGCTCTGCCCGCCGAAGCGGCGCTGGTAGATCCTGCCGTCGTCGAGTCGCGAGAATGGCACGCCGAAGTGTTCCAGCTCATAAACCACGCGCGGTGCGGCACGGCACATGTATTCGATGGCATCCTGATCACCGAGGTAATCCCCACCCTTGACGGTATCGAACATATGCCAGTGCCAATTGTCGGGCAGCACATTGGCAAGCGCGGCATTCACACCACCTTGCGCGGCGCCGGTGTGCGAGCGCGTTGGGAAAACCTTGGAAACCACGGCAACATGTGCATCGGCGCGCGCCAGTTGCAATGCGGCGCGCAGGCCACCACCACCGGCGCCGATGATCAAGGCATCGAATTTGCGGTGTGCCGTCATCAGGCGTGACCCGCCTGCCAAAGGATGTGCAGCGCCCACAGGCCGCAGGCAGACAGGCCCAGCAGCAACAATGCCGTCAGACCCAGGCGCAGGGTCAACGAATGCACATAGTCCATCAGAATATCGCGCAGCCCGACCCATGCATGCAGCAGCAAAGCGAGGAAGAACAGCGCGCCACCGATCGCAACCGCCGGCACGGCAATCCAGGCCTGCCACGCCTGATAATCAGCTGGAGCCCGGGCTGCGAAATGCACCAGCAAATAGAGGGTGTACGTGGCTAGGTACAGCGCGCTGAGACGTTGCAGCATCCAGGTATGCAGGCCCGCGTGACGGCTCATAACAGGGTCCCGTAGACAAGTATGGCCAGCAACGGCGCGCCGACGCTGACCAGCCAGGCACTGTTACGAGCCGCAGGCAAGTCGATACCGATGCCGATATCGATGAGCAAAAAGCGCAAGCCGGCCAACAGATGATGCGTCAGTGCCCATATCGGTACCAGTAACAGCAAGCGCGCCGGTTCGAGTTGCAACCATCCCGTTACCTGCTCGAAGCCGGCTGGTCCACGCAACGACAGATCGAACAAATAAAGCATGACGGGGATCAGCACGACCAGTAGCAGGCCGGTCAGCCGGTGGGCGATGGATGCCAATGCCGTTATCGGCATATGGATGCGCAATAGGTGGAGGAAAACCGGTCGTCGGCTGGGTGTGGGCATTATCAAGTCGCGCATCGCCAATTTGATGCCGCTACTCTAGCAGACCGTCGCCATCGCCGACCAGCGCCATAACACGCTGCTGCTGACAAGAGTCGCGGGATTGCCTAAGATGTTAATGACTCACCAGACGGTAACAGATCACCATGAATCAGCAATGGCAGACATTCCTGGAACAACACGGCGCGCACATCACCGCGGACGGAGTTACCGACTTCGGTGACCCGGCCGGCGAGTTGCGCGCCGTCGAGGACAGCCGGGTACTGTGCGACCTCTCCCACTTCGCCTTGCTCGATATCCACGGCGAGGATGCCGCCAGCTTCATGCAAGGACAATTCTGTAATGATGTGCGCGACGTCAACGATGCACACAGTCAATTGAACGGCCATTGCACACCCAAAGGCCGCTTGCTGGTGAGCTTCCGGCTGTTCAGTCACGCCGGCCATTACTATCTGCGTCTGCCTGCGGCCTTGTGTGATTCGCTCGGCGAGCGTCTGCGCAAGTATGTGCTGCGTGCCAAGCTCAGCATCGCGATGGCGCCGGAGTCGTGGGCCGGTTTTGGCTTTGCCGGTCTTGACGCGGATCGCGTACTGCAGGCGGCGCTTGGTGCGGCCCCGGATCAGATCAATGCCGTACTCGCCGCCAAGGGCACTATCGTGCTGCGTATCCCGGGACCTCAGCCCCGCTTCGAGTGCTATGGCGAGAACGCGGATATGCAGAAGCTTTGGAGCGCTCTTGTGGCCGATGCGCGCAGTGTCGGCGCCGGTGTCTGGTCGCTGCTGAATATTCGCAGCGGCATCGCTACCATCCTGCCGCAGACGGCCGAGGCCTTCGTGCCGCAGATGGTCAACCTACAACAACTCGGCGGCGTGAGTTTCACCAAGGGTTGTTATCCGGGCCAGGAGGTTGTGGCACGCATGCAGTACCTGGGCAAACTCAAGCGCCGTATGTACCGCGCACACATCAGCACGGACAAGGCGCCACAACCCGGCGCAGCGCTCGTTACTGCACATGCGGAAACCGGACAGGACGCCGGCATGATTGTCGATGCGCAAATTGCTCCGCAAGGCGGCTATGAAGTACTGGCCGTAGTGCAGAGCGCGGACGTGGAACTGGGTGATGTACGTCTCGATGGTCCACAAAGCGCGGTACTGCGATTCCTCGATCTGCCTTATGCGCCCGACGAGGTGGCGCAGCTGGCCTGAACTGCGAAGGCCCTCACGGCACCGCCGCTCAGACCATGGACAACTTCAGCCCGTCGCCGTTATCCATCGCACCGCATTTTAAATTGGCCGGCAGGGCCACATCGATCTTTTTCGGATAGGGAAACTTCAAACCGTTCATCAAGGCGATGAACTGCGCACGGCTCTTGCCGGCAAAGCGCGGATTCAGGGTCTTCTCTTCACCCACCGTCGAACTGGTAAAACCGTTGTAGTCATGACCGGGATAAATAACAAAATGGTCCGGCAGCGAAAAAATCTTGCCGGTGATAGCGTCGTACAGCCTGCCCGGATCGCCCTGCTGGAAATCGGTGCGACCGCAACCGCGGATCAGCAAAGCGTCACCCGTGAAAACCTTGTCCGCGATCTGGAACGATGTGCAGGCAGCGGTATGGCCAGGCGTGTAAATCACCTTAAGTCGCTGCTGCCCGAATTGCAGGGTATCGCCGTCCTTTACCAGGACGTCTGGTGACTCGACACCGGCACAGACGTTATACACCGATCGCGCCTGCGGAAAGGTCTCTTTCAGACATGCCACGGCAGTGATGTGGTCGGCATGCACATGGGTTTCGATCAGGTATTTGAGTGACATTCCCAGATCGCGGATCAAGCGCGTGTCGCGTTCCGACTGCTCGATCACACTGTCTATGAGCACTGCCTCGCGGCTGTCCTCATCGGCAAGCAGGTAGGTAAAAGTACAGGTTTCGGAATCAAAAAGTTGGCGGAATAGCATGGCTTGCACCTGTCCAGGTAATTGGTACACAAGGGAATATAGGCTACGTCCTTGTACCCGGGGCGATCTGCCGCCAGCAACCGTCCAGACTTTGGCTTGCCAAAGCAACGGCCCGGCCCGGATAAACTTTAGTCCATGACTGAGGTGTGGCAATAGGTTATACTTGGCGGTCTTTTTATCTCGCAGGCCCACCGACGTGATCCAGAAGCTCCGTAACATCGCCATCATCGCCCATGTCGATCATGGCAAAACCACCCTGGTCGACAAGCTGTTGCAGCAGTCCGGTACCCTGGATGCGCGCAGTGCATCCCCCGAGCGGGTGATGGATTCCAATGACCTGGAGCGTGAGCGCGGCATCACTATTCTGGCCAAAAACACCTCCATCATGTGGAACGACTACCGCATCAATATCGTCGACACTCCCGGCCATGCCGACTTCGGCGGCGAAGTCGAGCGTGTGCTGTCGATGGTCGATTCGGTATTGCTGCTGGTCGACGCCGTCGATGGCCCCATGCCGCAGACCCGTTTTGTCACCCAGAAGGCCTTCGCCATGGGTTTCAAACCCATCGTCGTCATCAACAAGATCGACCGCCCCGGCGCCCGCGCCCACTGGGTACTGGATCAGACCTTCGACTTGTTCGACCGTCTCGGCGGCACCGACGAACAACTCGATTTCCCGGTGGTGTATGCCTCCGCGCTGAACGGCTATGCCGGACTGGATGAGAGCGTGCGGGAAGGCGACATGACGCCATTGCTGGAAACCATCATCCAACATGTCTCGGCGCCACAAGTCGATCCGGACGGTTCTTTGCAATTACAGGTCAGCTCCCTGAGCTACAGCAGTTACGTCGGCGTCATCGGCATCGGCCGCATCGCGCGCGGCAGAGTGAAGAGCAATTCACAAGTCGTGGTCGTGGATCGCGAAGGCAAGCGCCGTAATGCACGTATATTGCAGATTTTCGGCTTCCACGGGCTTAACCGCGTTGAAGTACCCGAGGCACAGGCCGGCGACATTATCGCCTTCACCGGCATTGAAGGCTTGGGCATCTCCGACACACTGTGCGATCCGGCCAATGTCGAAGCCCTACCGGCGCTGTCAGTGGACGAACCGACCGTGAGCATGACGTTCCAGGTCAACAACTCACCCTTCGCCGGCAAGGAAGGTAAGTACGTGACCAGCCGCCAGATCCGCGAACGTCTGCAGCGCGAGCTGATCCACAATGTTGCGCTGCGCGTCGAGGACACCGCTGACCCGGACAAATTCAAGGTTTCGGGCCGCGGCGAACTGCATCTGTCCATCCTTATCGAGAACATGCGCCGTGAAGGTTACGAGTTGGGCGTATCGCGCCCCGAGGTCATCCTCCGGGAAGTCGACGGCGAGACCTGCGAACCGTATGAAACGCTGACCATCGACGTCGAGGAACAGCATCAGGGCTCGATCATGGAGCAGCTTGGCATCCGCAAGGGTGACCTCAACGACATGGTCCCCGACGGCAAGGGCCGGGTGCGTATGGATTACACCATTCCGGCGCGCGGCCTGATCGGCTTCCAGACTGAATTCATGACCCTGACCTCCGGCACCGGCCTTCTCTATCACGTGTTCTCGCATTACGGGCCGGTGAAGAAAGGCGGTATCGGCGAGCGCATCAATGGCGTGTTGATCTCTAACGGCGTTGGCAAGGCACTGGGTTACTCCCTGTTCAACTTGCAGGAACGCGGCAAGCTGTTCCTCGGTCATGGTGAGGAGGTCTATGAAGGCATGGTCATCGGCCTGCATTCGCGTGATAATGACTTGGTCGTAAATCCGCTCAAGGGCAAGCAGCTCACCAACATCCGTGCCGCCGGCACCGATGAGAACATCATCCTGGTACCGCCCATCCGCCATACTCTTGAACAGGCGCTGGAGTTCATTGATGACGATGAACTGGTCGAAGTGACCCCCAAATCGATCCGTATCCGCAAGAAGCAGTTACTCGAACACGAGCGCAAAAAGGCATCGCGCTCAGCGTAGCCCCGTCCTGTTACTCCGTACGGAAAAAATTCGTGCGGAGTTTATCCTGCGCCACCACTTATACTCTCTGTGGCAGCGTCTTTGCGCCCGCCCCTTCTTACAGATGAGGATTGAGTGCCTCAATACTCATGCAACTGTAACTGACATTTTTTACTATATATTCATAATTATATATTACTTTCCTAATATTGTTTCGATAGTCTGTCGGGCGATTGCGGCCAAGCTTGTATGTGTGCTGCAACCCGCGCCCAATCTGCCCACGGCTTCCACCAGGATCGACGCTTCATTTTCTTACACATGAATGTTTGCATCGGCCACTTGCTGGAACAGCAACTCCACTACCACCCGCGACAGGGGCCGTTGCATTACAATTAGCACTGCACTTTGCTATTGCCGTCCGACATGATAGAAAGAAAATCCGTGTGCTATTGCGAGTCAAGTCATGCAACAAATTCTCATCTTCCGTCACCTCATCAACGAAGGTCCGGGATATTTCGCAGAATTCCTGCAACGTCATAAAATTCCATACAGTGTTATCGCCATCGACCAGCACCAGCCGGTCCCCGATTCGCTCGACGATGTCGCTGGACTGGTCTTCATGGGCGGGCCAATGAGCGTAAACGATCCATTGCCCTGGATCGCGAATGAACTGAGGCTTATTCAGAAGGCCTTTCGGCAGGACCTGCCGATGCTCGGTCACTGCCTGGGAGGACAACTGATCAGCAAGGCACTCGGCGGCCGTGTCGAACCCAATCCGGTCAAGGAAATCGGTTGGCTACCGGTGAGCATATCCCGGGATCAGGGCATGCAAGATTGGTTCACGGGACAGCCTGAAAGTTTCGAGGCATTCCATTGGCACGGTGAAACCTTCTCTCTGCCGGAGGGTGCGACGGTTATCCTGAGCAGCGCCGGATGTCCACACCAGGGCTTCGTCATCGGCAACACGCTGGCCCTGCAATGTCATGTCGAGATGACTGCGGAAATGGTGCACGACTGGGCGCTGATCAATGCCAAGGAAATCGCCCGGCCCAGCGCTACCATACAGAGCGCGGCACAGATGAGTGAACACTTGCCAGAACGCATCCAGGCACTCCATCAGTACGCCGACAGGCTCTATGCGCGCTGGCTGCGCCCAATCTTATCGGCCATGCAAGCCGACTGAAGAAATCGGACGGAGCGCACCGGCTAGTGCCAGCGCGCTCCGTGTCGATCAGGGCGGTGCGTTCTTTGAACCACCACCCAAGGACATATTGGCCCGGTTCGACTCCACGGTCTTGGCGCTTATGCCTTTCACGCGCGTCAGATCGTCCAGTGATTTGAAGGGCCCGTTCTTGTTGCGGTCGGCGACGATGGCTGCGGCCTTTTTTGGTCCGATGCCTTGCAGTGCCGTATTCAAGGTCTGCGCATCCGCGCTATTGACATTGACGGGTCCGGCGGCAACCCAGAGGGGAGAAAACAGCAGAGTACACAACAGCAGCATCCTTACTATGTATTGCATGACAGCCTCCTTTTTTACCGGATCACCGGTAATCCATGGCATGTGCCGCGTCATCGTACTGCGACAGCACGGCTTCCCTGATGTTGCACCTGAAACACCCGTGCAACATCACATTGATCTTAGCATCGGCGCCGTTCAGAGCAATGCGCTAATTTCTGATTCTATTGTAAGTAATGCCTGCATCGGGTCCGACGCCGCCGTCACTGGCCGGCCGATGACCAGGTAACTGGCACCCTGCTCTATCGCCTCGGCAGGCGTCATGATCCGGCGCTGATCGTCGGCTTGTGCACTGCGCGGACGAATGCCCGGAGTCACCAGCAGAAAATCCGCGCCGCGCGCGCTGCGCAGCTCCGGCACTTCACGCGGTGAACACACCACGCCATCCAGGCCGGCCTGCTGCGCCAAGGCCGCGAGACGTGCAACGTTGAGCTGCGGATCGGCATCCAGCCCGACTTCCAGCAGATCCTGCTCCGCCATACTGGTCAGTACAGTCACGGCGATCAGATGACAGGGCCGTCCTGACTTGTCGACCGCCGTGCGCGCCGCCTCCATCATGCGTCGCCCGCCCAATGCGTGCACATTCATCATCCACACACCAAGATCGGCCGCCGCGGCGCAGGCACCGGCAACGGTATTGGGTATGTCGTGAAATTTCAGATCCAGGAACACATCGAAACCGCGGGCGGTGATTTTCTCGACTAGTGCCGGACCGGCACGGGTAAATAATTCTTTGCCAACCTTCACCCGGCAACGCTCCGGTCGAATACCCGTCACGAAGTCCAGCGCCTGACTGGCGTCAGAAAAATCGAGCGCCACAATGATGCGTGAACTACCGTCAATAGTTGATTTCATATCTTTATATATCAATATTTAACATTATATATATAATGTTTTACTTTATATATCAGCGCGTGCCGCAACTGTGCAACCGCGGAGCAAGGAAGCGCTCACTCGCCAGCTACTCCCTGTATCGGCTTCAAGGTGCTCCAGTACTTGCAGCCCGGGCATTGCCAGTACATGGACTTGCCGGAGAATCCGCAGTGTTCGCATTGATACACGGGCTTGTCTTCTAGCAGCTTGCCAACCAGATTTCTGAGCGTGAGCAGATTGTCGCGCGCCACGCCGATGCTACTCGCCAGATTCAGCTCGATCAGCCTTTCCAGCCCGCGCACCGAGGGCCGTTCATTGAGTTGTGTAGAGATAAATTCCACGGCGCTCTGCTCGCCCTGCGACTGGCGCAGCAATTCGGCGAGTGCCAGCGTGGCGGATATACCCCGGTGTTCGCGTACCAGTCGCTGCAAATACTCGAACATCAGTTGCGGTTTACCCAGGCGCTGGTAGCTTTCCTGCAAGGGCGCAATCACCTCGGTCAGATAACGTGAATCCTGGTCCTCGACCTGCAGGTATGCCGCCACCGCCGCCTTGTCATCACCGGCAGCGGTGGCGAGCTGACCTTCAATGAGGCTCGCGCGGACGCAACGCGGATCACCTTTCAGTGCCCGCTTGACCATCTGCATGGCCTTGGCCGGATCACCCTCATTGCGCGCCTGCTCGGCGAGCTCACAATAATACTGGGCCACGACCGGTTCCAATGATATTCCCGTTACTGCCTCCAGACGCCGTTGCGCATGAATCGCCTTGTCCCAATCTTTTTCCTGTTGATAAATATCGACGAGATTGGTGAGCGCGGCCGCCGTATGGTCGCCCATCTTGATGAGTTCCAGGAACAGGCTTTCAGCACGGTCGAGCAGGCCGGCGCGCATATAGTCCAGGCCCAGCTCCAGTAATCCCTGTGCGCGCTGCTCGTGATCCAGCGTCGGTCGGGCAATCAGGTTCTGGTGAATGCGAATGGCGCGGTCGACTTCACCGCGACGACGGAACAGATTGCCTAGCGCCAGATGGGTTTCGACGGTCTCACTGTCGACCTCAACCAGACGCAGAAAGACCTCGATGGCCTTGTCGGGTTGCTCATTGAGGAGATAATTGAGGCCTTTGAAATAGACCGAGCTCAAATCGTTGATACGACCGGTGTCCTGGCGACTTGCGGAATGTTTTGCAGCCCACCACCCGGAGGCGGCTGCTACCGGCAGCAGCAGCCACAGCAGGTCGATCATGTCAGTGGCTGTCCCTGGCCGACTCGGTGCCGCCCTTGCGCTGCAGAGTGCGTCGTAGACGTCTGGATTCGAATCGGGCACGCCACAGTAATGGCAGGCACACGGCAATGCCCAGCACCGCGCCGCAGGTCAGTGCCAACGTCAGTGCTTGCGATACGGCGAGTTCGATGCTGCCGAAGAAGAAATTGATACGTACCAAGGCATCGTTTGCCGAGGCCAGTGCCAGACCGACCAGCACCAGCAAGACAAATATTATCACGCCGATCAGGCGTCCCATCTTGCGGCTCCCGGAAGCATCGGACGGTAGACTTCAATGCGTAGCGACAGAAGTGCCCGGCATCACGTTGTGGTGCTGGCGTTCTCGTTGACGCGTTCGCGCAATTCCTTGCCCGGTTTGAAATGCGGCACGTACTTTC
>JBBQDK010000085.1:0-12269 GCA_038319625.1 Gammaproteobacteria bacterium
TCTTGAAATGCATTTGCCACGATACCCGTCTCCACTTGCGCCGCACCGTACCGCGTCCGGCTGAATCCACCAGTGGTCATTATCCCATCGAAGCCGCCGGGCGGGTACAAAAATCACCCTCCGCTCCGGCCGCACTTACAATTTGGTGACCACCACGGCTGTACCGTAACAGAGCACTTCGGTTGCGGATTCCCGGCTGACTACCTCGGCGGCGTCGTAGCTGATGCCGACGATGGCATTGGCGCCGAGCGCTTTGGCGTGCTCGACCATGGTCTCGTAGGCCTGTTCCCGCGTCTGCTCGCACATATTGGTGTAGGCGCCGATGCGGCCGCCGATGAGGTTTTTCAGGCTGCCGAGCAAGCCCTGCACGATAGTCGGCGCGCGGACCACGACACCGCGCACCAGCCCTTTGTATTCGTTGATGCGGTAACCCTGAATATCGAATGTGGTAGTGACGAGCATGAGGATCTCCTGTTGGGTGGGGTTGTTTGGGAGCTTTGATTATTATTACTGATTCAGGTTCAGTGATTCATTTTTTTCGATGTACGAATGAATCGGAACTTGCCCAATTAAATCCCCTCTCCCTGGCCCTCCCCCTGAGGGGGAGGGAACTGTTTTTTTAGAGACGATTTGGCTATGACTTGGGTCATTTTGCTAGCGCCTCAAAGGCGCTCATAAAACCTTGCGCCACTTGAAGTCAGTGATATCTACATAAGCTACCGCCGCACTCAAAATGTAAGTCCCTTCTCCCTCCGGGGGAAGGACAGGATGAGGGGGTCTAAATTAAATGTTGTGTTTAATCCCCTCTCCCTGGCCCTCCCCCTGAGGGGGAGGGGACTGTCTTTTTTAGAGACGATTTGGCGATGGCTTGGGTCATTTCTTATCGGGATCGAGCAGCTCATACGGGTAGTGGCTGACGGTGCGGCCGTCTCCCATCATCAGGCATTGCATGGGTATCGCGCCGGCACTGACGCCCCATTGGTTCTTGCTGAGTACATCCAGATAGAGCATGCGACGCGAGCCGACGTCCTTGACTGCGACCCAGGCGAAACGGGAGTTGACGACTCTGACGCTGTCCGGGTCGGCCAAGCGCTGGTTGCTTTTCAGATAGGCCAGGCAGTTCTTGATGGCGTCCTTATCGAGCGTGTCATTCGCGGGGCCTTCGTGCAGTTGCAGTTCTTCTCTGGCCACCGCGTTGCAATCGGTATCCGAAAATACAGTCAGGCCTTCGGCATCTTTGCATTTGTAGGTTTTGCATAACGCCGGCCCCGCATACAGGCAGCACAGAAGCGCCAGTGCGATGGTGATTTTCATGATGTTTCCCCAGTCGATACCTTCATGAACTCTCAGCTTGCGCGTTCCGCATGGGCGGGACTGAGACCCGCCTCTACTTTTGGGATCGGAGCCGATTGTAATCCATCCGACTCTGTGCCAATGGTTCCGGGCTATTGGCAAGGCCACCACTATCGGCCATTATCTCACCCGCAGCCACCCCCCCGTTTCATTTCGAGGCCCGCATGATTCCCTGGATTTTTCTCGACAGCGCCCCGGTGCCGGGCGGCAAGGGCGAGATGCGCCTCTACCAGCGCGGCCGCGAGCATTCGATCATGGTCGACGGCCATGAGTTGATGAACAGCCGCGTGCACAGTTCGGAAGATGCGCTGGCGGAACTGGTGTGCGCGCGACTCACCGGCCTGCCGCAGCCGCGCCTGCTGATCGGTGGTCTGGGCATGGGCTATACGCTGGGCGCGGCGCTCGGCAAACTCGGGCCGCAGGCCGAGGTGCTGGTGGCGGAACTGGTGCCGGCAGTGGTGGAATGGAATCGCGGTTATCTGGCCGAGTTCGCCGGCTACCCCTTGCAGGACCCGCGGGTCAGTGTGCACGAATGCGATGTCGCGCAACAGATCAACGCCACGCCACGCGCCTTCGATGCCATTCTGCTGGATGTGGACAACGGCCCCGAGGGACTGAGTCGCAAGAGCAACGATCGACTCTACAACAGCGCCGGCCTGCGCGCGGCCTTCAACGCCTTGCGTCCGGCGGGCGTGCTGGCGGTCTGGTCGGCCGGACCCGATCTGCAATTCACCAAGCGGCTGCGTCAGACCGGCTTCGCGGTGGACGAGGTGCGGGTGCGGGCACGCGGCGCGCGTGGCGGCGCACACCATATGATCTGGCTGGCTACGCGCGCCGCCTGATGCTTGCAGCAGCTGTTGTCGGCTTCGCGCTGGGCTGGTGTGAGAAGTTTCACTGCGTGTAGCAGGGTTACCTCAGGCGCATGATGCCCAGAGCCTTGAGGATGTATTTTTCGAACAGCGGTTCGGTCGAGCCTTTTTTCATTTTGTAGATGAAATATTTTTCGAAGCCCACCTTGGCATAGTGCACCCACTTGCCTTTCTTCATCCATGACACGTTGCGCGGCGGGATCTGCGGCATGGCGACGAAGGCCACACCGGTGTCGCCCATGTCAGCGAGACAGATAGCGTTCCAGGTACCCTTCTGATAGGGCGCGCGCCCTTCGATCACGGCCTTGATGTTATGCGCCGTGGCCGAGACCATGGTTTCGATCATGTAACCGGTCTTGGGCGTGCCGGTTGGTACCGGCGTCGCTTCCACTGGCGGGATGGCGATGCATACGCCCACCGAGTAGATGTTTTGCCATTTCGGATTGTGCTGAAATTCATTGACCTTGATGAAGCCGCGCGGATTGATCAGGTCCTCGCCGAGCGCCATCATTACATCGGCGCCCTTGAAGCCAGGGATCATCATGGAGTACTTGAACGGCAGTTCATGCTCCTTGACCACCTCGCCCTTATCGTTGTGTTCGGCGACGAACATCATGCCGGCTTCGACCTTGGTGACCTTGGCGTTGGTGATCCATTTGATGTGCTTGGAGCGCAGTTCGGATTCCATCATGCCTTTCGAGTCGCCGACGCCACCCAACCCGAGATGGCCGATATAGGGTTCGGAGGTGACGAAGGTCATGGGCACACGGTCGCGGATTTTGCGCTTGCGCAGGTCGCTGTCCATGATGAAGGCAAATTCATAGGCCGGTCCGAAACATGACGCGCCCTGTACCGATCCGACCACGACCGGGCCGGGATCGGCGATGAACTTCTGCCAATTTTCGTAAGCGCTCTCGGCATGATCGAGGACGCACACAGAGTTGGTATGGCCTTCAGGGCCAAGACCGGGAATTTCGTCGAACGCCAGTTTCGGGCCAGTGGCGATCACCAGAAAATCATAATTCAGCGTCGTGCCGTTCTTCAGTGTCACCTGGTTCTGGTCCGGCTTGATTTCGGTCACCGCGCTGGGGATGAAATCAATGCCCTTGTTGGCAAGCAACGACGCGAGTGGCAGAGTGATGTCCGCGCGCGTGCGCCAGCCGATCGCTACCCAGGGATTGGAGGGCACGAACTGAAAGTACTCGGCATTGTGGATCACCGTGACCTTGTGCTGGGGACCCAGCTTCGCCTTGATGTCATAGGCAGCGGGCAGGCCACCGGTTCCGGCGCCGATAATGATGACATGAGCCATGAAATATCTCCTCTGATCCGCTGGGCACTAAGCTGTTGCGCACCACAGCAGTTAAAAAAAGTATGACGTGATCGGACTACGTCCGCTTTGTCCCAGATCAAAGGGCGGACGGAAACAAAGTGCGGTTCAGCGCTGAATCAGTATCTTGCGCAACAGCTTGATGAGTACGAGTAACGGCAATGCGGCATGCATGAGAAGATCGAAGATATCGATGGGACGGACCAGCGTGCCATCGATCAGCATGGTGAGCTTTTCCAGCAAATGCGGCTCGGGCCGGAACGGCGCCAGCCCAAGCAACAAGGCACCGATCAGTAGCGGAATCCAGGGCAGTCGATCAAGCCAGTGCAGCATGGTGGTGGTTTCCGGCCAAGGTCGTTGATCCGACGTGTCGGCGCCAGGAATTTCTAACTAATCGGATTATTCCTCACCCAAACAATAAGTCCCCTCTCCCTCAGGGAGAGGGGATAAATACAGCGGCTTTCTCACCTCACCCTGCTCTACTTCGTTTGCGTGGAGAGCAGTCGATCAATCAGTACGTCCGTGACATCCATGCTTCGGACGCAGTGTTTCCAGATACTGCGAAAGTCCCTCGCCGCATTGCCTCAGCACCTCGACGCTGCGGGCATTCTTGGCCATGCCGATGCAGCCTTCCATGGAAGCGATGATGAAGGTGCCGGCCTGGCCGGAATCGATGTCGGCGCGTACCGTGCCTTTCGTTTTACCGTGCTCCAGACAGATGGCGATGCCATCGCGCCAACCGGAGAACGCCGCATCGAGGCGCAGACGAAAACCTTCATCCAGGCCGGACATCTCCTGGGAAAGGTTGTTCAAGGGACAGCCATGCATGATCAGATCCTGCTCCGGCGCGTCCGCCATCGCCGCCAATTGCGACTGCAAGGCCGTGATCGGATCATCGACACCCTCCATGGGTCGCACCCAGATTTCATAAGCCACGCGCCGCAATACCTCATCCACAACGGCGTAACCCAACGCCTGCTTGTTGGGGAAATGATGGTACAGGGCACCCTTGGTCAGGCCGGTGTTTTCCAGGATGCTGTCAAGGCTGGCGCGCTTGAAGCCGTTGCGGTGGATTTCCTGGAAAGCCGCCATCAACAGGGTCTTGCGGGTCTGATCGGGATTGCGTTCAACAGCCATCGGGCATGTTACCTCACTGCAGTGCATCGACTTCCGCCTTCAGTGTACCCGACTGCCGGCCAGGAAGAAGGCCTGCTTCAATTAATACTTGACAGACATACTAACTAGTATGTATCTTACATACCATCCGGTCGGTTTGTAAAGGGCCACGTTGCCAGACCTGGATCGCAAACCACCCTCGTCAACACCCATTGTCAGGAGGTTGTCATGTCTACCACCGCCGAAATCATCCAGTTCGAACAACTCAACAAGGTCATGGGGCCATTGGAACAATGGTTCGATAAGCGCTTCGATGAGCGTTTCCTGAAAAAAACCGCAGAGCTCGACGCCAGCAAGACCCCCTCGATGGCGATCATCGCCACCAAGGGTTCACTCGACTGGGCCTATCCGCCCTTCATCCTCGCCTCCACCGGCGCGGCCCTGGGCTGGGACGTGTCGATCTTCTTCACCTTCTATGGCCTGCTGCTGCTCAAGAAGGAGATCAATGCCGAGGTCAGCGGCCTTGGTAATCCGGCCATGCCGATGAAGATGCCGGTTGGGCCGAAGTGGTTTCAGAACATCAACTGGCCGATGCCGAACGTGCTGATGGCCGGCATACCCGGCTTCGAAAAGGTCGCCACCAGCCTGATGAAGAAGACCTTCAAGAATAAGGGCGTGGCCAGTGTCGATGAGTTGCGCGACCTGTGCGTCGAAGCCGGCGTGAAACTGGTGGCCTGCCAGATGACCGTCGACGTGTTCGGTTTCAACAAGGACGATTTCATCCCCGAGGTCAGCGACTACGTCGGCGCCGCGAGTTTTCTGCCTGTGGCGCAGCAGGCCGATGTGAGCCTGTTCATCTGAGGGTGATGGCAGGGTGCGCGGCGTATGCGCACCCTGCCTACGCGGTGTCGTGTTACGCCCAGCCGGGCTGCAGTGGTGAATTCCACCGGGCGCGCAACGCCCGAACAGCAGACTGTCGTCGCATAAGCATCAAATAACCGCAACAGAGGAGATCAGATCATGCAACCCGCCCCGCTCGATGACCCTTTTTATGTCGCCTTCCGTGGCCGCTTCACCGGCCTGCTCAGCTGGAATGACCTGAGCGCATTCTGGGATACGGTACGCCAGCGTGCCGCCGCCGGATGGTATGTGTACGCCATTGGCGAGGCCGTCCCGGCGCAGCCTTCCACGGCGGAACAGGTCAACAGCTTTCTCGATGCGATCGATGCCTTGCTGCGCAAAGACCATCAGGAAGATTATTGCGGCATCGTCTATACCGACAGCGATACTCAACCCTCGATGATCAAGATTTACGATCCCAACAATCTTGGCGTGCAATGCGGTTTCAGCAGCAATCCGCCAATGCCCGGCTGGGTAATGAGCGTTCCGCCACCCGTTACGCTGGATAACAATGCCCACTTGCCCGCAGGAAGGCGGCGCTGGTGGCAAAAACTCTGGGCTTGAACACAGCCGATTGACCGGAAGGGGTTTCCGACGACGGATTCATCCCGTTTATCGAATAGGGGGCAGACATGGATAACAGCGGCAGAACGCGCGTACTGGTGACAGGCGCCACAGGATTCCTGGGGAGCAACATTCTCAAATCACTCATGACGCATCACGCAGTGGAACCCATTGCGGCATGCCGTCACCCGGAGAAACTCTCACGTCAATTTTCCGGTGAAGTACGGGCTGGCGATTTATCGGACGCGAACTATCGACGCGAGGTGGTTAAAAACGTAGACGTAATATGCCATGCAGGCACCTGGGCCTCCATGTGGAATCACGCCGCGATGGAGCGCGAACATTTTTTCGAACCCGCTTGCGATCTCGTTGAGCAGGCTATTCAAGGAGGCGTCAAGCGCTTTATCCAGGCCAGCACCGTGAGCATCGGCGCGAAAGTCAAGGATGACCGCGTTATCGATGATAGCTCCCCCACCCGGTATACCGGGTTCTGGCCGCATCTGGATTGCTTGATCGACCTCGACCGTTACATGCGTATCAACAGCACGCGTGGCACCCGGATGGTGACCATGCGTCTCGGACATTTCGTTGGCGCCGGGAATCGGCTGGGCATGCTACCGGCCCTGGTGCCACGCCTGCGCACTTATCTTGTGCCATGGCTTGCGGGTGGCCGTAAACGTATTCCCCTGACTTCGGACTCGGATCTGGGCAAGGCTTTCCTGCTGGCGGCAACGGCGGAAGGACTGAACGACTACGAGTCGTTCAACATCTGCGGCACGGAATTTCCTACCCTTCGCGAGGTGGTCGAATATATTGCCAAGGAAACCGGATTCCCCGCACCGCTTTACACTGTTACCTATCCCATGGGATACGCTTTCGCCTGGCTGATGGAAAAGCTCAACCCCATCCTCCCGGGATCTTCCCCGTTTCTCACGCGCTCCATTGTGCATCTCTGTGAGAACTGGCATTGCCCCAATGATTATGCACACAGGAAACTGGGCTACCAACCGGAGAAGGACTGGCATACCGCCGTCCGTGAACATTTAGCCGATCTTCGAGAGCATGGCTACCCGTGGCCGCGACTATGCCAGGCAACCGAACCTGTCGCTGCTGTACCGGCAGCCGAGGGGTTTCCGGTTTGACCTCACCTTGTATCGGGACCCAACACATAACACAGGCATTCCACCCATCGACAAGGAAAATTTACGCATGAAACTGCATATTGTCCACGGCTCACCCAACTGCCGCAAACCGCTGGCGGTCATCCACCACCTGAAGCTTGCTGTGGAGGTGCATCCAATGAGTATTCCGGACGGCGACCTCAGCAAACCGGACTATCTGGCGCTCAATCCCAACGGCATGGTGCCCTGTCTGGAAGACGGTGATTTCAAACTCTGGGAATCCAACGCCATCATGCGATATCTGGCAGACGCCGTGCCCGGCAACAGTCTGTTCCCCGAGAACCGGCGCACCCGCGCCGATATCGACCGCTGGCAATGCTGGGAACTGGCGCACTTCAACAGGGCCACGACTGCCATCGTCTGGGAAAATTTCGTGAAGGGTTATTTCAATATCGGTACGCCCGATCAGGCTGCGATCGACACCGCCACGCAAGAACTGCATCGCTTCGCGCCGGTGCTGGACAGGCAGGTCAGCACGCAACCCTTTGTCTGCGGCGATCAGGCCACCCTGGCGGATTATTCGATCGGCTGCATGCTCATGTACATCGAGGCCGGCAAGCTGCCGCTCGCTGATTACCAGAATATCCAAACCTGGTTCGCACGCGTGCAGCAGCTGCCGGGCTGGGCCGCATCGGCACCGCCGGCCGCGTAGAGCCGGCACGATCAGGCACACGCACGCCTTCAAGACAGCGCGACTTGCGCCGCTAGCATGACACACGCCCCCGTGGGCGCCTGTCATCGATGAGGAGACCCCGCATGTCCAGCACCACCGCTACACTCTTCACCGCCCGCCCGCAATCCTCTACTGCTACAGGTAAAAAACTCCGCCGCAAGAGCGCGGCACCGGAAACTATCATCGAGTTGTACGGCAAGCCGCTGCGGATCGAATTCACGGCTGCGGCGCAACGTAAATTACAGAGCCTGACCCAGCCATTGCTGGTGGAAATCGAACTGCTGTTCAGTTGTTTCGTTTCCAAACGCATGCACTTCAAACTGGAGAACGGCAGCAACGGCGATGCCGCGCGCGTCCAGGTGGACTTCCGCGCCGTCATCGCCAGCACCTGCGACCTCAGCAACCAGGGCGGCGACATCAGCCACCTGTATACGCCGCTCGCCAATCCCACTCCCTATGTACCGAGTTGGTGCCGAATCGATTACGCCAGCAACAACTGGCGGGGGGAATTCGGTTACGGGAAGACGCAGGGCTAGCATCGCCTGACCTCACCGGATCGGACGCGGGCCACCACCATGGTGGCTTGCATCCTTGTAAATGGCTGAATACCGCACTACCCACGCCGCAATCCCCTGCCACCTGCGACTCACACAGCTTCGGCTGGCAGTATCCGCACATTAGTTAAACAACCCTCGGCAGAGCCGGGGGTTTACCTCGAAGAATTACAGTCGTTACGTGTCGGCACATTTGTTACGATGCGGCTGTCCTCCAGATATGCGAAAATCCCCCCGGCGCACATTCCGGTACCGATGCGGACGGATGCCGCTCATGACAGCGTTTGATCTCCCGGCCCGCCAGCCCGTACATGGCTTTACTCGAAACAGATGACATCCACCCGTACCTCACCCCTCAGCCCGAGCCTGCCCGACAAAGACCAGCCAGTCATCAACTGGGGGCATCTCTATGGCAGCGCCGCCGGTCTGGCCATCGCGACTGCGGCACGGGCGCTCGCCGCGCCGGTCGTCGTCATTGTTGAGGACAGCCAGTCCGCCTTGCGGCTGGACACCGAACTGCGCTTCTTCAGCGCCGGGGCCGATCTGCCGATTCTAAGTTTCCCCGACTGGGAGACCCTGCCTTACGATCACTTTTCACCGCATCAGGACATCATCTCGCAGCGTCTTACCGCGCTGTATCACCTGCCCGGCTTGCAGCGCGGCGTGCTGATCGTACCGGCGGCGACGCTGATACAACGCGTGGCGCCGCGCGCGTTTCTGGAAGCCAACAGCCTGCTCCTCAAGGTCGGCGATGGCTTCGACATGGAAGGCATGCGCAAGCGCCTGGAGGCCGGTGGTTACCGTTACGTCTCGCAAGTGATCGAACACGGCGAATTCACGGTGCGCGGCGCGCTGGTGGATTTGTTTCCCATGGGCAGCGAACAGCCCTACCGCATCGATCTGTTCGACGCGCAGGTCGAGACCATTCGCACCTTCGATCCCGAGACCCAGCGCACGCTGGAGAAGATCGATGCCATCCATTTGTTGCCGGCACGTGAGTTTCCGCTCACGGAAGATGCAATCACACAGTTCCGTCAGGCCTTTCGGCAGCGTTTCGAGGGTGACCCGAACCGCAGCCCGATCTACCGCGATGTCAGTCGCGGCCTCGCTCCGGCCGGTATCGAATACTATCTGCCGCTGTTCTTCGAGCACACTGATACTCTGTTCGATTACCTGCCGCCCGCCAGTCTGGTGATCGCTCAGGACGGCAGTAAAGAGGCCGCACAGCACTTCTGGACCCAGGCCGGCGAACGCTACGAGCAACTGCGTCATGATCTGGAGCGGCCGTTGCTGGCGCCCGAACAGCTCTTCCTCACGCCCACGGAAATCGCCGCACGCAGTGGCGCATTCCCCGGTGTGCATCTGCAACGCTTTGAACAACCGGCGGCGCCCGGTGCCCTGCCGGTCGTCAGCTATGCCAGCGCGGCGGCACCGCCCTTGCCCATCGACGGGCGCAGCACACACCCGACAGCCGCGCTGAAGGCGTTCCTCGCCGGCTTCACCGGGCGCGTGCTGTTTGCTGCGGAGAGCGCCGGGCGGCGCGAGGCATTGCTCGATCTGCTGCGCGGCAATCAGATTCAGCCGACACCCTGCGAGGGCTGGCAGGCCTTCCTCGACAGCGATACGTGCCTCGGTATTACCGTGGCGGCCCTGGAACAGGGGCTGGTACTGACCGATCCCGCACTCACCATCATTGCCGAACCGCAATTGTTCGGCGCGCGCGCCTTGCAGCAGCGTCGCCGCAAGGCCGCCGTACGCGATGCCGAGAACGTGGTTCGCAATCTCGCGGAGCTCGCGGTCGGCGCGCCGGTGGTGCACGAGAATCACGGCGTCGGTCGCTATCTCGGCCTGCAGATGCTTACCGTGGGCGACATGGAAGGAGAGTTCCTCACACTCGAATACGCCGGCGGCGACAAGCTCTATGTGCCAGTGCAATCGCTGCATCTGATCAGTCGCTACACCGGTGCCGCCGCCGAGAATGCGCCGTTGCACAAACTCGGTGGCGATCAATGGGCGCGTGCCAAGCGCAAGGCCGCCGAGCGGGTGCGCGATGTTGCGGCCGAACTGCTCGACATCTATGCGCGGCGTGCGCTGCGCCAGGGGCATGCCTTCCAGGTCAACGATGACGAATACGCCACCTTCGCCGCGGCCTTTCCCTTCGAGGAAACACCCGACCAGCAGAGCGCCATCGAACAGGTGCTGGGCGATCTGTCCGCCGGTCTGCCCATGGATCGCGTCGTGTGCGGCGATGTCGGTTTCGGCAAGACCGAGGTGGCGATGCGCGCCGCGTTCATCGCCGTGCAGGGCGGCCGGCAGGTGGTGGTGCTGGTGCCGACTACCCTGCTCGCTCAGCAGCACGCGGAGAATTTCCGCGACCGCTTCGCCGACTGGCCGGTACGCATCGAATCGATGTCGCGTTTCAGCGCCAAAAAGCAGCAGGATCTGGTGCTGAAGGATCTGGCCGAAGGCAAGGTCGACATCGTCATCGGCACCCACAAACTCCTGCAGGAAGGCGTGCGCTTCAAGAATCTCGGCCTGGTGATCCTCGACGAGGAACACCGCTTTGGCGTGCGCCAGAAGGAACGGCTCAAGGCATTGCGCGCGGAAGTCGACGTGCTGACGCTGACCGCCACGCCGATTCCGCGCACACTCAACATGGCATTGTCCGGTTTACGCGAGTTGTCGATCATCGCCACACCGCCGCCGCATCGCCACGCCATCAAAACTTTCATCACCGAATGGAACGACGCGCTGATGCGCGAGGCCTGTTTGCGCGAGATCGGTCGCGGCGGCCAAGTGTATTTCCTGCACAACGAGGTCGAGAGCATCGAGCGCGCCGCACAGGATCTGCGGACACTGATGCCGGAAGCCGATGTGCGTGTGGCCCATGGCCAGATGCGCGAGCGCGACCTGGAACAGGTGATGTTGGACTTCTATCATCGCCGCTTCAACGTGCTGGTCTGCTCGACCATCATCGAGAGCGGCATCGACGTGCCCAGTGCCAACACCATCATCATCCAGCGTGCCGACAAGCTTGGCCTCGCCCAGTTGCATCAACTGCGCGGGCGCGTCGGTCGTTCGCATCACCGCGCCTATGCCTATCTGATTGTGCCGCCGCGCGGCGCCATGAGCGCCGATGCCGTCAAGCGCCTGGAGGCGATCGAATCATTAGAGGATCTGGGCGCGGGCTTTCTGCTCGCCACCAACGACCTGGAAATCCGCGGCGCCGGTGAACTGCTCGGTGAGGAACAAAGTGGCCAGATCCACGAGATCGGTTTCTCGCTGTACAGCGAACTCCTGGAGCGCGCCGTGCATGCCTTGAAGGCCGGTCGCCAACCGGAACTTGACCGGCCGCTGGATCACGGCCCGGAGGTGGACCTGCGCGTGCCGGCACTGATTCCGAGCGACTATCTGCCCGATGTGCACGCGCGGCTGATTCTCTACAAGCGCATCGCCGGCGCGTCCAGCGCCGCGGAACTGCGGGAACTGCAGGTGGAGATGATCGATCGCTTCGGTCTGCTGCCGGAGCCGGTGAAGAATCTATTCAGCGTCACCGCGCTGAAGATCAAGGCCACGCCGCTGGGTGTGCGCAAGATAGAAGCCGGCGAGAACGGTGGCCGTATCCTGTTCGGCTCCGAACCCAATGTCGATCCACTGGCGGTAATCCGTTTGATTCAGGACAAGCCCAATACCTACAAGCTCGACGGCAAGGACAAGCTGCGCTTCACC
>JBBQDK010000086.1:0-12239 GCA_038319625.1 Gammaproteobacteria bacterium
ATGGCAGTGTCGCACTACCGAAGCATCATACCCGCAGCGATGTACCGGACCTGTATCGGCTGGCGGCTCACAGCCGTGGTGTATTCGTCAACCCGGCGCTCACCGACCCGTTTGGGTTGACGCTGCTTGAGGCAGCGGCCAGTGGGTTGCCGATCATCGCCACCAATGATGGCGGTCCCAGCGACATTATCGGGGCCTGCAAAAACGGTCAGCTGATCGATCCGCTCGATGTGCCGCATCTGAGCGAGGTGCTCATGGCGGTGCTGACCAACCGTACGCAATGGCGGCACTGGTCGCGCAACGGGATCCGGGGAGCGTACCGACATTTTTCCTGGCAGACGCATGCACAGAAATACCTCAGCAGCATACAAAAGGTGATCGCAAGGCAACGCATGCGCGGTGTATCTTTGCCAAAGAGTCGGCTGCCGACGGCGGATCGGGTGCTGGTCACTGATATCGACAATACCTTGCTGGGCGATGCCGGCGCGCTGCATGAGTTGCAGGTACGGATCAAGTCAGCCGGCGACCATGTCGGCTTCGGCGTTGCCACCGGTCGCGGTATCGACAGTACGATCAAGGCACTGGGCGATGCCGGCGTGCCGATACCGGATTTGCTGATCACTGCGGTCGGCAGCGAAATTTATTACGGCGCACGCAAGGTCGAAGACTTGGGCTGGCGCGCGCATATCGATTACCGCTGGAATGCGCCGGGTCTGCGCAAAGCGATGAAAACCATTCCTGGCATCGTCATGCAGCCGGATGAAAATCAGCGCCTGCACAAGATAAGTTATTTCATCGATCCTGAGCATGCGCCAAGTGTGCGTGAAATCGTCCGGCATCTGCGCGTCAACGATTTGCATGCCAACGTAATCTTTTCGCACCAGGAGTTTCTCGATCTGTTGCCGATTCGCGCATCCAAGGGCATGGCGCTGCGTTATCTGGCCCTGAAGTGGGGTCTGCCCACGGACCGCTTCCTGGTATCCGGCGACTCCGGCAACGATGAGGAAATGCTTACCGGTAACACGCTGGCAGTGGTGGTCGGCAATCACAGTATCGAACTGGAGCATCTGCGCGGCCAAGCACGTATCTATTTTGCAGACGGGCACTACGCACGCGGCATCATCGAAGGAATTGATCACTATAATTTTCTCGGTGCCATGCGCATACCTGAGGAGGCCACAGCATGACAGAAGTCGGACCATTCCTGGAGGCGCTCGACGAAGCGTTGCATAACAGCCGCGAATCCGTTTTCCTGCTGCTGCGCCGCCTGACAAATCTGGGTCGTCCATTTCTGCTGCAATCGGATATCCGTGAGGAGTTCCAGAATTTCTGTACCACGCCGGAAGGCGCGGTGTTGTGCGATACAGCCTTGTCGCGCAGCATATTTATCGTCCAGGAAGCGGTTATCGATGCGCCGTGGGTCTACCTTGCCATTCGCTACGGCATTGCACGCTGGAGTTATCTGCGCATTCACCTTGAGGCCTTGCAGAGCGAGGATATACCGGTCGGACAGTTTCAGCGCGCCAAAGAGCGCATGATCGATCCCGCCTCGGCACAAGAAGGTTGGATGCTGGAAATCGATCTTGGGCCGTTCAATCGCGAATTTCCCAAACTGCAGGAGGCGCGCTCTATCGGTCGTGGCGTGGAGTTTCTCAATCGACGTTTGTCCAGTCAGTTGTTCCAGGCCATCGGCAACGGTGACAAAATGCTGCTCGAGTTCATGCGTACGCACCAGTGCAGCGGTCAGCAGTTGCTGCTCAACAGCCGCATCCACGAAGTCGTCGAACTGCGCCACGCCCTGCGTCGTGCCGAGGAATATCTGGTCACGCAGACACCTGACGCCGTCTGGGAACAGGTGGGACCAAAGTTGCAGTATCTGGGTTTCGAGCCGGGTTGGGGAGCGACTGCCGAGCGCATGCGCGATACACTGGCTCTGTTGAGCGACATCCTGGAGGCGCCGGATCCGCTTACCCTGGAACGCTTTCTGGCCCGCATCCCGATGATTTTCAATCTGGTGATCCTGTCGCCGCACGGCTACTTCGGCCAGGCCAATGTACTCGGTATGCCCGATACCGGCGGTCAAGTGGTGTACATCCTCGACCAGGTACGCGCTTTGGAAAAAGAGATGCGCAAGCGCATCGCCGAGCAGGGCCTGGATATCGAGCCGGAGATACTGGTGGTGACGCGCCTGATTCCTGAAGCCAAAGGCACGACCTGCGATCAGCGCATGGAACCGATACTCGGTACGCAGAATACGCGCATCCTGCGCGTACCGTTCCGCAGCGCCAATGGCGAGGTATTGCCGCAATGGATTTCGCGTTTCGAAGTGTGGCCGTATCTGGAACGTTTCGCCATCGAGGTCGAGAAGGAAGTGCTCGCAGAGCTCGGCGGGCGTCCCGACCTTATTGTCGGCAACTACTCTGATGGCAACCTGGTTGCAACCATGCTGGCGCATCGCCTGCGCGTCACGCAGTGCAACATCGCGCACGCGCTGGAAAAGGCCAAATATTTGTACTCCGACCTGTATTGGAAGGACAATGATGCGCACTATCACTTCTCGTGCCAGTTTACCGCCGATCTGATCGCCATGAACGCGGCCGATTTCATCATTACCAGTACATTTCAGGAAATCGCCGGCAAGACGGATTCCGTGGGTCAGTACGAAAGCTACAGTGCCTTCACCATGCCTGGTCTGTATCGTGTGGTGAACGGCATCGACGCGTTCGACCCCAAGTTCAATATCGTCTCGCCGGGCGCCGATGCCGAGGTCTATTTCCCAAATACCGAATCCGGACGTCGTCTCAACGGCTTGCATGAGGAAATCGAGCGCTATATCTACGGAGAGGGGCGAGATGATTGTCGCGGCACGCTGACGGAACGCAACAAGCCGCTGATCTTTACCATGGCGCGTCTCGACCATATCAAGAATATCGCCGGTCTTGTGGAATGGTATGGCAGTAATCCTCGTTTGCGCGCCTCGGCCAATCTGCTGGTCATCGCCGGTCATGTCGACGCTGCCAAGTCCGGCGATCAGGAGGAGCGGGAACAGATCGCGCGTATGCACCAGCTCATGGATCGTTACGAGCTGGACACGGACATGCGTTGGTTGGGCACGCACCTGGAAAAAACTCTGGCAGGCGAGTTGTATCGCTACATCGCCGACGGCAAGGGCGTGTTCGTGCAACCGGCGCTGTTTGAGGCCTTCGGCCTGACGGTGATCGAAGCGATGATAAGCGGTCTGCCGACATTCGCGACGCGTTACGGTGGGCCACTCGAAATCATCAAGAATGGTGAGTCCGGTTTTCATATCGATCCCAACCACGGTACGGCGAGCGCGGATCTCATCGCCGACTTCCTGGAAAATTGTCAAACGCAGGAAGGATACTGGGAGAAGCTCTCGCAAGGCGGAATCAAACGTGTGCTTAGCAAATACACCTGGGAGCTTTACGCCGAGCGCATGATGACCTTGTCACGGATCTATGGCTTCTGGAAGTACGTCACCAACCTGGAGCGCGCCGAAACACGGCGCTATCTGGAGATGTTCTATGGCTTGCAGTATCGGCCGATGGCGGCTAACGTACCGGTATTTCCGTAGGGTGTTCCGCTGGCGCGTGCCACTGGCCGTCGTGGTGTGCCACGCTGGTCATTTTGACCGTTGCGCGCAGCGGGGCCACCATTGCCTGAACTGTCTGCTCAATTCGAGGAACAATGGCAGAGTACTACAGCCTGCGTCGTTTGAGCCCTTACCTCGGTGTGATCCAGGTGATCGACGTGGGTACCGCCTGCGCCTATTCCACCACCGGCAATAAATGGCAGGTACGCAGCGTCAATGCCTACGGTCGCTATCGGCTCACCGGCATCTGGGACGATTACGAAAATGACACGCAGGGCGTGAGCAGCGGCGACATTAATTCCGCCTTGCGACATCATCCCGAAATTCCCTTTCCGATGCGTGATCATTTCGAACTGTGGCTGCTGCGCAAGGACTCCGGACTGCCGCTGGCGCTGCTCAAGACACGGCGCTGGGAGCGTGAAATGAGCAAAATAGAGGACCCGAGTTGGTATCCGTTCCTGCTCGAAAGCAACAGTTTCGTCGCGCAATCCCTCCAGCCGCTGGAGGCGCAGCGTCATCCGCCGGCACACCCGCTGCGACATCGCGATGTGCTGGAACGCCTGGTCAATAATGCTGCACGCCCCTTGCCAAGTGCACAATGGTTCGAGCGGCATCTCGATGGTAGTGGCACCGGCCACGATGGATTGAGGGTCGTTCCCGAACAGATCGGTCAGCGGCTGCCGCGTCAGGCTTTCCCGGAATTGCTGGTCGATGAGCGTTGGGACAATGTGCAGGATGCATGTCTGATCGGTGAATACCATGACTGGCATGCGTCGCAATTGCTTGCCCATCAACCGCTGGAACGCGCCACACGTCTGCGCCTGGAACAGGCCGCCTGCCGGCAGCCGGAAAAATTGCTTGACCCTTATCCTATGATTCCCGAGATCATCGATGCAGAGGCCATGCAGGTTGCACTGGTGCAGGCGCGCTTGATGCAGGCATCGTAACGCGATCAAGATAATGGAACCACGAATCAGCCTCATTACACTCGGCGTCGTTGATCTGGCCAGAGCCACGCGCTTCTATCAGGAGTGCCTTGGGCTGCCCAGGCTCAAGACGCCGCCCTCGATTACCTTTTTCGAGCTCGGCAGACTCTGGCTCGCACTGTGGCTGCGGGAAGATCTGGCGGCCGATGCCGGCATGTCGGCACAGGGCGCGGGGTTCGCCGGTTTTTCCCTGGCCCACAATGTGCGCTCGCCGACCGAAGTCGACGCACTGCTGGCACATGTCGTCGCATTCGGCGCCAAGGTCGTCAAAGCCGGCCACCCGACCGATTGGGGTGGCTACACCGGCTACTTTACAGATCCGGATGGATTCCTGTGGGAAGTCGCACACAATCCCGCATTCCCGTATGTCTAGGGAGGCTCACTTGTTCGGGAATAGTCATGCCGGGATTTGTGAATTCGCCAAATTATCTGAGCGGCTCCTGCACATTGCCAAGATGGAAATCTTTCCCTCTCTTCCGAAGCTATGAATTGGGCGCAGATGCACGCCTGAAAAGGCGTGCTCGGTGCAGGGCGGTCCTAGCAATGTGCTTCATTCTGTTTGGAACTTATGCCGCAGGCTCGCTAAGCACTGAGATTTGGAGGAACGTCCCTTCTCTCCCCGGGAGAAGGACAGGATGAGGGGATCATATGCCCCCTCACCCCAACTCTCTCCCGGAGGGAGAGGGAGAAATTGCCACCGGGATGCTTCATGATCTGGTGCATGGCGATTCTCGGTGCTTGAATCAAGTTCCAATAATTACGGAGTGCACCACTAGGTTGTCTTGGCTTTGCGTTTGGCACGCGGATGCGCAGCATCGTAAATCTTGGCGAGGTGCTGGAAATCGAGGTGAGTGTAAATCTGCGTGGTACTGATGTCGGCATGGCCAAGCAGTTCCTGCACGGCGCGCAGGTCTCCGGAGGATTCCAGCAGATGACTGGCGAAGGAGTGGCGCAGCAGATGGGGATGGACGCGGGTATCGAGCCCGCGTTGCATGGCCCATTGGCGTAACCGTTGCTGCACGCCACGCGCGTGCAGGCGGGTGCCGGTGCGGGTTGTGAACAGTGCGGTCTGCTCGGGCGCGGTCAAGGCACTGCGCGCCTCGCGCCAGTCTTGCAAAGCCTTGAGTGCCTGCCGCCCGATCGGCACGACACGGGTCTTGCCGCCTTTGCCGGTAACGCGCACCGTGGCATCCTGCAGATCGATGTCGCCGAGTTCCAAGGCCAGCAGTTCGGCGAGACGCAAGCCGGAGGAATAAAACAATTCCATTATAGCGAGGTCGCGTCGTGCCAGCGGGGTAGCGGCGTCGAAGTCGAGCAGCCGACCGACCTGATCGGCATCCAGGGTGTGTGGTAAGGTGCGCGGACTGCGCGGTGCACTGACCGATTGCGCGGGATTGTGGCTAAGTTGACCCTCGCGCAGCAGGTAGTTGCAGAAGGAGCGCACGGCCGACAGTTCGCGTTGCAGACTGCGGCCGGCGAGCCCGGCACGATGGCGTGCGGCGCTGAAGGCACGCAGGCTATGGACATCGAGATCGCGCCACCGGTTCAGACCTTGCGTCGCGCACCAAGCGGCGAGCACCTTGAGATCGCGCTGGTAATTGTTCAGGGTGTGGGGCGAGTAGCGTCTTTCGGTCTGCAGGTGGCCGATAAAACGCGTGATCCAGACCAGCGCGTCGTCGGGCATTGAGGGCGCAACGCCCGTGGACATCAGGCGCTGCTGTCGGGGGCCAGATAAGGCCGCAACGCGGCACTGGCCAGTTCGCCCAGATAGGTCAGGAAGACCTTGCCAAGTCCCGCGCGGAAGCGCTGCGGATCGCGACTGCCGACTGCCAGCAGGCCATAGCTGTCGGCGCCACCCAGTGGTATCAGCACGGCGGAGGCGACGCTGGCGGCGTGTTCACCGAACAGATGATCGATCTGTTCCGGCTTGAGTGTGCCGCACTGCGGCCGGCGCAGGCGGATCATGCCACTGTACGACTCCAGGGCCGGATCGTCGCGGCGCAGAGTCGGTTGATTGTCGTCCAGCGGCGTGGTCAGGCAATCTTCGAACAGGCGCACGCGCACCACATCGGCCTGAAATTCAGTGCGCAGTTTGTCGTCGAGCGTATGCAGCACGTCGGTCAGGCAGCGTGCTTCCATGAGGGCCAGTGTCAAACGGTGCAGGCGTTGCGACAGGTGATCGTTGTCACGGGCCACGTTGACCAGTTCCAGCAGTTTATCTTTGAAGTCGCGGTTCTGCTCGCGCAGCATGCCGATCTGGCGCTCGACCAGTGACACGGCGCCACCGGCGTGATGCGGTATTGTGAGGTTGAGCAGCAGATTCTGGTGTGAGGTGAAGAATTCCGGATGGCTGCGCAGGTAGTCTGCAACGCTGCGTTCCTGTTCCGTCTCAGTGATGGTTTCAGAGTGGGCTTGTGTTTTCATATCTCGATAATACCCTCAAACACGCGGCTGGCCGGTCCGGTCATGAATACCGGTTCGCCCTCACCCGCCCAGCTTATCACAAGTTGCCCGCCGGGTAAGTCCACACTGACACGGTTGTCGAGCAGGCCCTGCACGTGGCCGGCCACGACGGCGGCACAAGCGCCGGTGCCGCAGGCCAGGGTTTCGCCGGCGCCGCGCTCGTAAACGCGCAGACGGATGTGATCGCGGGTCAGCACCTGCATGAAGCCGGCATTGGTGCGTTGCGGAAAGCGCGAGTGCGACTCGATGCGTGGACCGAGTGTCGCTACCGGTGCGCTGTCGACATTGTCGACGCGCAGCACCGCATGTGGATTGCCCATGGAGACCGCGCCGATTTCGAGCATCGTGTCATCGACATCCAGGTGATAGCGCATGGCGCGTGACGGGGCATCGAAGGGGATTTCTACGGGCTCCAGGCGCGGTACACCCATCTCGATGGTGATCTGGCCGTCCGCTTCCGTATGCAGCCGGATCAGCCCGGCAGCGGTTTCCACGTTGAGCACCGCTTTGTCACTGAGACCGGCCTCGCGCACATAACGCGCGAAGCAGCGTGCGCCATTGCCGCATTGTTCCACTTCTCCGCCGTCGGCATTGTAGATACGGTAATGGAAATCGGCATCGGCGGCGTGCGCTGATTCGACGATTAATATCTGGTCGCAACCCACGCCATAACGCCGGTCGGCCAAGCGGCGCACCTGATCGGGTGTGAGCACGATCGCCTGCTGCGTGGCGTCGATGAGCACGAAGTCATTGCCGAGACCGTGCATCTTGGTGAAGTGGAGGCGCATGGCACAAGATTACCGGGGCGTGGCGAATTTGCAAGCGTGCAATGCCTGACGTTGGCATCGGGTAATCCGGCTTACGTTGGTATCAGGCCATGGACAATGAAGTGGCGGTCGCTGATGGTTTCGATGGTGAGCTGATCGAGGCCCGCCGTTTGTAATTGTGCGGCAATCTCAGCGGGTCGATAGGCCGCGCACAGAGAATTATAAAAGTCCTGGCGCAGGACCTCGGGTTCCCCGGTGGCATACCGCTCCATCAACATCCGGGCTGTCGCCGTGCTGTCGGGGCGCGACAGATCCATGATGAAGACCGGCGCACCGGGCCGGGCGTAGCGGTTAATGCTGTGCCACAGCACCTGTGGGTCGGTGAGGTGATGCAATAATGAGTTGCTGATCACCGCATCATAGCCGGTGCGCGGTAATGGCTCATTCGGCAGTCGAGCCCGTACCAGCGTGATGCGCGCGTCGAGTTCGGCAGTACGGAGCGCCTCGGCGCCAAGCTCGAGCATGTGCGCGGCGCCATCCACGGCGTGCAGGGTGCAGTCCGGATAGGCCAGTGCGAAGCGTCGCGTGATGTCGCAAGGACCGCAGCCGAGATCAAGCACGCATCCGCGTATTGCCAGACCGGTGAAACAACGGCGGAACTGCGCGATGAATTCGCTGTGCGGTTGCTCAAAATCCGCTTCTGCATAGGCGCGCGCCTGATCGGCATCGTCCATCAATTCAGGCTCGGGGATGCGTTGCATGGTGTTTTAGTGACTGTTTAGAGCGCAGCGCGGAGTCCCGGTTATGCGGGTGGCAAGGGCGCTTCCCCGGTCAGCAGGTCATCGATGGTCTCGCGGCGGCGTATCAGGTGGATGCGCTTGCCGTCTACCATGACCTCGGCGGGTCGCGGCCGGGTGTTGTAATTGGAACTCATGGAAAAACCGTAGGCGCCCGCCGAGCGTACCGCGAGCAGATCACCGGCGGCGATGGCGAGCAGGCGGTCCTTGCCGAGGAAATCACCGGTCTCGCACACCGGACCGACCACATCGTAGATCCGCGCCGCAGGCGTGCCGGCCTGCACGGGCGTAATCGCCATCCAGGCATCGTACAGCGCCGGGCGGAGCAGATCGTTCATCGCCGCGTCGACCACCGCGAAATTCTTGTGAGAGTTGAGCTTGAGGAATTCGACGCGGGTCAGCAGCACGCCGGCATTGCCGACGATGGCGCGGCCCGGTTCGATCAGGATCTCTTCGGCACGACCCGCCAGAACCGTGCACAGTGCCTCGACATATTCGGCCGGCGTCGGCGGCTGTTCGTCGCGATAACGGATGCCGATACCACCACCGCAATCGATGTGCCGCAGCGTAATACCACATGCGTTCAGCGCCTCGACCAGTTCCAGGACGCGCCGCATGGCATCGTCGAAGGGCGCCAGCTCGGTGAGTTGCGAGCCGATGTGACAATCGACACCGACAATCTCGATATGCGGCAGCAGCGCCGCGTGTTCGTAGACGGTTAGCGCCGCGCGGATATCAATGCCGAATTTGTTGTCTTTCAGTCCGGTGGAGATATACGGGTGGGTCTGGGCATCGACGTCCGGATTGACGCGCAGCGATACCCGTGCGCGTTGACCGAGTTCGCCGGCGACGCTGTCGAGGCGCGCCAGTTCAGCTTCCGATTCGACGTTAAAGCAGGCGATGCCGAGTGTCAGGGCGCGGCGCATTTCCTCCGTGCTCTTGCCGACACCGGAAAACACCACACTGGCCGGGTCGCCGCCGGCGCGTAACACGCGTTCCAGTTCGCCGCCCGAGACGATATCAAAGCCGGCACCAAGATCCACCAGTAGCTTGAGCACGGCGAGATTGGAATTGGCCTTGACCGCATAGCAGACGCGGTGCGCGCGTGCGCCGAAGGCACTATCAAAGGCGTGATATTGTTGTTCGATGGCGGCGCGCGAGTAGACATAACAAGGTGTGCCGATTTGCGCGGCAATCTCAGTCAGCGGCACGTCTTCAGCACACAACTGGCCATCGCGGAGCGGAAAGTTCTCCATGTTCAAGGCACGATCGGTATGTCGGTGGATTTCTTTTTCTGTTGCTGCGTGCTGTCGTCCGGCAGGTACAGAGGACCTTTCTGACCGCAACCGGCCAGCAGCGCGGCAGTAGAGAGTGCGGTGATCAACAACCAGAGGGTGGATCTTGTCGGTGCAGTGTGCATGGAATGGCCTGTGAGGTTGGCTGCCGACGCAGTATAAGCCGCCCTTGCGGCGAAACCTATGCTATCAACCCATGTCAACGGCATCCAGACACGCATAACTGATTCTCTCGGCGCTCTTGTTGTTGTTGGCGGTTCACTGATTTTCTGAGCATAATGCCCGCCATGTCAGAATCTTTCCTGCCCGCTATCGAAATCTCCACGCGCGAACCCGTGCAGGGCAGTGTCATCTGGTTGCACGGCCTGGGTGCCGACGGTAATGACTTCGCCGGCATCGTGCCGGAACTGGCCTTGCCGGCAACGCTGGCGGTGCGTTTTATCTTTCCCCATGCCCCGCAGCGGCCGGTCACCATCAACGGCGGCTATGTGATGCGTGCTTGGTATGACATTACAGCGCCGGACCTTTCGCAGGCGCAGGATGCAGAGGGAATCCGCGCCTCGGCGCAGACCGTGGCGGCGCTGGTCGCACGCGAGCAGGCACGCGGCGTGCCGGTCTCACGCATTGTGTTGGGTGGTTTTTCGCAGGGTGGGGCAATTGCCTTGCAGGCGGGTCTGCGCTTTCCGGAACGGTTGGCGGGCATCATGGCATTGTCCACCTATCTGCCTCTGGCCGGTACACTGGGCGCCGAGGCGCACAGTGCCAATGCCGGGCTGCCGGTTTTTATCGGTCATGGCCGCGACGATAGTGTGGTACCGCTGCTGCTGGCAGAGCGCACGCGCGATACCCTGACAAGGCTGGGCTATGCGGTAAATTGGCAGCAATACCCGATGGCGCATTCGGTGTGTCAGCAGGAACTGCGGGCAATCGGGGCCTGGCTGACGGCGTGTCTGATGCAGGCCGCCTGAGGGACGCGATGGCGGGTTCGGAGCCCACCCTCGAGGTATGACGATGTTAGCAGCTGCTGTGTCTCAGTTGGTTGCCTGCCAGGTACCGTCCGGTTGGCGGCAGGCATTGCCGACGAGAGTTTCGTGACGGCCGTCGATCACGGCGTCGGTGGTGTATTTGCGGCACGGCTGTTGGGTGCTTTGACTGGTGTAGGTGTTGGTCGGCGTGACGGTATAGCTGTTGCCCGTATCCGGATTGTGCCAGGTGGCCGGTTCGTTGCGACGGTTGTATTCGAGGGCGTTCTGCGCCTTCATGCGGTCGGATTCGTCCATGGTGCGGCCGATGGAGCCGCCGATCAGGACGCCGGCCAAGGTGCCGGCAATGATCGCGGCGGTGCGCCCGCTGCCACCGCCGACTTGCGAACCGAGTACGCCACCGAGCACGGCACCGATGGCCTGGCCACCCTGTTCGTTGGTGGGGTTGGTGGCACAAGCGCTCAGGGTGACGACCAGGACGCTGCTGAGCACGGTAGCTACGAATTTCTGCATGTTCATTCTCCCGATGTGATGCGCTGCTTCGCGGTATGAATTTACCGGATCGTTGGTCTGTGGAAATTATACCCTAAGAACAGGTTATCGCCGCAACGGCGCGGTCGTGTCGACCGAGTTGGACAACACGACATGCTGCGGGTTCATTCAATTGCAGTGGCAGATTAAAGATCGTTGAGGGCGTCGTTGAGCCGCTTCTCGATACGCTTCTTGTAATTGAGGAAGTGCACAGTCTGCAGACCACTGGACGCCTCGTTTCCGAGGGTAGTGCGGGAGATGTCGATATCGGTAATGTAGATCGGATACAATTCGCCGCTGGCGCGCCGTGCCAGGATGTAACGAGCAACCTGCGAGTACAACTGCTCACCGAATTCCTGCGTGGAGAATTCGTGGTCGGCACAGTACATGGTCAGTTGCGTCGTGCCTTCCTGGCTCATGTCACCGATCACCTGGATATCGAAAAAGCCACGCTGCTGCCGGAACGGATCAAGCGGCCGCTGATCGATTCGCCAACGACCGCCATCCATGGCTTGCACTTGGTAGAACTCGATAGGGTTGCTGAGCGTGACATCCGTGCCATGGCTGTAACGCAGGTCGCGTCGATGCAGTGCCGATTCCAGAAAGCGCCGGAACTGATTGAGCAGGGCCGGGGTATCGTATAACGGCAGGTTCTGATGGAACAGCGAGCCTTTCTCGTCGATGACATAGATGTCAGCCACCTTGCCGTTGACCCAGTAGAACAGCTGTACGACACCGGCCTTGTTGGCCTCGTAAATCTGCGGCAACGGGGTGTTGGTGAGTGTCTGCCGGTCGATGAATACC
>JBBQDK010000087.1:0-12224 GCA_038319625.1 Gammaproteobacteria bacterium
ATCGTACCGACCTTGCATAAAGAGTCCGCCTACGGCCTGGGGGCGACCACCTGGGAAGTGGTGTGGCATATCGTGTTGCCTTACACCAAGGTGGGTGTCATCGGCGGTATCATGCTTGGTCTCGGACGCGCCCTGGGCGAAACCATGGCCGTTACCTTCGTGATCGGAAATGCGCATGCCATCAGTGCCTCATTGTTCATGCCAGGCAGCACCATCGCCTCGGTTCTGGCCAATGAGTTCACCGAGGCCGACGGCAAGCTCTACACGTCTTCCCTGGTGTCGCTGGGCCTGGTGCTGTTCCTCATCACCTTCGTGGTATTGGCCTTCGCCAAGCTGTTATTGATGCGTCTGACCGCGCGGGAGGGCAATCGGACATGAGCGTCTACATGCGTCGTCGCATCATCAACGGTTTCAATCTGACCGCCTCGGCGCTGGCGACAGTCTTCGGCTTGTTCTGGTTGACCTGGCTGCTGGTGACCTTGCTCGTGCACGGGCTTCCCTGGCTGACGACCGACGTATTCACGCAAATGACACCGCCGCCGGGCAGCGAAGGCGGCTTGGCCAACGCCATCGTCGGCAGTCTGATGTTAAGTGCCGTCGGTATTGCGGTCGGCGCGCCCATCGGTATTCTGGCGGGTACCTACCTGGCCGAATTCGGCAACAATTCGCGCATCACACCTATCATCCGTTTCATCAACGACATCCTGCTCAGCGCGCCCTCGATCATTCTGGGCGTATTTGTCTATGAGGCGGTGGTGGTGACCTCCGGCCATTTTTCCGGTTGGGCGGGTTCGCTGGCGCTGGCGCTGATCGCGCTGCCCGTGATCATACGTACCACCGAAGACATGATGCGGCTGGTCCCGGATACCATGCGCGAGGCCGCCGCGGCATTGGGCACGCCGCGCTGGAAGGTCATTTACACGATTGTTTACCGGGCATCCCGGGCCGGCATAATGACCGGCATTCTGCTGGCCATCGCCCGTATCAGCGGTGAAACCGCGCCGCTGCTGTTTACCGCGCTGAACAACCAGTTCTGGTCCACCAACATGAATCAGCCAATTGCCAACCTGCCGGTGGTGATTTTCCAGTTTGCCATGAGCCCCTACGACAGCTGGCATCATTTGGCGTGGGCAGGAGCACTGTTGATCACATTCAGTGTATTGTTGTTGAATATATTCGCGCGCATTGTTTTGCGTCCTCACCAGCGTGGCCAATAGCGTCATGAATCAAGAACACAGTGCCGGATTGATCAGCGCCGCTGATGTCCGCGATTTGGACTTGCCGTCCGTGGAGTCGTCAACGTCGTCCGCTCAACCGGAAAATGACCGGATACAATCCAGCACGGAGACCCGTCACCCCATGAATCGAGAAGACAGCAGCGCGGCGAACAGTCAAGGTCATTTGGTGGGGATACCCAGGGTCCAGGAAGTGCGTCGTCCAGATCTCGGCACGCCTGTCACGCAGCGCAGTACCGGCAAGTCGCTATGCAAGATCGAGGTCAAGGAACTGAATTTCTACTATGGCAAGTTCCACGCCCTGCAGTCGATTAACCTGAATATCGCCGAGCGGCGCGTCACCGCATTCATCGGTCCGTCGGGTTGCGGAAAATCCACCCTGTTGCGCAGCTTCAACCGGATTTACGAGCTTTATCCCAATCAACGGGCCGAAGGTGCGGTGCTCCTCGATGGCCAGAATATTCTTGATGCGAAGCAGGACCTGAATCTGTTGCGCGCCCGGATCGGCATGGTGTTCCAGAAGCCCACGCCCTTTCCCATGTCGGTCTACGACAACATCGCCTTCGGCGTGAAGCTGTACGAGAAACTGTCGCGCGCCGAGATGGATGACCGTATCGAGTGGGCTTTGCGCAAGGCGGCCTTGTGGGGTGAGGTCAAGGACAAGCTCAAGCAATCCGGCACGCAATTGTCGGGCGGTCAACAGCAGCGCCTGTGCATCGCGCGCGCGATCGCGGTTAAACCACAGGTACTACTGCTGGATGAGCCGGCATCGGCTCTCGATCCGATTTCGACGGCGCGCATCGAAGAATTGATCTACGAGTTGAAGAGCGATTACACCATCGTCATCGTCACCCACAACATGCAGCAGGCTGCCCGTGTCTCCGACTATACGGCCTTCATGTATCTGGGTCGCTTGATTGAATTCAACGACACCGATAAGATTTTTACCAATCCAGGTCAGAAAGAGACAGAGGATTACGTTACCGGTCGTTACGGCTGACCCAACAGAGGATACAGAATGGAACCCTTACACACCCATACCTCGCGTCAGTACAACGAGGAGCTTGAAGATATCCGCAATCGTGTGCTGCAGATGGGCGGTTTCATCGAGCAGCAGATCGAGCGGGCGATCAGCGCGCTCGCGCACGGCGACGCCGAGTTGGGCGAGCGGGTCGCGAAGGATGATTACCGCGTCAACGAGATGGAAGTGGCGATCGATGAGGAGTGTAATCAGATCATCGCCCGTCGCCAGCCCGCCGCCGGCGATCTGCGACTGGTAATGGCGGTGATCAAGACCATTACCGATCTGGAGCGCATCGGCGATGAGGCGGAAAAGATCGCGCGGATGGGTGTCCGCCTGGCCAGTGTCGAGCGTCCCAAGGACAGTTACGTCGAGATTCAGCATCTCGGCAACCACGTGCGTCAGATGCTGCATGATGCCCTCGATGCCTTCGCCCGCATGGATGTCGAAGCGGCGCTGAAGGTCGCACGCGAAGACCTGCAGGTCGATCGCGAGTACGAAGGCATTATGCGCCAGCTCATCACATACATGATGGAAGATCCGCGTACCATCACGCGCGTCATGGACGTGATATGGTCGGCGCGCGCCCTGGAACGCATCGGCGATCACTCGCGCAATATCTGCGAATACATCATCTACCTGGTCAAGGGTAAGGACGTGCGCCACACCAGTCTCGAGCAGATGGAGAGAGAGGCCCGCGATGGGACTTGATCGACTTGGAAGCCGTCATGCTTGCGTAGCGATAGCTCGCAGGAGGCAGCGTATTCTGCCTACCTGATTCTCTTGCTGCGAGCGGCTCAGGGTCCGACCAGATGCTCCAAGCGATAATAAGGATGCGTCAACTTGCCGAGGTCGAGATCCTGGATGCCGCCGTGCGCGATCGTCAGGGTGGTGTCGGACTTATAAGGTCCCGCCGGATTGTGTGCCGACTCCAGCCGATAGCGCCCCGGCACGACCAGGAATGCGTGCAATCTAAGCCCTTGTGCATCCCGCGTCAGATGATAACCGCCATATGGGCTGGCCAGTGGCTCGCCGATGAACAGGCCCTCGCCTGGCCACATCACGCTCTTCCAGTAGGCCTCAATCAGGGTCTCGCCACGCAGGTAATGCTTGATCATTACGCCGGGCATGGGGAACTTCTGCGGAAAATTGCAGGGTTCGACCACGGTGCCATAACTGCCGGTGGCGCCAGCCTCCAGCCAACGCAGGCAGGACATCTGGGACGTGTTATTGAGAACGCCGCCGGCGGAAGTCAGGTGATCAGCTACCGCGCCCGGCACAAACCGCAGTGTGTTCAAGTCCGCAACCTTGGTAAGCCCGGTGAAATAGAACAGGACATCCTTGGCGTTGCGCAGCGTATCGGTCTTTTCCATCTTGAATTTGATATACGAGTGGAAATACGCCATTGTCTCGGGATATTGAGTCGCGCGTACGTTGCGGGCCGCATCGCTGGTGCTGAGCAGGTAAGCCGTGCCTTGCGGAAAGCTGCCGTCCGAGGCGATGCCACGGTCGATAAGGGCTTTGGCATTGGTAAAGTCCGTGGCGGCCAATGACATGGTTGGGCGCAGTCTGAAATCCTGGTAAGGTTGTGTACTGAGTGAATCGAAGTAGGGACTTTTCTGCGTAGGATCACAGCGCTTGGCGGCGCAGTAACGGATATCGTAGCCGGTTGCGAAGGCGCTGGTGATGGACATGCAGCCGACACGGTAGGGCATTGCCCAGGTCAGTGCGTAAGCCTGGACGTTTTCCGGTGTCTGTTTCTGAACCTTGGCCCAGAGGCGCAGGAATTCAGCGGGGTCGAGCGCGGCCACGTGAGGTTGGAAGCGGATACGAATGATGTTGCGCGCAGGAATGCCGCGTCGCTGCTGATAGTATTTGCCGATAGCCCGGCTCAGGCCGTCGTCGATGTTCACGATTACAGCGAGTTCGTCGGGCCTCAGGCCGGTATTCGGCAGCAGGAATACCGGGTCGGCGGCGTAGGCGCGCAGCGACAGCAGCGCGCACAGTGCCAACAGAATAACGCGTATCATAGAATGTCGGGTACCAATTCGGGATAAGCAGATTGTCGCTATGGTAACAATTTTTCACCGCATTCTCGACCGACTCTGGCAGCTAATCGCTACAGCAGGTGTAGCTGATGGTTTGCGGGTGAAGCTGGTCGTTCTCGCCAGTCTAACGTGCCTGTCATTTTCCGGTGTGATGCAAGCCGCTCCGATCGATAAAATTGCACGTCTGCGCCATGATTTGCGCGAAGTGCGGTTCGTAGCCTATACGCCGACAGATTTTACGGTAGTGAACGGCCAGCCTAGATCCGCTTCTGTGACACGCATCACACAGGATCTGACACGATTACATCGTGATTTCCAGGGTCTGATCACCTACTCATGCGCCAATGGTGTCGAGCAGGTGCCGGCAGTGGCCGCACGGCTTGGATATCGCGCATTAATCCTGGGTGTTTGGGATCCAAGCTCCAAAGTCGAAGTAGACACTGCCGTGGCTTTGGCGCGGCGCTATCCGGATCTGGTCGTCGGCATCTCGTTGGGAAATGAAACGCAGCTGGCGAAACGCATGCCCTGGGCGGTATTGCGTCGTGCGCTCGAGCGATTGCGGGTTGCGCTGCCGGATGTTGCCGTGACGACGTCCGAGCCATTCTACTATTATCTGCTCGATGATACCCCGGGGTTTCTCGCCGCGCAGGATTTCCTGCTGCCGAGTATTCACCCGTTGTATCAGCCGTGGTTTAAGGGATCGACGGTAGAGACGGATGTCAATTTCGTGGTCGAAGTGCTGAACAAGCTGACCGCGCGCACCGATAAACCGGTGTTGGTCAAGGAAACGGGCCTGCCCAGTGGGCCGCGGGTTCTGGGTTTCACGCCGGCAAATCAGGCCCGTTTCTGGTCGCTGTTGGGTACGCGTATCAGGCCTGATGAAAAACGTGCCGTTGCTTATTTCGAAGCCTTCGACCAACCTTGGAAAGCGGAAAACGCCCGTGTTGAATTCGGTCTGCACCCTGAGGAAGGATACTGGGGTCTGTTCGATGCGCAAGGACGAGACAAGCCGGTGATGCGTGCGTTACGCGATGTATGGAAGCTTCAGGCCAAACCATAGCCATGTTGCTTTTCAGAGCTTATATCAGCGCTGCGAAGAGTTGCTGCCGCGCCCCATTTATGGGGGCGCCTCAGAATACGGATCGCAAAGTACGCTAAGCCGCCGACATTACGCGGGCACCCAACAAGAAGGCTGTATCCGAGAAGCATTCGAACCTTGACGCCCCATCCCCGTTTGCCGCGGAAGCCCGAGTCCGTCACGGGCGAGGCACCACACGGTAGGCCTTCTCAGCAATGATCCCTGGCGCAAGTCAGATCAGCACCAATCGGAGCAGGAAGGCGATCGACCCGATCACCGCAATTCCCGCAAGATAGAGCGCCAGGAACCACACCCAGCGGTGCATCAGTGGTATCCGTCGCCGGGGTGAACCTTGCCGCGGAATACCCAGTAGGAATAGGCGGTATAGGTCAGGATCATCGGGATCAGGACAACCGCTCCCATCAGTAGAAAACGCAGCGAACTGTCGGGTGCTGCGGCTTTGGCGATGGTCAGCGTGGGCGGTACGAGATTGGGATAGAAGCTGACCCCAAGCCCGGCATAAGACAGAATGAATAAGGCCACTGTCGCCAGAAACGGGCGCAGATGATCCTGGTTTCGCAAGCCTGTCCACAATTGCCATATGGCAAAAGCAAGCAATACCGGCACAACCGCACTCCAGGCGCCCGAGGGCCAGCCGAACCAACGTGCGAGATATTCAGGGCGCAGAAACGGTGTGACAATGCTGACCGAGCCGATCAGCGCGATCAGTCCCGCGCCGAGTGGCATTGCAAAACGCCGCGCCCGTGCCAGCGTCTCGCCTTCGGTCTTGAGGATCAGCCAGGTCGCGCCAAGCATGGCGTACCCCACCACCACCGCCAAAGCTGTCAGCGCCGAGAACGGCGTCAGCCAGTCCCAGTTGCCACCACCGTAGGCGCGTCCGTCGACGGCGATGCCCTGCACTATCGCGCCGAGTGCCATTCCCTGGGCGATCGCCGCAATGAGCGAGCCGCCCCAGAAGCCGAACTCCCAAAATGCCTGCATCCGTTTGGTCCGGTGCACGAATTCGAAGGCCACGCCGCGAAAAATCAGACCCAATAGCATGGCGATGATCAGCGGGTAAAGTGCGGGCATCAATATGGCATAGGCGAGCGGAAACACGGCGAAAAGACCGCCGCCGCCCAGTACGAGCCAGGTCTCGTTGCCGTCCCAGACGGGGGCGATGGTGTTCATCGCCAGATGGCGTTCATCGCGGTCCTTGAGGAACGGAAACAGGATGCCGATGCCCAGATCAAATCCGTCGAGCAGCACATAGGCCAGCACGGCGAAGGCGATCAGGCCGGCCCAGATCAAGGCAAGATCAGATTCCATGGCTTATTCCCCCGCCGTCATATGTGGTGCAGTCGGGTTGGCGGCGACAGGCGTGATGCCTGCCGCCCGCATCGGCTCGATCTCGTCGATGTCAATGCGGTCCTTGGGTCGCTTGCTCATCAGGCGCATGACGTAAAAGGTGCCCAAGCCGAAGACGAGGAAATAGACCACGATGAAGGCGATGAGGGAGGCGCCAACCGCATCCGCCTGCAAGGGTGCCGCACTTTCGCTGGTGCGCAGTAGGCCATAGACAGTAAAGGGCTGGCGGCCGACCTCGGTGGTGATCCATCCGCAGAGCACGGCGAGAAAGCCCGATGGCCCCATTGCCACGGCGGCGCGGTGAAGCCAGGGAGCTTCGTACAGCTGCCTCTTCCAACGCGCCCAGGCCGACCAGAGGCCGATGCCGAGCATGGCGAATCCGATCGCCACCATGATGCGGAAGGTCCAGAAGATCATTGCCGATTTCGGGCGTTCGTCTGCGGGGAAAGCATCAAGACCCTGGATGGGGGCGTCGAGGCTGTGCGTCAGAATGAGAGAGCCGAGAAGCGGAATCTCGACTTTGTAACGGGTCACGCCGGCGGCATCGTCGGGTAGGCCGAACAGGATCAGCGGGGCGTGACCTTCAGGAAAACTCTCGTAGTGACCCTCTATTGCGGCGACCTTGGCGGGCTGGTGTTCCAGGGTATTCACGCCGTGCATGTCGCCCGCCACGATCTGGATCGGCGTCACGATCAGCGCCATCCACATCGCCATCGAGAACATCACCGCCGCCGCGCGGCTGTCGCGACTGCGCAGCAGGTGCCACGCGCCCACACCACCCACCACGAAGGCGGTAGTCAGATAGGCTGCCAGCACCATGTGAACCAACCGGTAGGGGAAGGATGGGTTGAAGACGATCGCCCACCAGTCCTCCGGGACGAACTGGCCGACATTGTTGATCGAATAGCCCTGCGGGGTCTGCATCCAGCTGTTCACGCTGAGGATCCAGAAGGCGGACATCAAGGTGCCCAGCGCCACGATGACCGTGGCCGCCATGTGCAAACGGTCGCCCACCTTCTCACGTCCGAACAGCATGATGCTGAGGAACCCGGCCTCCAGGAAAAAGGCCGACAAAACTTCGTAGCCCATCAGCGGCCCGAGAATCGGGCCGGTCTTGTCCGAGAACACCGACCAGTTGGTACCGAACTGATAGGACATCACGATGCCAGACACGACCCCCATGCCGAAGACGACGGCGAAAATGGTCTTCCAGTAGTCGAACAGCCGTCGGTAAGCCTCGTCCCGACGCCACAACCACAGACCGTTCAGCACCGCCAAAAAGCTCGCCAGGCCGATCGTGAAGGCCGGAAAGATGATGTGGGCGGAAATGGTGAAGGCAAACTGGAACCGGGCCAGGTCGATTGCGGTTATGTCGATGAACATGATGAGCGCCAGAGTGGAATGGTTTAGGCCCTCCACCGCAGCCAACGGCGGCGGGCGGTCTTGCTATGCATCGCTCAGAGTGTCGTGGTGCGCAGATAGGGGCGCACCTCTGTCCAGACCTTCGGGAACAGGGTTTTGGCCTCGGCGTCTTTGATCGTGGTTGGGATGATGACCTTGCCGCCGGGCATCCAGTCGGCAGGCGTGGCTATACGCTTGGCGTCACCCGTCTGTAAAGCGTCGATCACGCGCAGGATCTCGTCGAAATTTCGGCCCACGTTCATCGGATAGGTCATTGTCAGGCGGATCTGCTTGTCCGGGTCGATGATGAACACCGACCGGACGGCCGCCGTCTCGCTTTCATTGGCGTGGATCATCTCGTAGAGCCGGGCGATGCTGCTGTCGGGGTCTGCGACGATCGGGAATTTGACGGTTGTGTTCTGGGTGTCGTTTACGTCGTCGATCCAGCTCAGGTGATCCTCGATCCCATCCGTGGACAGGCCAAGCGGCTTGACGTGGCGCTTGGCGAATTCGTCGGCCAGTTGCGCGGTGCGGCCGATTTCAGTCGTACAGACCGGGGTGAAGTCGCCGGGGTGGCTGAAAAAGAACACCCAGTCCCTGCCAATCCAGTCGTGAAATTTGATCTTGCCGGTCGTTGTGTCAGCGGTGAAATCGGGTGCGGTGTCGCCGATATGAATACCCATGGGAAATCTCCTTTTTTTCAGCTGCCTGTATCCAGGGTAGCACGTCGGGGCAAGCAGATAGATCTGCCATTGCCAAAAATACGCGTCCTTGCCGAAAAAGACTTCAAAAAAGATTCAGCACATCAGACCGCCCTTAGGGTCGTCCTGCCTTCTGTTCTTGGTGTCGGCCAGCGACTTCGCTTTCTTCGGCCTTTACCCCGGGCAGGTTGTTATCCCGCGTCGGGGTGGGATGGACGTATCTGTGTCTGTGCAACGTGCCGGTAATCCGCTTGGCCGTTGGCGGGGCGGTTGAGTCGTGATTCATGAAGGTTTCTTTGTTGACATGGTGGCGCGACCTTAGCTTTTGCGGGCGCGCAGTTCCGTTCGGTAACGTACACAGACGGCCTCAATCTGCGTACCGTACTGGTCTGCAAGCATGGCCTCGATGTGATCGCGCGAGCCGATCACCGCGCTCCGTCCCGTGTCCAGCGGCCCGGTGACGCCGCCCGCAAAGCTCGAAAAATGGCTCCAGTTGGTTCCGAACTGATAGGGGTCATTTCAGAAAACGGAAAATAGAGCACGCTAAGACTGTATTGGCGATTGTTCGTACCAGCCGAGCCTTTATTGTCAGATGGAGCGCTACCCTAACCGGATGTCCAGGTGCTGGCGGTTTTTGCGTCTAGTTGAACGCCGATTTTCATTTTCTGGGCACACTGGTTCAAACCTCTTAGAGTTCAATCGGACAAACAGGGGTTCTGATGGCAGGTCAGCGCATCGGCTACATCCGGGTCAGCACGGTCGAGCAAAACACAGAACGCCAACTCGACTGTGTGGTCGTCGATCGGTGCCGGGAAGTTCAGGCCGCTTCGGCCGCTGGCCGAGGCTTAGCGTACTTTGCGATCCATTTTCTGAGACGACACCATAATGAAATATCGTTCAGGCCATTGGGTGCTCGCACTGAATTAAATGCAGTTACGCAGTATCAGTTCTGGCGGATACGGATTCAGGTAGACCTGACGCGCCATGTAGGCATCCGGGTGATGGCGGAAGTGATGTTTGAGCAGGGTAATGGGCACAATCAGCGGTACCTGGCACAGTCGATAGGCTTCGATCACATCCAGCAGTTCGGTCTTGTCATCGTGGTCCAGGCTCTTCTTCAGATAGCCCATGATGTGCATCAATACATTGGTGTGCCGCTTGCGTGTGGCACGATGCTTGAGTGCGGTCATGAAGCCGGTGATATAGAGTTCGCCACGCTGTCGCAGCGCCTTGGCGCCGGCCTGCGCAACGATACGTCCCAGCGCACGGTAGTGGTCTGTGCCGTGGGCCATCAGATTCAGCTTGTGAATGGTATGGAAGTCCACCAGTCGCGCGGCGCTCAGTCCGCGTGCTTGCAACTCCTGCCAACGCCGATACGCGAACACGCGTTCGATGAAGTTCTCGCGCAGCACCGGGTCACCGAGTCGGCCTTCCTCTTCCGCGGGCAATAGGGGTTGTTGATCCATGAATGCCCGCGCGTACAGCCCGGTGCCGCCCTTGCCGGGCTGGCCTTTCTGATAGACCTTGACGCGTTCCATGCCGCAACTGGGCGAGCCTTTTTTGAAAATGTAGCCACTGATATCGCCGAGTTTACGGCCCATGCGCATGCCGTAATTGCCGAGTGCGTCGCTGACATCGAGATCGGGATCGCGGACGCCGACGGCGCGCGGCGCAGCGGGATTGCCAACCAACCGGATCGGTTGGCGCGGTATGCCGAGTCCGATCGCAACCTCGGGACACACCGGAATAAATTCGAAAAACCGGCCGAGTGCTTCGTTGATGAAGGTATCGCGCTTGTGGCCGCCATCGAAGCGCACCTGTTCGCCGAGCAGACAGCTACTGATGCCGAGCCGAATCGGCATCAGCGAGAAGCCTTGTGTCATTGTCTGGCGCCGTGCTTCATGGCGCGGCGTCGACTGTCGCTACGCGCGGCAGCATTGGTATTTTCAGCATGGCCGGCTTCGGTCTCCGGCCAGCCTTGGCAATGCTGCAACACCAATTCACTGAGCATGCCAATATGATCAGTGCTGTCATTCAACGCCGGAATATAGTGATACTCGCCGCCACCCGCATTCATAAAGATCTCACGGTTCTGTTGCTCGATCTCTTCGAGTGTCTCCAGGCAATCGGCCGGAAAACCGGGGCATAGCACGTCGACACGTCGCACGCCGGCGGTGCCCCATTCACGCAGTGTCTGATCGCAATAGGGTGTGAGCCATTCCTCGCGGCCAAAGCGCGACTGGAATGTCAGCAGCCAGCGCTCGTCGCTCAAACCGAGTTGCTCCGCGACCAGACGCGCGGTCTTGTGGCATTCGCAGTGATAGGGATCACCAGCCAGCAAATAACGTTTCGGCAGACCATGGAAGGAAAACATCAGTCGCTCCGGTTCGCCGTGTGCCGCCCAGTAGGCGCGCACGCTGTCGGCCAGCGTGGCTATGTAACCGGGATAGTCATGGTAATGGTTGATGAAGCGCAGTTCCGGCTGCAGCCGCCAGGTCTTGAGAACAGCGGCAACGGCATCGAAGGTCGAGGCGGTGGTGGTCGCGGAGTACTGGGGGTAGAGGGGCAGCACCAGCAAGCGACGCGCGCCGGCCCGGCGCAATTCATCGAGAGCGGCTGCGATAGGCGGATTGCCGTAGCGCATGCCCAGTGCCACGCGTACCGGCCCTTTGCAGCGTTGTTCCAATGAGAGCTGCAGAGCTGTCGCCTGACGCTGCGAGATCGCCAGCAGCGGCGAGCCCGCAGCAGTCCAGACCTTGCGGTAAGCGTGTGCCGCACGGGGCGGGCGGATGCGCAGGATCACGCCGTGCAGCGCCAGCCACCAGATCAGGCGCGGCGTCTCGATAACGCGGGGATCGGAGAGAAACTCGGCGAGAAAACGCCGCAATGCCGCCGGTGTGGGCGCGTCGGGCGTGCCGAGATTGGAGAGCAGGACACCGGTGCACTCGGCCGTGCCGTGCTGATAGTCCGCGTTACCCAGATAGTTGCTCATACTGCTCCGTGATGGTGACGGCTGTGTGAGAGCTCGTGAATGTTCAGATACTCTGTTGGCCACCCCAGCCCAGCTTCACGCGCAGGATCTCAAAGTAATCGTGACCGGAAGGATGAATGAGTTGGAGCTTGTGTTTACTGCGGCGGATGAATACCCGGTCGCCAGGCATCAGGCGCAGGTTGACCTGACCGTCGCAGGTGACTTGCGCCTGGGTGTGGGTATTGTCGTTGATGACGATTTCGATTTTGCTGTCTGCCGATACTACGATCGGGCGATAGCTCAGGGTGTGCGGGCAGATCGGCACCAGTACCACGGTATCCAGCGCCGGGTGCAGAATCGGCCCGCCGCCCGACAGGGCATACGCGGTGGAGCCGGTGGGT
>JBBQDK010000088.1:0-12025 GCA_038319625.1 Gammaproteobacteria bacterium
GCTGATGTCATCCACGACCAGGTTCAAGCAGCCGCTTGCCTCGGGCGACCAGGGATTGAGGCTGCGCAACCAGATCACATCGGGATTCTTTTCACAGGAAAGGATTTGCTTCGCCCCGCCTTGTACGCACCATGCCGCGAAATAACCAAGCCCGCCACAGGTATCCAGAATCACTTTACCGCGCGGATCGATCAGTGCGACTTTACATTCGGCATCGGCATAGGGCGACACCTGCGCCGTTGGCAGCATCTTGATGCCGTCAATCTCGAAGGTCGGCGGCCCCCACTCCGTCGGCACCAGTTTGATCAGCGAGGTTTTGAACCGCGCCACCGGCTCGAAGCTCTCGTCATCCCAATGATAGATGGTTCTGTCCTTGCAGATCTTGAGAAACGGGAAGCCTTGGCCTTGCCAAGTCCAGCTATCGGGATCCACCTCGACCTGCGTCGTCGACCGGCCCAGGTCCAGCGAACACTCGAGCAGCGGCACACCGACGCGTGCTGCCGCAGTCAGCGCTTCATGCACCTTCAGTGTCAGCAGCGGTCCGGTCATGATCTGACCCGCAGTGCCGTATGAATCCCACGCCATGCGCATCCGATACGTCTCAAAACGGTAATCATCATGTAGTGGTTTTCCGTTTTGCGCGGCGCGGCGATTTAGCGGCAGGTGGAACAGCAGCACGCGTGCATTCACTCGTCACTGCTTCCCTGATGATCTCCGCCAGGCGCTGCGTTGCGGGCCCGGCATGCTCCCGGTCGGCGAAGATGAGGTAAAGCTCCTCGTAGCGTTCGCTGCCTTCGCGCAGGGCCAGCGGCCGCAGTGTACCCGACTCCAGCTGCGTACGGATTTTTTCTTCCGGCAACCAGGCGTAGCCATAGCCGGCGAGCACCGCCTCGATCGAAGTGGCCATGTGGCTGACGGTCCAGCGCTGCAGTGCCTCGAGCGAGGTCGCGGTCGCGCGCTCGGGACTGGACTCGCGCACCACGAGATGCCGGTGGGCACGCAAGTCCCGCATCGTCAGCTTGCGTTGTAAATGGTGCAGCGGATGATCCGGCTGCGCGACAAGCAGGAAGCGTACGCGCATCAGCGGCTCACCAAAAAAACCCACGGGAATGCGCCCGAAGATCGCGAGCTCCGCCTGACCCCGAACCAGCGCATCGGTATGATGGCCCAGCACCGATTCGATGACCTCGATGCGCGTGTTCGGGCTCTCCGCACCGAAACGATTCAGACAATCGAGCAGCAGCCAGGTCGGAAAAATCATTTCAACGGAGAGACGCACCTCAGTCTCCCACCCCGCCGAGAGTGTGCGCGCCGATTGTTCCAGCCCCCCCGCTTCTTCGAGGAGGTAATGCGCGCGCCGGCACAACAATTCCCCGGTCGCCGTCAGAACGGCCTTGCGCCCCTCGATCCTGAAGACCTTAACACCGAGTTGCGTCTCGATCTGCTGCACCGCGTAGGTCACGGCGGACTGGCTTTTGTGTAGTGTCCGCGCCGCCTGCGCATAGCCGCCCGCCTCGACCACGGCGACGAGAGTCCGCCACTGCTCCAGGGTGATGCGCGGATTGGACATGTATCTAATATTTAGATTGTTTAAGCCTAAATAATGAACTATTTAATCAATTTTTTCAATGTTTAAATAATCCCCGTCAGACAACTTCCTACGGGGTAACCGCTATGAGCACTCTCCTGCAGATCAAATCCAGCATCTTCTCCGCCAGCGGCGAGTCGAGCCGGCTGGCCGACAGTTATGTCGCCACTTGGCGCCAGTCGCATCCCACCGGCCAGGTTGTGGTGCGCGACCTTGCCGTCGAACCGGTGCCGCACCTCGATGCGGCGCGTTTCGGCGCGTTCCTCGCCGCCGCCGAAGCGCGGACGCCCGAACAGCAGACAGTGACCGCCTACTCCGATGCGCTGATCGATGAACTGCGCCGCGCCGATACCCTCGTGCTCGGCTTGCCGATGTACAACTTCGGCATTCCGTCCGGCCTCAAGGCTTATTTCGATCACATCGCGCGGGCCGGTGTCACCTTCCGCTACACAGCCACAGGTCCGGTTGGGCTGTTGACGGGCAAACAGGTGTTTGTCTTTGCCGCGCGTGGCGGTCAGTATGCCGGCACGCCACGCGATACGCAGACCGGCTATGTGCGTGACTTCCTGGCGTTCCTCGGCATGGATGCGGTCAGTTTCGTCTATGCCGAGGGACTGGCACTGAGCGATGCCAGCAAACAGCAGGGATTGGCGCGCGCACATGCCGCCATCGCCGAGTTGGCTGAGCAGGAACTTACCGCCGCCTGAGTCGGCAGCGCAGGCTTTATTTGGCAACGACACTCAGGCTGAGCGTCGTCGCCACGCCGGTCTTGGCCGACTTTTCCACCGCCTTGGGCACGGCGGCAGTGATGCGTTCGGGTGCGACGCCAGCCTCTTTTATCAATGCCTGTGTGATGACGTCGGCGCGCTGCCGTCCCAAGGCCGGCAGTTCACTGTCGGCCAGTGGCTGCTTGCTCACCAACTCTTTGTACAATGCTGCATAAAACGCGCTATCCGGGCTGGGTTTGCCGAACACGGCCAGCACCGGGTTGACGCGTTCGACGGATTTGCCCGCCTTGGCTTCATACGTTTCCTGAAATGCCGCCACGGCCTGATCGCCGGCACGCGCCGCATAGACCACTTCCAGCGCCCGCTGGCTTTTCGCTTCATCGAACACCACCGGCGCGGCATGCTGATCCTCTTCAACAGCAATTTTCAACTCCTTCGATACAGTGCGCCGGACATGCGCGGCGCGCAACGCACGGCCGTCTTTGCTGGGATCATATCGACCCTCGACCAGCAGCTTCAACTGCGGGCGCTTCGCCAGGGCATCGCCCAGTTGCTTGAGCTTCTCCAGTTGCGGTGGCGCCAACTGCGAGCTGCCGGGGCTGAAGGTGACGGCATCGAACTGTTGTTCTTTACCGCCGCCCAGCAAGGCGCCCAACGCACGGAATGGCGCCGTAATGATCTTCACGAGCACCTGTTTGACGGCCTCGCCGATCACCTTGCCGAGGGCAAAATTCGGCTTGGTGAGGTCACCTGTCACCGGAATCGCGATATCAATGTGGCCTTGCGCGTCGGTCAACAGTGCGACGGCCATATCCAGCGGCAGGTCCAGTGCATCCTTCGATTGCACGGACGTGCCCAGTGTGAAATGGTCCATCAGCACCATGTTGTCACCAGTGAGCTTGCCGTCTTCGATCTTGTATTCGAGATTCAGCGTCAGTTTGCCGGTGGCGATCTCGCGGCCGGCGAAGGTGGCGCTGTACGGCGAAAACTTCGGCATCTCCACGTTGGTGAAGCGGGTGCGGATATCGGTGTAGTGCTTCGGCGCGAAGGGACTCAGCGTGCCTCTCACGCTGGCGGTGCCGTATTGCTCGATGGTGCCGTCCAGCCTGACCTTGGCGCGACTGTCGGGATCGGATGCGATGCCGGTTACCGTGCCGTGGAAATCGCTGATCCTGGTGCTGAACGGCAGCACCAGACTCTTGTCGTTGTAATCGACCTTGCCGCGCTCAATTCGTACGCGTGTTACTTTAATCGGGAAGTGTTCGGCAGCGGGCGGCGCCGTGGCGGCTTGCGGTGCCTGCATATCGGCGTCCCTGGTCTCGAAGGCCTTGATGAGATTGATGCTGCGATCGGGGAAGATCAGCACCCTGGCATCCGGCTCGATGACCCGTACGTCGTCGATGATCAACTCGCCGGGCGCGGAGCGGAAATGAATGCCTGTGGCCGCAACCGAATTGCAGGCCAGGAAGCGCTCGCCGCTCAGCGTCTCCTTGAGCAAAACATCGTCGATGCCGGCCGTGCCGCTGGCGTTCAGAATGCCGGCGGCCTCGCCCTGCCGCGTATATTCGAGTTCTACTGCCGCCGACGCCACACCGGTATCCAGCGTCAATCGGGTATGGCGCGCGATCAACGGTTGCAGCGGCACGAGATTGACCTTGTCAATGATCAGCCTGGCCTGCACATTGTCGTGATCGGATGACACGGTGCCAATGGCGCTGACATTCCCGCCTTCCACCACATGCAGTGCCGCATCGAATTGCAACTCAGAGCTGCTGTCGTTGGCGATGTTTTTCAGCGTCGCCGTGATGGCGTCGAGATGGGTCGTCAGTGCCGGCTCATAGGCTGCATCGGCGAGTGTAGCCTTGAAGTTCTGTACGGTCAGCTTGGCAAGGCGATAACGCCAGGGCGAGGTCGCAGCAACCGGCGAAGTACTGGCAGGCTCGGCAGCGCGCAAATTATCCAGCAGCCGCAGCCGGCCTTCGGGACTGCGTATCAACCGCATCTGTCCATCACGCAGACTCATTTGTCCTATCGTGACAGTGCGCGCGCCGGTGTCGAGCCTGCCGGCGCTCATGTCCACGGCACTCAGCGCCAGCGCCGGGGATGTGTCGCCAGCGAACCGCATATCGACCTTGGCGAGGTCGATGCTGTCCACAGCCGCCGTTACTGCCGTCGTTTTATCGATCGCGATGCCGAGTTTCAGCGACGCGCCGAGCCGACCGACCGCGAGAGTCAACGGCACCGCACGGCTGCGATCGACGACCTGCACAGCGATGTTCGCCAATTGCACCTTGTCGAGAGATACCTGCCACGCTGTGGGCGGTGGCAGTGTGGGCTCGAGTTCAGCCGTCGACAACCGGGCCCAGTTCACCTTGCCGTCCCTGGCGATGGCGAGCCCGAACTGGCCGTCGCTCAAGGCAAGCTGCGGCAGGGTCACGTGGTGCTTGTCGAGGTCGATGCGCACGCCCGGCGCATTGAGCGTCGCCAGCGCCAGCAACGGCGTCGACGCATCCGGCTCACGGATATCCAGCCCAGTGACATGCAGATGGATGCCGGATAGTGACAAGCGGGTTGCCTTGGCATCTGTTATGGCGCTGAAGCTACCCGCTAGGTCAATCACGCCCTTGACCTCGGCGAGACGCAAGTGATCGCGCAGAAACGGCCAGGCCGTCGTTGCGGGAAAATCCTTGAGCGCCAGCCGGCCGCTGCTCGTAAATGGATGCAGTGCAAGCTTGGCGCGTCCTTCCAGTGTGCCACCGCCCGCCAGTTTCGCATGGAGCGTCAGCGCACCGTGGCGTTCGGGCAGGGTAGTAAGGTCTTTGAGATCGAGATCGATCGGCGTGAGGATGACATTAGCGGGCTGCCTGGCAGCGCGGTCCAGATAAGAGAGCCGGCCATCGATCAGCGCAAGATGCCAGAGTAACAACCGCGGTGGCAGCGTATTTTTTTGTGGTGGCGCTTGCGTATCTTTCGGCAGGCTGTCGAGCAGGGTGGCGAGGTTGAGCGCGCCTTGCGGCGACCGCTCGATGTGCATATCCAGCCCCTCCAGGCGCACATCCTTGAAGGTCCAGGCCCAATGGAACAAGCTGCTGGTCTCGAAGTCGACGAACAATCGCCGGAAGGCCGCGATCGCCTTGCCGTCGGTTTCGCTCAGCTTGAGGTTCTCGACAGTGAGCGTCAGCAAAAAAGGATTGACGCGCACCGTACCAATGCTCGCCTGACGATGCAGCGTATCGCGCACGTAATCTGGTAGTGCGCGTTCCAGCAGCGCCGGCAGCAGCAGAAAGCCCAACAGCGCGTACAGCGCCAGTACGGTGGCACCGACCTGGAAAGGTCTGTTGGCAAGGATTCGTCTGACCTGCGGATGCATTGATTTTCCAGAGAGGAACCGCCACGGCGGCAATCTTTCGCTATCTGAAACGACAGCTCAGTCAGACTAGCAATTGGGCGGGTGGTAACACAAGGTGGAAGTGTTAAAAATTGTAGAACCAAACAAGTTAACCGATGCCCGCAGTCGTGTTGGCACCGCGTGAGTGGCACCAAGGCACATCGATCTCAGACACCGTAGCCCGGGCAGGTCAATGCCACGACCTTTCCCGGGTTTCGCCGCGCTCAGCCCGGGTTACATTTATTTTACTTTTGCGCTGCGCCGTAACCGCGACAGCAGACGCCTGGCGAGGTCGCCGAACATTTCAGTCTGGGTGGGATGGGGATGGATAGCGTGCGCCACCTGCTCCAGCGTCAGGCCGGCGCCGACCATCAGTACGGCTTCGCCGATCAAAGTGTCGGCGTGGTCGGCGAGGAAGTGCACGCCGATAATCTTTTGCGTGGCCTTGTTGGCGACGATCTTGATCATGCCTTGCGTCTCGCCGGTGATCATCGCCTTGGCATCGATGCTCATCGGTGCTTTCACTTCGACAGCGTCGATGTTCCTGGCCTTGGCCTGATCGACCGACAGACCGACGAAGGCGGCCTGCGGACGCGTGAAGATTACGCCGGAGTCGATGTCCTGGTTGTAACGATAGTCTTCGCCGAGGATCGTCGCGGCGGCAACGCGGCCTTGCGTACCGGCGGTATGCGCCAGCATGTAGCCGCCGATGACATCGCCAACGGCGAAGATGTGATCGACGCTGGTGCGGCAACGGTTATCGGCCTTGATAACGGAGCCGTCGAGATCGATGCCAGCCGCGTCGAGTTTCATCGGCGCGAGTTCCGGACGCTTGCCGGTAGCCATCAGCACGTAGTTGCAGGAAATGTTTTGCTTCGTACCGTCGGCATTGGTGTAGCTGAGCTTCATCGCACCGGGTCTGCCGCTGATCTTCTCGACTTTGGCGGAGGTTACGACCGTGAGATTCGGTTCAGTGGCGAGAATTTCCGTCAGCACCTTGGCAATTTCCGGTTCGACCTCGGCGAGGATGCGCGGCTGTGCTTCCAGCAAGGTCACCTTGGTGCCAAAATCCTGAAAGATCTGCGCCATCTCCACGCCGATGGCGCCGGCACCGACGATGACCAAAGTTTTGGGTGGTTTGGCGAGAGTCCAGACCGTGTCCGAGGTCAGCACACCGCCCTTCTCCTGCGCTTCGCGCGCACCGGGGATCGGCGGCACGAACGGTGGCGCACCGGCGGCGATCACGGCGCAACCGAAGGTGATGTGCTCGCCCCTGGAACCGTCACCGAGCGCACTGCGTGCATGTGGATCTTCGCTGTTGCCACTGGTGTCGACGAACAGACGGTGATCGGTCTCGAACCAGGCATAACCCTGGATGACCTTGATCTTCACGCCCTTGTCAGTTTTGAGCGCCATGTCGCCGCGTGTCTCCAAGACCTGGCGACGTGTGGCTTCGAGCAGTTCCCAATTGAGTTTTGCGCGTGTCGTGCCTTCGACGCCGAGATGCACGTCGTGGCCACGGTCACGGATGCGGTCCGCCGCGGCGCGCCAGGCCTTGGACGGGATGCAACCGCGCCACAGGCACTCGCCACCGGGGAATGGCGCATCGTTGATCATGGCGACCTTGATACCGTGCTCGGCAAGATCGCGCGCGCAGTCTTCGCCACCGGGACCGCCGCCGATCACAACGACTTCGTAATCCCAACTGCCGGACGGTATCGCCGGGCCGACCACGCCCATCCACTCTTCCGGATGTTCGATGTGCTGTTTCAGCGTGCCGAGATACAAGGCTACTTCGGCGCCGTTCACCACGCGATGATCGGCGGTGATGGTCAATGGCATGCCCAGTTCATTGGCCGTGGCGATGGCAAGAATCGCCGCCGTGCCCGGTGTCGGAATGGCATCGAAATAACTGACGCCGAGCATGCCCATGTTCGAGACCACGAAGGTCGGGTTGGCGTATTCCTCGGGTTTGAGACGGCGGGCGCGGCCACGCGCCACCAGGTCTTTCCAGTCCTTGTCGAGATCGGCAAGTTCGCGCGATTCGCAGTGACGCAGTACCGGCACCACCAGCCCGCCGCCATCGGCGGAAACGGCCATGCCGATGTCGACGTTGTCGCGCTCAACCAGCTTGTCGACCGGCTGATAGCACCAGTTCATGGTCGGGTGTTTTTGCATCGCCAGCGCGCAGGCCCTGGCGATGGCGACCGTCACCGACACGCCGCGTTTCTTGGCGGCCTTGATAATGGCATCGGGACGCGCATTGATGGTGACCCGGAAGGTCGGCAGCGTGAGCGCGGCGGTCATCGAGTGACTGACCGCGCGTTCCATCGCCGTCATGGCCCGGCCATGGCCGGGCACCTGCACTTCGGGGAAGGCATGCGCGGGCATGGGCTGCGCGACTTCGCTGGGACGTGCCAGCGGTTGTGCGAGGCGCACATCGTCGGCGGTGATCGCACCACCCGGACCGGTTCCGCGCAAGGTGTTCAGGTTGACGTGCAGTTCCGCTGCCAGCTTGCGCGCCTGCGGGGTAGCGGACTTGTTCTCGGGACGATCCAGTGGCGGTGCGCCGGCATCGCTGTGCATCGGCGGTGCCTTGTGACCGGGTGCCGGATGCGTAGCCGCCTGACGGGTGCTATCGGCCGGTGGCGCGCCTGGTTTGGTTTCTTCTTTTCGGGGTGCCAAGGCAACCGCCTCACCCTGCTGCACCTCGGCTTCCGTCGCGACCAGAAAACCGATGGCACTGCTGACCGGCACAACGGCGTCGATGGGCGACAGCGGACCGGACAGAAAACCATCACGGAACACTTCGACATCCATGATCGCCTTGTCGGTTTCCACCGTGGCTACGATGTCGCCGCGCGAGACCTTGTCGCCGAGATTCTTTTCCCAACTGACGATGACACCCTCTGTCATCGTGTCGGAGAGTTGGGGCATTTTGATTGCGTAGGGTTCAGTCATATAAATCCAGTAGCAAGTTGCAAGTTACAAGCGGTGAGTAGTCAATTTATTCCTTGCTACTTGCCACTCGCCACTTGCTACTTATCTGTCGAAAAGTTTCAGTACCGCCGCAACTACATCCTTGGCGTTCGGCACGGCGGCCTTTTCCAGAGTGTGGTTATACGGCATCGGGATGTTTCGCGCGGAGACGCGCACCGGTGGTGCGTCGAGCTCGAAGAAGCATTCTTCGTTGATGATGGCCAACACTTCTGAACCGACACCGACCGGCGCTTCGGCCTCTTCGACGATCACGGCACGATGTGTGTGCGATACGGAAGCGGTGATGCCGGTGCGGTCGAGTGGGCTGAGTGCGTACAGATCGATTACCTCGGCCTCGATACCGTGCTGTTGCGCAAGCATCTCGGCCGCCTGCAGGCACCAGTGCACGGAGATGTTGTAGCCGAACAGCGTCACGTCGCGACCGGCGCGCGCGACTTCGGAACCTTCCAGCGGCAGGAAGTATTCCTTGTCGGGCACATCGCCCTTCATGTTATACATGAGTTCGTGTTCGTTGATGAACACCGGGTCGTTGCAGCGCACGGCGGACTTCAGAAGACCATACGCCTGCCGGGCGTTGGACGGCGTCACGACGCGCAGACCGGCGATGCCCATGAAGACCTTTTCCATGCGACCCGAGTGCTGCGCGCCCAGCATGTGCGCGCTGCCGCCAGGCGAACGGATCACCACCGGGGCGGTGAGTTGGCCACCGGACATGTAGCGCACCTTGGCGGCGCTGTTGGCGATCTGATCGAGCGCCAGCCAGGCGAAGTTCACCGACATGATTTCGATGATCGGCCGCACGCCGAGGAAGGCTGCGCCGATGCCGAGGCCCGTAAAACCGTTCTCGGAAATCGGCGTGTCCATGACGCGATCCGGACCATACTTGTCGTACAGACCCTGGGTGGCTTTATAGGTACCGCCGGCGACACCGATATCCTCGCCCATCACGATCACCATGGGATCGCGCGCGAGCTCTTCATCGGTGGCGCGACGGATCGCCTGCCAGAACATCATCTCGGCCATCAGTGCGCGCTCCCGTGAACATAGGGATCATTCTCGGCGAACAGGTATTTTTCCAGTTCTTCGAGCCTGGGTTCGGGGGATTCCTCGGCATACTTGATGACCTCGCTCTCGATCTGATCGAGAATTTCCTCGTCCAGCGTCTTGTAGCTGTCCATGGTCAGCTCGCCGGCCTCGATGAGCCGGTCGCGCAAGATGATGATCGGATCGCGCGTGCCCCACATGCGCTCCTCATCTTTTGCGCGGTAGGCGTTGGAGTCGGACATGGAGTGACCCCGATAACGATAGGTCATCAGTTCGAGAAAATACGGGCCCTTGCCGGAACGTACATGCTCGACGGCCTTTTGAGCGGCGGCGTAGACGACTTCGACATCCTGACCATCGGCCTGCGCGGCCGGGATGTTGTAACCGGACACGCGCTTGTACTGATCAATCACCGCCGTGGAGCGGTCGATGCGCGTGCCGATACCGTAAAGATTGTTTTCACAGACGTACAAAACCGGCAGATTCCACAGTTTCGCCATGTTCAATGATTCATGGAAGGTGCCCTGATTGTTAGCAGCATCACCAAGGAAACAGATGGAGATCTCGTCGCCACCCTTCATCTTGATACCCTTGGCGATGCCCGCGGCCAGCGGGAACGGTCCACCCACCAGCGCATAGCCGCCCATGAAATGGTGTGCGACATCGAAGATATGCATGGAGCCGCCGCGGCCCTTGCTGCAACCTGTCTCCTTGGCATACAGTTCGGCCATCACTGCTTTCGGATCGGCACCGGACTTGATGGCGTGGATATGGTCTCGATAGCCTGTGATCACATAATCGTGCCCGGGGCGCGCCGCTTCCAGTACGCCGTGCGCACAGGCTTCCTGGCCGGGATAGAGGTGGAGGAAGCCACCGATCTTGCGTTCCACATAGGCTTCGTAACAACGCTCTTCAAAGCGCCGCGCGAACAGCATCTCGCGCAGCAACCGTTTTTTATCAGCGACCTTCATAGGTCTCCTTAATAGGGCAATAAGGGGGCGTGAGGACGGGCTGATACCCGAAAATTAGCAAGCGCGATATGATCAATGTTTTAGTCAGCAAGGTCAAGGCAAAAGCATGCGTAATAACCAGACACCGACCATTAAAATCAAAATAAATCAATACCCCAACCTGCCTGACGTGCAGCGCGTCGACGCAGCCGAGGCGCTGATACTGCTGTTGCCCGAGACCGCGTTGCGCAAGCCATGGCCGGATCTACCCTATGCCGGGGTCCTGCACCAGCGTATCGCACGTACGCACACCAAGACCTGCAACACCGTTCTGCTGGCCACCGATCTGCCTAATCCCGACAGCACGCACGTCGTCGTGGCCTGCGTCAAAACCGCCAGCAGCGCATTCGAACTGCTCAGCCTGGCACGCGAACTGGCGGCCGCCGCGCTCAAGCACAAGCCAGCGCAGGTCATGGTGTGCCTGGCGGGTTTCACTGATGAGCTTGCCGCACGCGCCGCCGAAGCGCAGGTCGCCGCCTTGCTCGCAGCCACTGTGCACATGCCGAGCTACAAGAGCAAGACCGACAAGCAGCAACTGCTGCAGACCACTACGGTGCACGGCGTCGGCCGGCAGGATTATTCAAGAACGCTCGCCGAGGCACGCGGCAACGCGTTGGCGCGATTCCTCACGCAGCTGCCGCCCAATGAGCTGACACCGAAGCAATACCGTCAACGCGTCACCCAATTAGCCAGGCAACAACAATGGCACCTGCGCTTTTTGGATCAGAATGCGTTAAAGCGCCTCAACGCCGGCGCCTTTCTCGCGGTCGCCCAGGGCAGCCCCGAGAGTGACGCCGGCATTCTGCACCTGCGCTACACACCCAAACAAAAAAGTCACAAACCGGCGCTGGCACTGGTCGGCAAGGGAATCTGCTTTGACACCGGCGGCACCAATTTGAAACCGTCCAAGTACATGCTGGGTATGCACGAGGACATGGAAGGCAGCGCCGTGGCGCTGGGCAGCTTGCTGGCGCTTGCCGAGTTGAAAGTGGACTTTCCCGTGGACTGCTGGCTGGCGCTGGCACAAAACCATATCGGGCCCAAAGCTTATAAACAGAACGACGTGGTAACGGCCAGCAACGGCACGACCATCGAAGTGATCCACACTGATGCCGAGGGCCGCATGGTGCTGGCCGACACGCTGGTACTGGCCAGCAAGGGCAAGCCCGGCCTGATGATCGACTATGCGACCCTGACCGGCAGTTGCGTCGCGGCGTTGGGCACCAACTACAGCGGCGCCTTCAGCAATCGCAGCGATTTCACAGCG
>JBBQDK010000089.1:0-12011 GCA_038319625.1 Gammaproteobacteria bacterium
GGACTACGGACTCTGACTCCGTCAACCGAGGTTCGAATCCTCGTCCCCCAGCCATTTTAGGCTTGCAAAAATGCGCCACAGCACCGCCGGGATAAAGGGAGTCTGGCGAGCGTATATATAGTATAGCTGGAAGGTCGGCAGAGGGATTTTTGTAAGATAATGATATTAAAGTGGTTTAATCATTTTTTGGGCGGTGGAAGTGCAATTCCGCTGTGCTCAGTTCCTACCGACTAAAGTAAGGTTCCGACGTGAGGCGAAATGCCATCCCTATACCCCTTGTTGCACAAACACAACACACAATGTGCATTGTGGTATTTATGAAAAAAGTGTTGCAAATTTTTCTTGTGAGCAGTAGATTGGCCCCCGAGTAATAACCCCGTGCTCTAAATACATTGAGGAGTGAGCAAATGAACAAGAAGCTTTTATCAGTAGCAATTGGTGCCGCGCTGGCAGGTTCCATCGGTATCGCCCAGGCGGACGTGCAGTTATACGGCCAGGCCGACGTCAGCGTTGACTCGCATGATTGCGACACCGGCGGCTGTGCTGGTTATGCAGCATCCAAAGGTTTATCTAAAAATGATAATAGCCAGAAGATGAACATGAATGGCAACTTCTCATTCATCGGCGTCAAGGGCAGCGAAGATCTGGGTAATGGCCTGAAGGCGATCTTCAATGTCATGTTTGCGTATGATCCTGCCGGCAATAACACTGCTGGCTACGGTAGCACCAATACCCTTTCCGACAACGAAGCGTGGGTAGGTCTGGCCGGTGATTTCGGTACCTTCCGTGCCGGTACGGTGACCACCCCGTACAGCGACCATGGCGCGATGATCGATCCGTTCTTCGGTACTTCCCTGGAAGGCAATGTGTCGGGCCTGCAGTCAAATTTCCTGCACAGTGAATACACCGCTGGCGATGCTGCCAATGGCTTGTCCAACCGTACCATGCGCTATGATTCTCCGGACATGAACGGCCTTGGCGCTGGTGCGTTCTACACCTTGGGTGGTCACAGCATCACCGGCAACCCTGCTGGCAACCAGGACAATCCGTACGGCTTGGGCGTTCACTACAAGAATGGCAACATTCTTGGCTTTGCTGACTATGTGACCAGCAGCGAAGGCGATACCATCAGAAAGAACAACAAGGCGTGGGACCTGGGTGGTCAGTACACCATGGGTAACATCGCGATGTTCGCCATGTATGAAAGAGGCGGCCTTGTCGGCAACACTAACAGCGATAACAGCGCCAATGTCTGGCACCTCGGTGGTTCGTTCAAGATGGGCAACACGCTGTTGTATGCTGCCTACGGCGAGGGCGATGCCAAAGATCCGGCAAGTACTGCTAACAAGAGCAAGAACTGGACGCTGGGTGCCAAGCACAACCTGAGCATGCGCACCAGTGTGTATGCCGGCTACAGTGAGTCGAAGATTGACGATACTGCTGGCCCCAGTGCCAAAGACGACCATTTCGGTCTGGGCATGAACGTCAAGTTCTAAGTCGTAGTTGACGGTTGTACTGAAAACGGGGCCTTCGGGCCCCGTTTTTTATGGTGTGATTGCGATAGTGAAATAGTCAACCCGGTTTATAATCAATACCGATGCGTGCTCTCTACCGACTCAATTTCCTCTGGTTCTTCGTCATCGCCGGTTGCTCGAGCATTGGTATCGACCGTTATCCGACAGTGCGCCTCGCTCAAGCGCACCCCTTCGGCGCCACGGCACTGGCCTACAACCACGATGGCAGTCTGCTGGCCACCGGCGGCTTTTTCGGCAAGGTGCGCATCTGGCATATGCCGGATGGCGTGGCGCAACTCACCCTGCCGGGCAAACACGAGACGGTGCGCGGCATCGCCTGGCTCGATGACACGCACCTCGTTGCCGCCACGGAGGACGGCACGCTGAGCGCCTGGAATCTGCGCACGCAGCAGGCTACGCGCCGTATCAAGACCGCTCCGCTCCATACCATGGTCGGTATTCCGGACACGCAAGACCTGCTGGTCGCCCAGCGCAATGCCTTTCTCCGCGTGTATGCCTATCCGAACCTGGCACAAGTGGCCAAGCGCAAACTGAGCGCGGCAGTGCGTGCCATCGCCGTGAGTCGCGACGGCCTGACGATCGCCGCCGCCACCGCGGACGATCAGGTGGTGCTGCTTGATACGCACTTGAACATCACGCGCACGCTGTCACCGGCCACTCGCAAGGTCCTCTCGCTACGGTTTTCACCGGATGGCAAGCAGCTTGCCGCCGGCACCTGGTTCAAGCTGCTGTTCTGGGATCTGGCCGACAATGCGCAGACAATGCGCGATACCGAACACTTCGGCGCCATCATCTCCCTCGATTACACGCCCGACGGCAAGGACCTGGTCACGCTGGGCCGCATCTCCGATTCCAGCCTGCGACTCACCGACGTTCACACCGGCCAGGTATTGAGTCGCATGGCGCCACTGCCATTGTGCGGTTGGATGGTGCGAGTGAGTCCCGACGGGCACTACGTCGCCGCCGGCAGCGAGAGCGGCGATGTCGATGTGTTCGATCTTGCGGCGCCGAAGCTCAAATGAGCGTGCCTCCTCAGCGCATGTGATGACAAATCCCCTCTCCCTCAGGGAGAGGGGTTGGGGAGAGGGGATTTCGCGAATTCTGCGGAAAAGCCATTTATCTTAACCGTGTGCGCCACGACATAAGCTTGGAACGGAACAGCCACCACACTCGCTGACGGAATAACCGCTGATGCTGAAACGAATCCGAATAATCACACTGGCTGTCGCAGTCCTGCTCACCGCCTGCACCGGTCTTATCCCCGCGCAGGCGCCGGACGTTGTGATCCCCAACGCCAACGTCGGTGGCAGCATCGTGACGTTCAATGCGGCCTCGACGCAACTCGCTTCCGGTGGCTGGGATGGCGCCGTGCAGTTGTGGAGCCTGCCGGACGGCAAGCCCTTGCGGCATTGGTCCGCGCATGCCGGCACGGTCAACGGCATCGCTTATCTGGATCACGACCGCCGCATTCTCACCGGCGGTTATGACGGACAGTTCGCCGAGTGGGATGCGCAGGGTCGGCAGTTGCGCCGCATGCCGGCAGGCAGTCCGATCACCGCCATGACCGTCAGCGAGCGGGACAACATCGTCATCACCGGCCACGACGACGGCGTGGTCCGCGTCTGGCGCCTGGATAGCTTGCGCCGTTTATACGAGTATCGGGTTCATGATGGTGCGGTGCGCGCCGTCGCTTATCTGCCGGGCGCGCGGCGCATCGCCTCCAGCGGCACGGATACCCGCGTGTTCCTGTGGCGCGATATCGCAACGCTGCCCGTGGCCTTGCCCGCTCCGCCCACCGACAGCCGCGCCTTGCAGTTTTCGCCGGATGGCCGGTGGCTGATCGGCAGCGGCTGGTTCCGGCTGTTTCGCTGGAATATGACCGGCCACGCATTGACCGTCATACCGACGGAACACCACGGTATCATCAAATCCCTTCAGTACAGTCCGGACGGCCGCTACCTCGCCAGCATCAGCCGCCAGACCGACAGCTCGATTTATTTTCTCGATCCCATGACCGGCAAGGTACTGCGGCGCTTCCAGCGCCACGATCTGTGCGGCGGCTGGATCGCGCTCTCGCCCGATCAGCATTACCTCGCCACCACCAGCGACGATGCCAGCGTGCGGATATGGTGGCTGGGTGATGGCGACCCGATACATGAATCGAGCCACCAGGGACGCCAGGAAAACCAAGGAAAACTCTAGTGCCTCGAGCAACCAGTCTCCGGTACCAGGGCAGTCTCATCCGGGCGGCATAAGGCGCAATGGCAAAGATCCTTTATGCGGGCGAACTGGGTGACGATCTGGGGCATCTCCAGCGCTTTCTCACGCTCGCCCCGCAGTTGGCTGCGCGTGGTCATGAAGTGGTGTTCGCGGCCCGGGATTTGTCCCGCTGCGAAACACTGCCCGGCATGCAGGCGTTCATGGCGCTGCAGGCGCCAGTGTGGCTGCCGCACGTCAATGGGCTGCCGGAACCCCAGGTGTGCCACGCCGACGTGCTGCTACGCAACGGATACCGAGATGAGAACGAGTTACTTGGACTGATAAAGGGTTGGCGATCGCTGTTCGACATGATCGAACCACAGCTGCTGATCGCGGACAATGCCCCCAGTGCGCTGCTGGCCGCGCGCGGCCTCGGCTTGCCACGCATCAGTTATGGTGATGGCTTTTTCTCGCCACCGTATAGCACCCCTTTGCCGAATCTGCGTCCTTGGCTGAAGCTTCCGCCGAGGCACATCGAAGACAGTGAAAGCGCCGTACTGCGGATCGTCAACCGTGTCCTGGCGGCGCTCGGCACACAACCACTGGCTGCACTCGCCGACCTGTTCACAGCGGATGACTATTGCCTGTTGTTACCCGAGGAGCTGATGTGTTGCGAGGTGCGCGTTCCGGCGCACTGTCTGGGACCTGTTCTCAATGTAAATGGCGGCGTCACGCCGGAATGGCCCGGGCGAGCCGGAAAAAAGATTTTTATCTACACCCGGCTCGATAATCCACACAGCAAGCAATTGTTCATGCACTTGCTGGACTCTACCTTCAATGTACTCGCCTATGTGCCCGGCCTTTCTGAGCAGCAATGCCGGGAAATGCAGGCGCCGAACATTCATTTCAGCGCGCGGCCGGTGGCTATGCGCTATGTGACTCGACATGCCAAGGCGATTGTCTGTCATGCCGATACCGGCACGCTCCTGCACGGACTGTTTGCAGGCCTGCCGGTGCTGTTGCTGCCGTCCAGCCTGGCACAGGAACTGACAGCCCGAAATGTCGCAAGGCTTGGAATGGGTATCAGTGTCGATCCCGATGCGGGCACGCCGGATTACAACGCGCTGATCCGGGAACTTGTCAAGAATCCCCGTTACGCCAGATGTGTCCAGCGCTTCGCCCGCAAGTATGCCGTCAACAACGCGGAGCAGGTCATGGCGACCGTGGTGAGGCGTTGCGAAGACCTCATGAATGCCGCGGCGCTGCCGGTGTGAGGCGACTGGGTCGCGGATGCACGCGCGCAAGTTTCAAGCCGCTCGCTGCAATAAAGTTATCATCCGGATTGACCATTACCCCTACGTGGAGTGAGGAGGTGATGTCGGTCCTTGTTCTTGGCAACCGCTCCCGGCGGTTTTTCGCGAGGTGCGAAATCCGCTTGCCAAGCGGTGCGGATATTGCCCGCGCAGCCGATCTTTGCGGATGCTAATATAGCGCGACTGATGATCCCGCACCGACTGCCATGACCGCCGCACGCATCCGCGAAATTCCCTATAACTACACCTCGTTCTCCGATCGCGAGATCGTATCGCGTTTTCTGGGCGAGGAGTTGTGGACCACACTGGATGAATTGCGCAGTGCGCGCAAGACCGGGCGTTCGGCGCACATGCTGTTCGAAGTGCTGGGCGATCTGTGGGTCGTCACACGCAACCCTAACATTCAGGACGACCTGCTCGACAATCCCAAGCGCCTCGAATCGCTGGCGCAGGCCATGCACCAGCGTCTCGACCAGATCGTGGCCCGCGCCGAAGGCAACAAACAGGCGTTGCGACTGGCCGCGGCGGCACGCACCGCGGTGTCCGAGTTTGAGCACGCCTTCCCGCGTCAGCAGGAGCTGCGGCGCCGCGCGCAGGCACGATTCAATCAGGTCACGCGCCGCGACAACATCGACTTCAGCGGGTTGGCGCGCGTCTCGCACGTCACCGATGCCACCGACTGGCGCATCGAATATCCATTTGTGGTATTGGCGCCCGATACCGAGGCAGAGATTCCCGCCTTGGTGAGCGCCTGCATCGATCTGGGTCTGACCATCATCCCGCGCGGCGGTGGCACCGGTTACACGGGCGGTGCGGTACCGCTGTACGAGAACACGGCGGTCATCAACACCGAGAAACTGGAAGGTCTGGGTGCGGTCGAGATGCGCCGCCTGGAAGGTGTCGACCGCGAAGTACCGACGGTGCGCGCCGAAGCCGGTGTGGTGACGATGCGCGTTACCGAGCTGGCTGAGCTGAACGGCTTCGTCTTCGCCGTCGATCCCACCTCGCAGGATGCCTGCACCATCGGCGGCAATGTCGCTATGAACGCCGGCGGCAAGAAGGCCGTACTGTGGGGCACGACACTCGACAATCTGGTGTCCTGGCGCATGGTCACGCCGGACGGCGAGTGGCTGCTCGTCGAACGCCTCAAACACAATCTCGGCAAGATTCATGAGCAGGCCGAGGTCGAGTTCCGGCTGACGCGCTATGCCGCCGACGGTAAGACCGTATTGCGGCCACCGGAAGTATTGCGCATGCCGGGTCAGGCGCTGCGCAAGGAAGGTCTGGGCAAAGATGTCACCGACAAATTTCTCGGTGGCCTGCCCGGTGTGCAGAAGGAAGGCTGCGACGGCATGATCACCTCGGCGGTATTCATCCTGCACCGCAAGCCGTCCGTCACCCGCACCGTCTGTCTGGAATTCTTCGGCGCGGATCTGACGCGCGCGGTCGGCGCCATCGTCGAGACCAAGCAGTTTCTCGATGCGCGGACTGACGTGCTGCTGTCCGGCCTGGAGCATCTCGACGAGCGTTACGTACGCGCCATCAACTACACCACCAAGGCACCGCGCCGCGAGCGGCCCAAGATGGTGCTGCTGATCGACATCAGCGGCGAAGACGAATCGGCCGTGGCCGAGGTCGCCTCCGCCGTGGTGCGCCTGGCCAACGCCCGCGATGCCGAGGGCTTCGTTGCCGTCAGCCCCGAGGCGCGGCGGCGTTTCTGGCAGGATCGGTCGCGCACCGCCGCCATCGCCGCGCACACCAACGCCTTCAAGATCAACGAAGACGTGGTCATCCCGCTGCCGCGTCTCGCCGAATACAGCGAGGGTATCGAACGCATCAACATCGAACAATCGACGCACAACAAGCTGCGCATGATCGACGCCGCCATCGAGTACCTGGCCGGTGATCTGCCGGAACTGCGCCAGACCGCCGATTACGAGGCCAGCAGCGAGAACGACGCCATCGTCCAGGCCAAGCAGGACGCGGCGCGCGCCCATCTCGACAAGGTCCGGCAGCGCTGGACGCGGGTGCTGGCGCAACTCGACGAGAAAATCGATCCCACCGATGCACTACTGGACGATGCGCAGCGCGCCAGGCTGCAACCCGGCGATACCTGGTTCCAACTCATGCAGCGCCGTGACCTGCGCATCTCCTACCGCCGCGAGGTCGAGCGGGCCCTGAAGCAGATCTTCGACGGCGGCAATTTCGAGCCGGTGCGTCAGCGCTTCGACGACATCCACGCCGCGATCCGCACCAGCCGCCTGTTCGTCGCCACGCATATGCATGCCGGTGACGGCAACGTGCACACCAACATCCCGGTCAATTCCAACGATTACGACATGATGCAGGAGGCCGAGCGCATCGTGGACCGGGTCATGGCGCTTGCGGTGTCGCTGGACGGTGTGATCTCCGGCGAGCACGGCATCGGCCTGACCAAGTTCCGCTTTCTGGAGCCGGCCGCCGTGGCGGTGTTCGCCAAATACAAATCCGAGGTGGATCCGCAAGGCCACTTCAACCGCGGCAAGCTGTTGGCCGGCAGCGGGCTTGCGCAGGCCTACACGCCCTCGCTGCGCCTGGTGCAGCAGGAAGCCCTGATTCTGGAAGACAGCGCCCTGGGCGAGCTTAACGACGACATCCGCAATTGTCTGCGTTGTGGCAAATGCAAGCCGGTATGCAACACGCATATCCCGCGCGCCAACCTGCTCTACTCACCGCGCAACAAAATTCTCGCCACCGGACTGATCATCGAGGCCTTCCTTTACGAAGAGCAGACCCGGCGCGGTATCTCGGTGCGCCACTTCGCCGAGCTCAACGACGTCGCCGATCACTGTACCGTCTGCCACAAATGCCTGAACCCCTGTCCGGTAAACATCGATTTCGGCGATGTCTCGATCCGCATGCGCGCCATTCTCAAGGCGCGCGGCCAGAAGAACACCAGTATCGGCACCCGGATGTCGATGGCCTTTCTCAATGTCACCGACCCGACCACGGTCAAGGTGATGCGCAAAACGCTCATCGAGTGGGGTTATGCCGGTCAGCGCCTGGGCTATCGCCTGGCGCGACCGTTCTTGAAACTCACTGAACAGCGCCCGCCCGCCAACACCACCGGCAAGACGCCGATCGTGGCGCAGGTCGTGCATTTCGTGAAGCGACCCATGCCGGCGGGGCTGCCCTCGCAGACCGCGCGCGCCATGCTCGGCATCGAGGACAGCAAGACCATCCCCGTGTTGCGCGACCCGAAGAAGGTCACGGAAGATTCCGATGCCGTGTTCTATTTCCCCGGCTGTGGTTCGGAGCGCCTGTTCAGTCAGATCGAACTGGCCACCCTGGCCATGCTTTACGATGCCGGTGCCCAGACCGTACTGCCGCCGGGCTATCTGTGCTGCGGCTATCCGCAGCACTCGGCCGGCGACACCGCGCGCGGCCAGCAGATGTCCACCGATAACCGGGTGCTGTTCCACCGCGTCGCCAATACGCTCAACTATCTCGACATCAAGACCGTGATCGTGTCCTGCGGCACCTGCATGGATCAGCTGCTGAAATACGAATTCGACAAGATCTTCCCCGGCTGCCGGCTGCTCGACATCCACGAGTATCTGATGGAGAAGGGCTCAGTGCTGAAAGCGGATGTGCTGCCGGTGCGTTACCTGTATCACGATCCCTGTCACACACCGATGAAGACTCATAATCCGATTATGGTGGCTTCGAAACTGTTGAATCAACCGGTGCTGCTCGCCGACCGCTGCTGCGGTGAAGCCGGTACCATGGCCATCAGCCGCCCGGACATCGCCACACAGCTGCGCTTCCGCAAAAGCGAGGAACTGCGCAAGGGTATCCGCCAGCTCACCGGCACGGACCAGGCGCACGACGACAACGTCAAACTGCTCACCTCCTGCCCCGCCTGCCTGCAGGGCTTGTCACGCTATGAGCAGGATACCGGGCTCAAGACCACCTACATCGTCATGGAACTGGCCGAACGCAGGCTGGGGAAGGACTGGCAGGTAAAGTTCGTCGAAGCGGCGAAACAGGGCGGAGTGGAACGAGTACTATTGTAAGATGATGGTATGGACTTCGCTCTTTCTGGTTAACTGGAGACTTCATCACCAGTTTGGCACTTTACGATGCCGATATTGAGAGGGAGGAGTCCATACCATCATCCTACGGAATAATTCTTTGAGGTAAACCCCCGGCTCTACCGGGGGACTAGATTAGGTTTGACCGGTACGGCGGTCGGTAGTTTATGAACCGGCGTAACGAATAGCGCGGCGACCGAAAAGAAAGTTCCTGCACCCTTCGCGCTACGCGCTCTTCCCTCAGGGAGAAGGAGTGACAGTGGCAGATCTGCCGGGGGTCATTTAACTCGATCAGGCTGTTAATGTCTTGACCCCATCCGCCCCGCCCAACAGCAACACATCCGCCGGTCGCAGCGCGAACAGGCCGTTGGTCACCACGCCGGGGATATTATTGAGTTCCGCTTCCAGTTTGGTGGGCTCCATGATCTTGAGGTTGTGCACGTCGAGGATGACATTGCCGTTGTCGGTGGTGAAACCCTCGCGCAGCACTGGTGTGCCGCCGAGCTTGACGATCAGGCGGGCCACGTAACTGCGCGCCATTGGAATCACTTCGATGGGCAGCGGGAAGCTGCCGAGTACATCCACCAGCTTGGAATCGTCAGCGATACAGACGAACTTGCGGCTTGCCGCCGCCACGATCTTTTCACGCGTCAGCGCGCCGCCGCCGCCCTTGATCAGGTGCAGATGGCGCGTGGCCTCATCGGCACCGTCCACGTAGAGGCTCAGTTCGCCGGCGGAATTCAGGTCCAGCACTTCGATGCCGTGACCCTGCAGGCGTGTGGCACTGGCCACCGAGCTCGCCACCGTGCCTTCGATCTTGTGCTTGATACCGGCCAGGGCATCGATGAAATAATTGGCGGTGGAACCGGTGCCGACACCGATTATGGTGCCAAACTCCACATATTCGAGCGCCGCGATCGCGACGCGCTTCTTCAATTCTTCTTTGGACATGGTCTGCTCCGGACACTGTAATTGCCGGAATGATACCCGTGGCGGTATATGAAGTCATCGTGCCGTTCCATCCCGGATGCATGTGTAACCGGTTCCGCGTCTGCGGCAGCTGACAGATTGGCTCGGCGACCTGGAAGAACGTCCCTTCTACCTCAGGGAGAAGGACAGGATGCGGGGATATATACACCCTCTCCCCGGTCCTCTCCCGGAGGGAGAGGGAGCAGCTGCTATGCTGCATGCCGCTGCGTGATCCGCGCCTTGTATTGTCACGCATGGGGATCGTGATCCGGTTCCGTTATGACACCCTGCCCGGCGTGCTAGGCAAGACCGGTATGAACTGTTAATTTACCGCTATGAAAGACAACTATCTCGAGAGAATCCTCACCGCCCGCGTTTACGATGTCGCCCGGGAATCACCACTGGAATTGGCACCGTGCCTGTCCGCGCGGCTCAACAATCGTGTGCTGCTCAAACGCGAGGATCTGCAACCGGTATTCTCGTTCAAGCTGCGCGGCGCCTACAACAAGATGGCGCATCTGCCGCCCGAGGTCCGCGCCCGCGGCGTAATCACCGCATCGGCCGGTAATCACGCCCAGGGTGTGGCACTGGCGGCCAATAAACTCGGCATCAAGGCGCTGATTGTCATGCCGCGCACCACACCAGGCATCAAGGTCAGCGCCGTGCGCGCCTTTGGCGCCAAGGCGATTCTGCACGGCGACACCTATGACGAGGCCTATTTGCATGCGCAGCAACTCGCCGTCGAGCGCGAACTGAGCTTTGTGCATCCTTATGACGACCCGGATGTAATCGCGGGGCAGGGCACGGTCGGCATGGAAATCCTGCGCCAGCATCCGGACACGCTGCATGCGATCTTCGTCCCGGTCGGCGGCGGTGGCCTGATCGCCGGTGTCTCGGCCTATGTGAAACTGCTGCGCCCCGATATCCGCATTATCGGCGTCGAACCGGACGATGCGGGCTGTCTGCATGCGGCGCTGCGCGCCAAGCGCCGCGTGGTATTGGATCAGGTCGGGATCTTCGCCGACGGCGTCGCGGTGCGTCAGGTGGGCAAGGAGCCCTTCCGGCTGGCACGGAAATATGTCGATGAGGTAGTGTTAGTGACTACAGATGAAATCTGTGCCGCCATTAAAGATATCTATGACGATACGCGCTCTATAGCCGAACCGGCCGGTGCGCTGGCGGTGGCCGGTATGAAGAAATATGTCCAGGCCAATGCGCTGCGTGACACCAATCTGGTTGCCATCGACAGCGGCGCCAACGTCAATTTCGATCGTCTGCGCCATATCTCCGAGCGCGCAGAACTGGGCGAGCACCGCGAGGCGCTGCTCGCCGTGACCATTCCGGAGCGGCCCGGCAGCTTCCTGATCTTCTGTCAGACCATCGGCCATCGCAACATCACCGAGTTCAATTACCGCTATGCCGACGCACGTCAGGCACAGGTGTTCGCGGGTGTGGAGCTGTGCGATGGTGCCCAGGAGAAGGATGTCCTGATCCGGGATCTGTGTGCCAAGGACTACCCGGTCATCGATCTCACCGACAATGAGATGGCCAAGCTGCATGTCCGCCACCTGGTAGGTGGTCGCGCGGCCGGCGCGCAGCACGAGATAATCTATCGTTTCGAATTCCCCGAACGACCCGGCGCACTACTCAAATTCCTCACGCGGCTGGGTGAGCGCTGGAACATCAGTTTGTTTCACTACCGCAATCACGGCGCGGCCTACGGACGTGTTCTGGTGGGTATTCAGGTGCCGCAGAATGATAAAAAGCGCTTCCAGGCTTTTCTCGACGAGCTCGGTTATCTGTATTGGGACGAGACGTCAAACCCTGCATATACGCTGTTTTTAAGCTGATTCGGCAAGGGTGCCGGGCGGGGTGCTGTGACGGGGGGCTAGAAAGGCGAAAGGCCCGCGATGTTCTGCGGG
>JBBQDK010000090.1:0-12002 GCA_038319625.1 Gammaproteobacteria bacterium
GCAGACATCAAGCAATGTAGCATCGACCGCGGTCCCGACCATATTCTCGCGACGCGCTTTCTGAACCGTTTCGTGCCGGCAACGATCCCCTGGATACACGTCGACCTGTCGGCCGGCAACAATAAAGGCGGCCTGGCGCACATTCCGACGGATGTGACCGGGTTCGGAGTGCGGTTTACGCTCAACCTGGTGCTGGACCAACATAAAATGTAGGGTGGATTGAGCCCTGCGCCTCTGCGGCTGGGCTTAATAACATCAGGCTGCAGTGACATCCACATGGATCGCTTGCCTGGCGCGTGATACGCATCCCACATGCTTTACACTAGCGCATGGAACTCACACCGCCCTATCAGGGTCTCGACCCCGACTGCATTCTCAATGCCATTGACAGCACCGGCTACGTCAGCAACGGCTCACTGCTTGGCCTCAACAGTTACGAGAACCGCGTTTATCAGATCGGCATCGAAGCTGCCGTGCCACTGGTGGCGAAGTTTTACCGGCCGGAGCGCTGGTCCAACGCAGCGATACTCGAAGAGCATGCCTTCACGTTGGAACTGGCAGAGCGTGAGATCCCCGTCGTCGCGCCGTTGCGCGATGCCAATGGCGATACCCTGCACGAATACGCCGGTTTCCGTTTTGCACTGTTCCCGCGTCGCGGCGGACGCGCGCCGGAGCTCGACAACCCTGACAATCTGCTCTGGCTGGGTCGTTTCATGGGGCGCATTCATGCTGTGGGAGCAATACAAACGTTTCAACACCGTCCCACGCTCAGCGTCGAAGAGTTCGGTGATGCGTCCTGCCGATACATACTCGAACAGGGCATCCTGCCGCGTGAACTGGAATTGCCTTATCGCAGCCTTGCCGAAGATGTTCTCAAGCAAGTGCGCAACTGTTACGACCGCGCCGGTGATGTCCAACAGATCCGCCTGCACGGCGACTGCCACCCCGGCAATATTCTCTGGACCGATACCGGCCCGCATTTCGTTGACCTGGATGACTGTCGCATGGGGCCGGCGATACAGGATCTGTGGATGCTGCTATCGGGCGAACGTCACGACCAGACTCTGCAACTCGGCGACATCCTCGAAGGCTATACCGAGTTCCATGACTTCAATCCACTGGAACTGAATCTGATCGAAGCACTGCGCACCCTGCGCATGATTCATCACAGCGCTTGGCTGGCGCAGCGCTGGAGCGACCCGGCCTTCCCGCCGAACTTCCCCTGGTTCGGCGGCCCACGCTATTGGGAAGAACAGATACTGGCGCTGCGCGAACAGGCGGCGCTGCTTGATGAACCGCCCTTGATTTGGTATGGATGAAATAATTTGTAGGAGGTGGAGGCGTTTTTGCCGCAACCCATCGTCCAGACCGATAGATTGCGCTGCGCTCCAGTCATCCTACGGAAAATCACTACCTGTGCAGCGTGCGTTAAACATACAAGGGTGGGGTGATATGGCATAATCCCCGCAACCCATGGACAAACTGACACTTACCCGCCCCGATGACTGGCATTTGCATGTGCGCGACGGTACCGCACTGGCGGCGGTGCTTCCGCACACCGCGCATCAGTTCGCGCGCGCCATCATCATGCCCAACCTGAAACCACCGGTGATCACCACGGCACTGGCATTGGCTTACCGCGAACGCATTCTGTCCGCGGTGCCGGAGGGTCTGTCGTTTGAACCGTTGATGACGCTTTATCTCACCGACAACACACCTGCGTCGGAGATCGCACGAGCCAAGGCCAGTGGCATAGTCCATGCCGTGAAATATTATCCGGCCGGCGCCACCACCAACTCGGATTCCGGCGTCACCGACATCAGCAAGACCTACGCCGCACTGGATGCCATGCAGGCACACGGACTGCCCTTGCTGGTGCATGGCGAAGTAACTGATAGCGGTGTCGATGCCTTCGATCGCGAAAAGGTCTTCATTGACAGCGTGCTTGCACCACTGGTGGAACGCTTCGATAAACTGAAGATCGTCTTCGAGCACATCACCACGCGCGATGCCGTGGATTTCGTGCTCGACGCCCCGGCACGCATCGGCGCCACACTCACCGCGCATCATCTGCTCTACAACCGCAACGCCATGTTCAGCGGCGGCATGCAACCGCATTACTATTGCCTGCCGGTGCTGAAACGCGAGACCCATCGCACGGCGCTGATCGAGGCCGCCGGCAGCGGTAATCCGAAATTCTTTCTCGGCACCGACAGCGCGCCGCACGCACAAGCCCGTAAGGAAGCGGCCTGCGGCTGCGCCGGCATCTACAGCGCGCATGCCGCGCTGGAACTGTATGCTGAGGCCTTCGAACAGGCCGGCGCGCTCGACCGGTTGGAGGCCTTCGCCAGCTTTCATGGCCCCGACTTCTATGGTTTGCCGCGCAATCGCGGCACCGTGACACTGATAAAAGAACCGTGGCAGGTTCCCGACACCTATCCATTGGGCCAGGAACGTTTGATTCCATTGCGGGCCGGCACGCTGGTATCCTGGCGGCTGCAACGCTGAGATATCTTCCCCCGCTGGCCTGTTCATGAAGCCAGGGCGATGCCTGCACCCACCCTGCATTAGCCGGCAAAGGCCGATTTCTCTAGTCAGGCAACGGCCACTTTGCCATTCACCCCGACAGTCATTACACTCTCCCACATGAACCCGGTACCCGAAAAGGCTGAACAGATTCGTCAGATGCATGCTGGCCTGATTCATCGCGTGGTCATTGCCTGCCAGAATCGACAGCTGGTTCCCGATCTCGATGCCGTGCTGAAGAACGCCGAGGACAACGGCTGGCTGCAACTGGTCGGCGCGATCCGCCGCATCCTCGACGGTGCGCGGGACGCCAAGATTCTCGCCAGGCTCGACGAAGAAGACAGCGTCATCGTTGAGTCGATCCTGCACGGTCTGCAAAACCCGCAAACGCTGCCGGCGCTGGATGCCGGCCCCGATGCCAGCGCCGCTGCGCCAGGCCTGGCCGCCATGATTCACGCCGCGCGTCGTGGCGATGCCGAAACCCTGCACACCCTCGCCGACATGGCCACGACCATGATGGCAGGCGGTGGCGACATGGCGCACCTTGCCGCCGTCATGCGCCCGCTGATCGAAGGCGAGCGCGAACCGGACAAACTCTGCAAGGGCATGACGGCGCAAGGCGAGAGCCTGGTGCTGGCGATCCTGTCGGAACTCGGCAAGCTGGAAATCCACTGATCTGCAAACTGACGCCGCCAATTCGCGGAGCAGGTCCGATAACATTCCTCATCCGGAAATTCACCTGTCGATCCGACCGGTACACGCTGCATCGGCACTGATTTGCGGCGAACGGGCCTGAGCTACCGGATGCCATGCACTAACCCCGGCCATGATTGTCTTCAAAGCTTCGCACCGCTGCGGCATTTGCCGATGTGCGCGTCGCTTTCAACACCTGAAACGGTTATCCTCTAAACATGCCAGACGTAATAACCAAGCCACCCATGGCCTTGCGCTTCCGCGGCTATCTGCCGGTCGTCATCGATGTGGAAACCGCGGGCTTCAACTGCAAAACCGACGCACTGCTGGAAGTCGCCGCCGTGATTCTGCGCCTGGATGAAAACGGTCGGCTACGGCAGCACGAAACTCACGAATATCACGTGGAGCCGTTCCCAGGTGCCAAGCTCAATCCGGAGGCATTGGCCTTCAATGGCATCGATCCCTATCATCCGTTCCGACTGGCGCGGCCCGAAGCCGATGCCTTGGGTCTGGTCTTCCAGGCGATCCGCCATGCCGTCAAGGAACAGGGCTGCACCCGCGCCATCCTGGTTGGACACAATCCAACCTTCGATCTCAATTTCATTAATGCCGCCGCAGAGCGCTGCGGTATCAAACGCAATCCCTTCCATCCCTTCAGCAGTTTCGACACGGCGACCCTGGGCGCGCTGGCCTTCGGCCAGACCGTGCTGGCGCGCGCGGTCCAGGCCGCCGGCCTGGACTGGGACGGTACGCTGGCGCACTCCGCCCGCTACGATGCCGAGCGCACCGCCGCGCTTTTCTGTACCATCTTCAACCGTTGGGAAGATCAGCAAGCGTCGCCGTTCACACCCTACGCACCGACAGCCACCGCCGCGGAACTGTGAGGGACAAATCCGCTCGATCTGCTGACGACGCCATACCAGGGTGGCTATAATCACCCTGCGCAAAACGAAGATCGCTCAATAAAAGGGAAGAGCCGGAACATGTACAGCCCGAATCTCGCCATCATCGTCGTGGACGATCAGGAGTCGGGGCGCACCTTCGCGCGCGCCGCACTGAGCAGTGAAGGCTACGAGGATATCCGTCTATTCGCCGACGCCGCCACAGCCCTTAAATCAAACGAACAGCGCGCCGCCGATGTCATCGTCTCGGACTGGGTCATGCCCGGCATGGATGGTTTGATCCTGACCCACCATATACGCCAGCGCGACGAGATCACCAACCACCATACCGCCATCATACTTTGCACCGCCCAGGATGGCCTCGAACATATGGTCGAGGCCTTCGAACAGGGCGTCGACGATTATCTCAGCAAGCCTTACCAGGAACGCGAACTCACCGCGCGCGTCTATGCCGCCGGCCGCACCGCCAGCCTGCACAACGCCCTGCTCGAAACCGTCGAGACGCTGGCCAAGTCCAACAAGCAACTCGAAGCCCTGTCGACCACCGACCCGCTGACCGGACTCGGCAACCGTCGCCATCTGCAGACGCAACTCGACGCCATGCTGGCGGAGACCGCATCGCGCGGTCACCCCACGTGCTGCGCCATCATCGATCTGGATCACTTCAAGGATATCAACGATCGCTACGGCCACGATGTCGGCGACGAGGTGCTGGTCGGGTTCGCCACGCGCATACAGCGCACGGTTCGACCGACGGACGTGGTGACGCGCATCGGCGGCGAGGAGTTCGCGGTGATCATGCACTACATGAACCCGACCCAGTACCGCCCCGAAATTTTCCAGCGCATCCAGCGCAGCCTGTCGCAACGGCCGATACAGACCACGGTGGGCGAGATCGCCATCACCGCTTCGATCGGGGTCTGCTGCGTCACCGCCGACGACACGGACTTCAGCCGGGAAACATTGCTGAAAGCGGCCGACGACCGGCTATATCAGGCCAAGGCCGAAGGGCGCAACAAGGTGGTGTGTTGATCGGCAACTCGGAATGAGAAAGTCTGATTGCAGATAAAAACCTGATCGCTCCTGATTTATATGACAGCGTTCATCATCCATCGCTCAGTGGCGTGGCCGCCCTCAGAACACCACATCAACCCTGAATCCGCCCAGCGCTGCCGATCGACCGAAGCGCAAGTGCCCGTCGTACTGTTCGACGATCTCCTGGACGATCGACAGCCCCAGTCCGTGACCAGCGATGCGTTCGTCATTGCGCACGCCGCGTTGCGCCAGATGTTCGAGCGCCTGCGGTGCGCAGCCAGGACCATCGTCCTCGATGCGCAACAGCAAGCCGGCGCCGGTATCGACACTGACCCGCACCTGATGACGCGCCCATTTGCAGGCGTTGTCGAGCAGATTGCCGAGCAGTTCCAGCAGGTCTTCGCGATCGCCCGGGAAATGCGCATCCGCGGCGACCCGCACATCGAATAGCAGATCCTTGTCGTGATGGAGGCGCCGTAGCGTGTTGGTCAGCGCCGCCAGTTCCTCGGCCAGGGCGACGCGCGCGCCGCTGCGGCCGGCACCGGCGAGACGCGCGCGCTTCAGTTCGCGCTCGGTGATGCGCTGCAGTGCGTCGATCTGCGCCTGCACGGATTGGCGCAACTCGGGACACGCGCGCAGCCCGTCGTCATCGGCCAGTCGGTTGAGCAGGGTCAGCGGCGTTTTCATCGCATGCGCGAGATTGCCGAGTGCGTGCCGCGATCGGGTCAAGCGCAGACTGAGCGTTTCCAGCAGTTGGTTGATTTGCAGCACCAGCGGCCGCAACTCCTCGGGAACGGCGCTATCGAGCATCGACAATTCACCACGCTCCAGAGACTGCAAGTCGCCGCGCACGCGCTCCAGGGGTTGCAGACCGATACGTACCACCTGGTACTGCACGAACAGCAGCACCAGCAGCACGGCCAGCGACACGCCGGCATAGCGCCATTGGAAGTGGCGCAGGCCGGTGTCGATGGGCGTCAGGTCCTCGGCCACGCACAGCGTCAAGACATGCTGCAGCTTGCGGAAACCACCGCAACGGATCAGCAGATGCTGGCGCTGCGGACCCTCGCCATAGGTCACCGCCTGCGCGCCCGGCGCGAGCGCCGCCGGGGGCAGATCCTGATCCCAAAGCGAACGCGACAGCAAGGTCTGCCGCGCCGAGGCAACGCGGTAGTAATGACCGGAAAACGGTCGGTGATAGATCTGATCGATGCGCGCCAGGTCAAGTTGCGCGCTGCCGTCGGCGGCGAAGTTCAACGCCGCCAGCAGGCTCTCGGTGTCGTGCTCAAGACGCGATGCCACGTATTGCTCCGCCAGATAGCGGATCGAGACACTCACCAGCAGCCATTGCAACAGAAACATCACCACCAGACTCAGCACCAGTCCGACACTGAGCTGGGCCTTGATGGCACGCATCAGCGCGGCGTCCCGAACACGTAGCCCTGGCCGCGGCGGGTCTGGATGAGCTCGCGGCCGAGTTTTTGCCGCAGGCGATTGACGTATACCTCGATCAGGTTGCTGTCCTTGTCGGAGTCATAGTCATAGACGTGCTCGGTGAGGCGCGATTTGGAGATCACCTCGCCGGGATGCAGCATGAAATACCGCAGCAGCCGAAACTCGGTGCCGGTAAGCTCGATCGGGGCCGCCTCACCCGGGCGCACGGTCTGATGGTCCTCGTCGAGCGTCAGCCCCGCCACGCACAGTGCGCCGCCCGGGGTACCGCTGCCACGCCGGATCAGCGCATTGAGCCGCGCGGTCAGTTCCTCGATGTGAAACGGCTTGCCGAGATAATCGTCGGCACCGGCCTTGAAGCCATCGACCTTTTCGTGCCAGGCATCGCGCGCCGTGAGTATCAGCACCGGCACGCGATTGTCGCGCGAACGCCAGTTGCGCAGCACTTCGAGGCCGGCGCGGCCGGGCAGCCCCAGGTCCAGCACGACGGCATCGTAGGGTTCCTGATCGCCCATGAATTCGCCGTCCACGCCGTTGTCGATCGCATCGACGGCAAAGCCGGCCCGCGCCAGATCCGCCTTCAGGCGCTGCGCCAGCTCGGTGTTGTCTTCGACTATCAGAACGCGCACTCAATCATCCGTTCGCTCTTCCAGCAACCGTCCCGATGCGGCATCGTAAATCAATTCACGCACAACGCCGGTTTTGTCCAGTATCTCTATCTCATAGCGATAGCCGTTGCCACGCTGCTTCAACTCCGCCTCGATCACACTTCCGGCATGACGCCGCTGCGCATCGTCGACCAGCTGTGACAAGGGCACGATAGCGCCACGTGCGCGCAGACGCCGTATCTCGTGCTGATCGGCGTTGTGGCCCGCGACGGCCTGCCCTGCCAGAAGCAGGCCGAGCAAGGGCAGAAGGCGCAGGTAAGCTGTCATAATCCGATCATATTACTCTATGGAATGTCTGATTAATTATGTTTGCCGCAGAGGCACAGAGGACGCAGAGATTTTTCATGTTGTATATCATAGATTTTTCTCCGCGTACTCTGCGCCTCTGCGGCCCAAATCGAATAAATCAGACCTTCCCTATATGTAAATTCCGTTGGCCAATCGAAAACATTGAACCGCCAATCTACAACCTTCAACCTTCAACCTTCAACCTTCAATCTTCAATCCTCAATCTTCCCAACCCGGGAAACCCGGGATTTTGATTTCACGTTCGGTAAAGGAACCGGCCGCGGCGCGGGTGTGACAGGCATTGCAGTTGCTCATCGACTTGACCTTGGGATTGGCGGTGCTGATCCGCGCCGGCACTTCGCGGTGTTCGCGCGCGAAGAAGGGCAACTCGGTAATGCGCATCGGCACCTGATCCGGCCTGAGCGTGCGCGTGATGCGCTCGGAACGCAGCGTCGAGGCATGATCGGCGGCGTTGGCGACCAGATAGTCGTTCAAGGCCTTGGCGACATCCGGCGTCAGTTCGGCATTTTCCCCGAAATGATTATCCAGACCGCCCATGATTTTCTGCCAGGAACGCGCCGGCAGCAGCCCGGGCGGATAGGCCATATGGCACGAACCGCATTCCTCCGCGTATTGCGGATTGGCGACCGGCGCCACGGTCGGTCGGCCTCCTTCTCTGCCGCGCTCGTCCTCGGCCAGCGCGACCGCACCGCTGCCGATCAGCACGGCGGCCAACAGGCCCACCACCATTCGCACTTTCATCATGACCTCGCTTTCTGTCGTTACCGGATGTCGCATGGCTTTCTCACCGTATTGAGCTGCATCGAGGAGGCGTGGCATCAAAGACCGCGCAGATACTCCAGCACATTGCCTTTTTCCTGTGCAGTGCACTCACGCCCCAAGGTCCATTTGCAGTTGCGTAAAAACCATTTCTCTATGAACTTGATGTCGGTGAGGCGCTTCGGATTCACCGACGGTGCCATCGGCTCGATGACTTTGCCGGTCTGCGCATGCTTGCCCGGCTGACGCAGATCGATGGTATGACACGCCGCGCAACGGCGTGCATCACCGCCGCGCGCATCGGGATAGGATTTCTCCCAGAGCGCCCTGCCGGCAGCGGCATCAAATGGACCCGCGCCCTGTGCCCGATACTGCACCAGGGCCTGATCAACCACATCCGCACTCGCCTGCAATGCGAACCCGCACATCACCAGAATCAACAAGACTTTCACGCGCATTTCCGAATCCCCTTACTCAGCCTGCTTGTAACCGGTCACCATGGAGCGCGGCAGATTCTCGCGATGCAGCCAGCTTGACACGGCCACACCCGCGACATGCGCGATCACGAGGATCAATGTCAGGTTGGCGAAGAACTCATGCGCCCCTTCCAGCACATCCTCACCTTGCTCGCCAAAGCCTGTCATCCATGCCGCCAGCGGGCCTGCGCCCTGATCCGCGCCGTAGACAGCAAGGCCGGAAATGGTGGCCAGCAGCAGCGACACCAGCAGTGCGATGATCATCGCACCACCCGCCGGATTGTGGCCGAGATAACGTTTAGCGCGCAGCGCGACGACATCTTTGACATAACTGACGACTGCCGCCGGCCGGAAAACGAAATCGGTAAAGCGCGCATGTGCCGTACCGATTACGCCCCACAATAGCCGCCACAGCACCAGCGCCAGCACCGTGTAGCCGGCCCAGACATGCACCTGAAGCAGGTCATCCTCGGTGATGTAAGCGATGAAAAAGGCGATAACCAGAGACCAATGAAAAATTCGCACCAGTGGATCCCAGACCTTGACCTGTGTTGTTACATTCATGTTCCGCGACCCTCGTGTACTGGACATGGAGACAGATTAATCCTGCTTGCTGAAACCAACCTGAATGGATAAAAGTACTCGCGTAGCCCGGGCCGCTGTAACAGTCCATCAGGAACACTGCGGCATCGGCCAGATCGTCTATGTGCAGGAACTCGTGGCGCGGCGAACCGGGTGCACCGGGCGCACCGGGATTGACACCTTACATGACATCGGCGATGGCTTTCTCGACACTGCGTGGTGTGATGCCGTGCAGTTCGTTGTAAGTGACTTGTTTTTCGCGTAATACCGTCTGGTGACTACGCAAATCTGCTTGCGTATGAGGACAACTTCTATTCAGATACTGCCAGCAGTCATACAATGAATTCGTGCGTTGGCGAGCAGAAGGGAGCTGACCGACTTATTCACTGTCGTGTAGTACGCTCTCGACGAGATCACTAGTGCGTCACTGTGGCGTACCGCGATGTCCTCGATAAAACGCGGGCGTTCCATCTCGGCAGCGAACCGCCCAAGGTGACCCACCTGATGGCAGGGTGGCGGTAGTTGTCCGTAGAGAAGCTGCGGCTGAGGGTAATGTCAGCGAACCGATGCGTGTGGCTGCCGAATTGTGCGTAAGTTGGAATATTCGTGATAAGTTAACGCTGATTTGTGCGCCAACTGGCCAAGGGCGGTCGCCACTTCTGCAACGACGGTAGACCAGTCCCCCATGGTTGTCTGACGAAATAGTCGCATGGTGCCTGGGTACCACGGTGAATCCATGCGATCCTTCAGCCAGCGCCAGTCTGTCTTGTAGGCGGGCAGCAGTACCCAGCATGGCTTGCCGAGGGCGCCGGCAAGATGAGCTACAGCCGTGTCTACGCAAATGACCAGGTCGAGATTCGCGATGACTGCGGCAGTATCGGTAAAATCCTCCAGCCGGGATCCAAGACTGATGAGAGGCAATCCGATAGGGGCCTGCGTGGCTTCGTCTTCACCGGCGCCTTTCTGAAGGCTGATAAGCTTCACACCGATTATCGATCCTAAAGGTACCAACACATCCAGCGATGGAAGCGAGCGATCGGCATCATTTTCAAATTGTGGGTTTCCTTTCCATGCCAAGCCAATACGAATACCGGTTTCGGGAAGACGCGATGCCCACTCTGTGATGCGGTTTGCCGGAGCCTGTAGATAGGGGATCTTCGCGGGAATCGTCTCGAGGCGAGTTTTGAGGTGATACGGGATGCTGAAAAGAGGTGTCCAGAAATCCCAGCCTGAAGTCGGAATCCGCTCGTCGAATGAAATAACCGTGTCCACACCTTCCAGGCTGGCAAACAACGTTTTCAAAGACGGATGGCAGATCAGGATGATCGATGCGGCGCCCTGTGCTTTCAACTCAGTAGCGTATCGACAGAATTGGATCATATCGCCGTGACCGGCTTCATAACCGATCAGCAGGGATTTACCGTCAAGCGACTCGCCCTGCCAGCGAGGGCAGGCAAGATGGGCGGCAAGTACCGCGTACCAGTTGCGCGCCTCCAGGCAGTGCCAACCTTCCTCGAATTGGCCCTGCCGCAACAACAGATAGCTAAGGTTGAAGCGAGCGGTTGCATAGGATTGATCGAGTGCTATGGCTGTGCGATAGCACAGCTCAGCTTCTATTTCATTTTGCATGCATGCGTAGAGTACACCCAGGTTAGACCAGCCTACGGGAGAGTCTGGCCTGAGCTCGATTGCCCGCCAATAGGCGGTAGCGGCCTCGTCGAATCGCTTCGCTTTTACAAGAAGTGATCCTAGATTAAGGTGAGTTTCCGAATACGTCGGGTTCAACGCGATGGAGTGTCGATAATAGGCTTCGGCGGTCTTGGTCATGCCCTGTCTATCCAACAGTAGTCCCAAGTTGGCATAAGCCTCTCCAAAATCAGGCGAGAGTTGCATGGCTCTGCGGAAGCACGCTTCGGCATGGCTGATCTCGCCGGCTTCCATGCAGCGATTGCCCTGGTAATAAAGCGCTTCGGCGCGAGTGCGTTCCTGAGCGATCATGATTCGAGTGAGTTTGCCGGGTTAAGTGACATCAAGGGGCAACACCCGACTATCCCGATTTCAAGATGTAGTTTGGTCATGCCATCTTCCTGACGGATGGAGCCGGAAAGTTCGAAATGCGTACACCCATGATGCTCAAAACTATGATCGGGGCGGTTCATCACGAACCGCCCCGATTTATCACGGCAGTCGTCGGCATTGGTCGATGACAAAAACTTCACGCCTCAGTATTCACCGTTCCACCGACAGCGTCGGAGGCGGCATTCTTATCACCGGGAAGATCCTGCAACATGTTCTGCAGTAGGGACTGCAAGGCCGGTGTTTGGGCGGTGGCGGTGGCTGGCGCGGCCCCGTTGCCCTGCAGCGCAGAGACCAGATTCTGGTAAGCGGTTTGCAAGTTCTCCAGATTTGCGCTCTGCGATCCCGTTGAGTTGCTGCCAATATCCTGAATCAGGCTCTGCATACTCGAGTCGAGATTGCTATAACCGGACATGGTTTGGGTACCAGTTGCTTGCCCGCTGCTACTCGTAGAATTGTCGGTGCTACTGGCGGATTGCCCGGCATTTTCCTGCTGCAGTGTCTGAAACAAAGAATGCATGAAC
>JBBQDK010000091.1:0-11706 GCA_038319625.1 Gammaproteobacteria bacterium
GGGTTGGTTGCCTTGCGGACTGGTGTACTCGGCCCTGCTCTGGACCACCACCACAGGCGACGCGCTGACCGGTGCGTTGACCATGCTGGCCTTTGGGGCCGGCACCCTGCCTGGCGTGATGAGTGCCGGCGTCTTCACCGGCTGGCTCACCCGCCTGTCCCGCCTGCCTTATGTACGCCAGGGCGTGGGGATAACGCTGCTAATATTGGCCGTGATCAGCCTCTGGACGGCCGTTCATGCGCCCACCGATCACAGCGCCCATCTGATGCGTTTGCACCATACCATGCCGAATCCGGCGCCCTGAGCACTCAGACGACCTTGCCTTGATCTCTATCAATGTCCCTCTGGTCGGCCTCGGCTACGGTATTGGTCTATTTTAGACAAAATTATCAAGCCATCCGGCAATTCAGTACAATGGCTACGGCCATGCGAGCGGTGTGCTTCATTCTGATTGGAACTTATGCCGCAGGCTCGCTAAGCACCGAGGTTTGGAGCACGTCCCTTCTCCCGAAGGGAGAGAGAGAAACCGCCACCGCGATGCTGCATGATCTGGTGCATGGCGATTCTCGGTGCTTGAATCAAGTTCCAAGAATTACAGAGCACACCACTCGCGCACAGGGGATACACCATGACCGCCTTTTCACAGATTCTCACCACAAGCCCTGAGATGAATGCCGTATTGCGCGCCGCTCAAGTGGTCGCCGCCACCGACGTCAATGTCCTGATTCTCGGCGAGAGCGGCACTGGCAAGGAATTACTGGCGCGCGCCCTGCACCAGAGCAGCCGGCGCGCCGCGCGACCGTTCGTGGCCTTGAACTGTGCAGCTCTGCCGGAGACGCTGGCCGAGTCACTGCTGTTCGGCCACAGCCGCGGCGCCTTCAGCGGCGCGACACAGGATCACGTCGGCCAGATCCAGGCCGCCGACAACGGCACGCTGCTGCTCGATGAAGTCGGTGAATTGTCACCGGCCTTGCAGGCCAAGCTACTGCGTTTTCTGGAATCTGGCGAATATCACCCGGTCGGACAGACCAGTGCCCGCTGCGCCGATGTGCGTGTACTGGCCGCCACTCACCGCGACCTCGGCGAGATGGTCCGCGAGGGCCGCTTTCGCGCCGACCTTTATTACCGCTTGCATGTAGTACCACTGAAACTGCCGGCGCTGCGCGCCCGGGGCGGCGACATCGCATTGCTGTTGGAACACTTCACCGCCCGATTGTCCGCACAGCATGAACTGCCCGCGCCGCGTTACAGCACCGCGGCACTGGCACAGCTGCGTGAACATGCCTGGCCTGGCAATGTGCGCGAGTTGCGTAATTTCTGCGAGCGCATGCTGATACTGTGCAGCGGCCGCAACATCGAGCCTGCCAACCTGCCGCAGGAAATTCGCGCGCATGCGGCCGGTGCGGGCAGCGCCGTCTTGCCGTTCAATTTTCCGGAGCAGGGGCTGCAGTTCGAAGACCTGGAACAATCGCTGATCCGTCAGGCATTGCACAACGCACGCGGCAATCGCAGTTGTGCCGCGCGTCTGCTGGGCTTGACGCGCGATACCCTGCTGTACCGGATCAAGAAATACGCCATCGTGGCATGACGCGGCAGCGCGCGGGCGAACCCGAACCCGCCCTTGCCCGCGCAGCGCCCAACATCAGAATTTCACCTCGCCCTTGATCCACAACGAACGTCCCGGTTCGTTGACCTGCACCTGAGTCACATCAAAGGCATTTGCCTTGTTCAAGTGTTCGGCATAGGTGCGGGCAAAGACATTATCGATGCCCAATTGCAGCTCGGCCCGCTTGCCAAGGCGCGTCTTGCCGTACAGGTCCAGTACCGCGAAGCCCGGTGTCTGCCGCACATCGAGGCCGCTGCCGGTGACAGGGTCGCTGTCGACACGGGTCTGCCGCGCCGCGCCGCGCAGCTTCGCGCCACCGCTCCAACTGTCCTGACGGTAGTCCAGCGCCAGACTGAATTCGAGTGGTGGAATCTGCGCGATGGCGCGACTGTCAGTCGTGTTCTGCGCATGCACATAGGCCAGCGTCGCGCGGCTCTGCCAGCGTCGCGTCCAGTGTCGGGTCGCCTCCAGTTCCAGGCCGTAGAGTACGGCGTCGACGTTGCGATAAACGGTCGCGTTATCGCTGCGCAGGATACCCGGCTGTCCATGCGCCAGATCGCGCAGAATGAAATCACTGACGTGGTTGTAGTACAGATCGCCGCCGGCCTCCCAGGCCTCCGTGCGCCAATCCAGTCCGACATCGAACTGATGATGGATCTCGGGAGCGAGCGTTGGATTGCCCACCCAGCGCTGACTGGGCGACATGGCGTTGGAAGCCATAAAGCGCTCCGTGGCGTCAGCGCTGCGCACACTGCGACTGAGACCGGTGTACACGGTCATCGGCACGGCCGCGAAATCATGCTCCAGACGCAGCAGCCCGCCGAAATTGCCGTCAGTACGATCCTGCGCGGTAGTGCCGTAATACAGCGTGTACAGCGCATCCGGACTGATCGCACCCGCCGCCGGCGGCACCTCGGCGGCGCGGCCGGCGTCGGAAACGACGCGGTCATAACGCAGACCGCCCTTGAAGCGGTTGTGCGCATCGAGATCGACGAGCAATTCCCCGAACACACCGGTCTGTTCGATATCGACATCCGGCCAGAGCAGCGCATCGAGCGTACTCGCGGTCATCATGCCCGAGTAACGCAAGGCCTCGCGATTATTGGCCTGACGATCGACGCCCAAAGTCCACAGCCAACCATTGGCTGCGGCAATATCGACGCCAAACCGTCCACCCGTGGTCAGCGAGGTGGACGGTACGCGCATTTTCATCGGCGCGGTCTGTGGCCGCAGCGAATAGTTGTCCATCACATGCGTCACGTCGCTGCGATACAGTTCGGCATTCACGGCACTGAACGGACCGACTGCCGTATCGCGCTTGAACTTCACGCGCACCGTATCGTTGTCGCTTTGCGGCGCGTCCATGCCGGCACCGGCATACAAGGCATCGTCGGTGCGGTTCGCCTCCAGACCGAGTTCAAGTCGGGTGTGCGCATCGGGCGTAACACCGAGCAGGAGATTGGCGTCCTTGCTGCTGAAACCGGAACGCACATCGACGCCATCGCCGTCACGGTAATCGTCAGCCTGTTTGCGCGAAGCGATCAGGCGTGCATAGCCTTGCGGTGCGCCAGCGGCCAGATCGGCGAAGCCACTGCGGGTATTCGGGTTGCTCTGGAATTGCAGGCCTGCCTTGCCACGCAGTGCTTCTCCTGCCGCGAAGCGCGACGTCTCGCGCGCGAACAACACGGTGCCCGCGCCACCGCCCGCGCCGTATTGCACACTTTGCACGCCCTTCAGCACCGTGACTGTATCGTAGCTGTCGAGATCGGTATAAGCGCTCGGCGGGTCCATGCGATTGGGGCAACCGCCATGCACATACGCGCCGTCGAGCAGGATATTGATGCGGGTCTGCGCCAGACCGCGGATCACCGGATCGATGCCATGCCCACCCATGCGCACGCCCGAGACACCGGTGACATTGCGCAACCATGCCCCGCCATCCGCCGCCACGCCCGCCGACTTCGCCAACGAAAAATCGCGCTGCGCCGGGTCGACGAGCAGGGTGTCTTCGACCAGCAGTTCGGGTAGCGTGGTCGCATCGGCCGCCGCTGTGACGGGTGCGATACCGATGCTGAACAAGGAAAGCAGTAACGTCGGATAGTGAGTATTGCGCATGATGACCCTTGATGGACACAGTGTTGCCGATTCACCGGGCAATCTGTATGCCAGGAGTGACGGCTGCTGTATTGCAAGGAAAAGTTTGCGTAGCGCGTACTGCGGACGGCACGCAAACGTGGGATATGGCACAGTGACTGTGGCGTTAGCCGCAGCCATCGCCAAGCAACGAGAAGTAGTATGTCGCGTGTTGCCGCGACCGCAGTGAACCCCTTAGCCTGGCTCGGTCAGAACCGCTGCCGCCAGCCGATCACGGCGCTCCAGTCCGGTGTCAGCTGCGTGCCGTTGACGTACTGGTACAGCGGCAACTGCACGAAGGCATAGACGCGCCCGGCGCCGGCGGCAATGCTTAGACCAGGGCTCAGCGACAGCATGTGACTGCCGGAATCCTCGGGCTCGGCGGCGGCGCCGTGATCGCGTCCGCGCAGATGAGCGTTGAGTTGCAGCAATGCATTGATCTGCGAGGTCGCGCGCCAGCTCAAACCGGCATCGAGGTTGAGCTGGCTGCCCGGCCGGTAACCGGCATGACTGTTGAGTGCCTGCTGCACTTGCGCCTGCGCGAACCAGGCCGAGTTGCTCATCCAGGCGCCATGACGATAGATGTCGAGTATCAGATCGGTCGTGCCGGTACCGGGCTGCAGGGTACGTTCCGCCAGCTCGCCGTCCGCATTGCGCTCACCGGTCGCGCCGGTCGGCAGTTTCAGGCCGAAATGCAGACCCGTCGCTGCGCCTTGCCGCGGGGACCGCTCAAGCTGATAGACACCGAGCACACGCACATCGCCCAGCGCACTGATGTCCCAGGATTCAGTTTCCGCGCCGTTGATCGGATCGTTGTGGATGTGCGTGTGCTCGCGCTGCAAATATGGAATCTGCAGGGACACACCCCAACGGGCATTCCAGGCATAGTCCAGACCCAAGTGCACATTGCGGTTCAGTGTACTGACTTCATCGTGCGTATCGGGAATACCCGCCGGTGCCGTTTTGCCGCTGCCGGCGCGCAGGGTATCCTGCTTGAGGAATTCGTAGCGTAAATCGAGTGTCCATCCCGGTTGCGGAGCCGCACCCAGCGCTTCCCATGCCGTATTCACAGTGCAGTAGGCGGAACCGCAACTCGCACCAGCCTGCTGTGCGACCAGCAATAGTGTACTAAGCCATAAAAACCGTGGCGCTGACATGTATTATCCTTATTTAGCCGACGTGGCTCGAACCGCCATTTCTCAATAATGACAGTTTGGTGCGCTAGAATTCATCGTTCATCATTCATCGAAATCGTTCAGACTTCATCATCCCCTCCTCCGGTGAGCCGGAACCGTATCGGCACCTGCACAGCGGCGCGTACCGCCCTGCCGGCACGGTGTGCCGGAGTGAAACGCCAGTGTCGTACCGCGTTCAATGCCGCAGTGTCCAGCACCGCATAACCGGAACTGTGCTGCAGACTGACCCTGAGTGTAGCGCCGTCGGCATCGACCTCGACCGTCACCATGACCACGCCTTGCTGACCGCGCCGCCGCGCCGCACTGGGGTACACCGGTTCGGTGCGGGTGACACAGGCTGGCACTTTATCCGTGGCCGGCGGCCCAACGATCGCAGCGGCGCCTATCGTCGCGACACTGGCGGACATGGCCGGTTGTGCGACGACAGCAGCGCTGGTCGCCTGTTGCCGACGCGGACGCGCCCTCGTCGTGTGGACGCGGTGCGTGGCAGGCACCGCATGCGGTGCCGTGGCCGGAATCGGTGCCTTGTATGACGGCGCGCTCGGAACCGGCGCCGCCGCGGACGATGGCGGCACCGTATGCAATTGTTGCGGTACTGACGGTGCCATCGTCACCGTCAGTACCGTGGGTGCGGTCGCCTCGGACCAGGCCAGCGGCGGCGGCCAATGCCACAGTCCGGCGAAACAGACAGCGTGCAGACCCAGGGCCACGCCCATGGCCAACCACAGAGCGTGATCGGAACGTTCGGCGGGATCATCTTCAAGCACTTCGGGCATTGGCATTCTTAGTGCAAAGCAATCCTGTTGCCATATTCCGTCGAGCATGTAGAATCAAAACCTTAGTCTGGCAACCGGGCCGGCGAGCGACCGCGGTTGTGTGATCCGCCACAAGGTACTGTGTCAAATGACACACTCACAGGGAAAATCCATGGCCGTACCGCTGCATACACCTATCCTGTCAGCGCAGCGCGCAGCTGCCGGTGCGGCATGAGCTATTTCACGCTCGGCTGGCTGCGGGAAGGCATGATCGTGCTGCGCACGGTAAGCGACCGCAAGGGAAAGGTACTGATCAAGGCGGGATCTGCCCTGACGGCACAGGATTTATCGTGGCTTGAGCAGGAAGGCGTGAAAGGCCTGGAGGTGCAGGCCCCCGCGCAGGCGGCGACCGCCTTGCCGGAACGCCTGGGCAGCGGACCGGAAACACCGGAACAGTTTGAAGAGCGTTTGCAGCAGCGCTTCCGCCACCTCGACCATGACCACCCGTTGGTCAAGGAACTGCTGCGTTTGTACCGGATGCGCGAAACCTTGCATCATGTGGAGTCGAATGGTTATGACAGTTAGTCCGCGCGAACTGATCACCGGCGCTATCGATCTGCCTTCGCTGCCGGAAGTGGTGATGCGCGCCATCGAACTGGTAAACGATCCGGAAGCCTCGTCCATCGATATCGGTCGCGTGCTCAGCGAAGACTCGGCGCTCACCGCGCGTCTGCTCAAGATCGTCAACAGCCCGTTTTACGGCTTTCCATCGCGCATCGACACGGTGTCGCGCGCCATCACCGTGATCGGCACCTTGGACCTGCTCGACCTGATCCTCGCCACGTCCGTGGTGAAGATGTTCTCCGGCGTACCCAACGACCTGGTGTCCATGGACGGCTTCTGGAAACACAGCCTGTACGGCGGCGTGGTGGCGCGCCTGCTGGCGGCACGCAGCAAGCAGCCCAATGTGGAGCATTTCTTCGTCGCCGGCTTGCTGCACGATCTCGGCTCACTGGTAATTTACAACAAGCTGCCCGAACTGGCTCGCGAGGCGTTGCTGCGGGTGCGCTACAACGGCATCGTATTGCAGCAGGCGGAGCAGGAATTACTGGGCTTCGATCATGCCACGGTGGGAGCGGAACTGATGCGGATGTGGAAACTGCCGAACAGCCTGGTGGATGCCATCGAGTTCCATCACAGCCCCAGCCGGTCGCAAAACTATCCACTGATTACCGCGATCGTGCATGTCGCGGATGTAGTGGCCAGCGCTATTCGCAGCGGCACCGGCGCCAGCGAAGCCGCACCGCCACTGGACCCGGCCGCCTGGGACATGATCGGTCTGCCGCCACTGGCCATCGAGGCCCTGCTGTTAGAGGCCGATCAGCAATTCGGCGATGCACAAAGCATAATACTCGGCAGCCACGCCGCGTAATCCCGACCCGATTACCACCGGCGACATAGCCCCCTGCATTGCGCCGGAATTATGCTGCCAAGCCGTCGCGTACCCGCACCATGCGGGCGCGCACATCCGCACCCAGCGATTCCATCTCCTTGCGTTGCACCAACCCGAGCACGGCTTGGGGATCCATGAAACCGACATTGATCTTGCCATCCTCCTGCTCCCGCACCAGCACGTTGCAAGGCAGCAACAATCCGATGTCCGGTTCCATCGTGATGGCTTTATGCGCCAGCGGTGGATTGCAGGCACCAAGGATGCGATAAGGTCGCATGTCCTCACCGAGCTTGGCCTTGAGCGTGGCCTGAACATCGATGTCGGTGAGCACACCGAAACCTTCTTTCTTTAACTCCTCGATGACGCGCGTGACCACCGCACCGAACTGGCCCTGCACTATGACGTTAAACCCATACATGTCACACCTCCTGAAAAACGAAACTTCTCACACCCAAGTATAACCTTTCGACAGGCCTTCCGAATGAACCACACAAGTGTGGTGCGGATTGCTGCGCTCAGCCGCCAAGTAAACAGTGGTTTCCTTTACTTCCGCAGGGTAGTCGTCTAAGGTGACGCCCACTATGGACGCCAAGCTTGCAAAAGAAGTTGAACGGCTCGCCGCTGACGCCGTAGAGCTCGGTGATGAGATTGAATTGGCATCGGAAGACGACGCCACGCCGGAAGTGATCGAACAGGCCCGACGCATGATGGCCGACTTCCTCGACCAGTACAACAACCTGCTCGACAAGCTGGAGTCCGACGACAAAGCCAAGGTACAGCGCAGCATCGGCAACAAGGTCGAGCGTTTCAACAACAGCCTCGGCAAACTGCGCTAGTGGTGTGCTTCATTCTGTTTGGAACTTATGCCGCATGCTCGCTAAGCACTGAGGTTTGGATGAACGTCCCTCTCCCTCCGGGAGAAGGACAAGATGAGATGAGGGGATCATATACTCCCTCACCCCAACCCTCTCCCGGAGGGAGAGGGAGATACCGCCACAGGGATGCTTCATGATCTGGTACATGGCGATTCTCGGTACTTGAATTTAATTCCAAGAATTACGGAGCACATCACTAGTTCTCTCCGGCGAAACCGTGCCACTCAATACCGACGTACCTCGATTCCGTTTTCCGCATCACGGATGATGTCACCCATACGCAGCGGATAACTGCCGCACCGCCGATCCTCGAAAAACAGTTCCAGCGTCTCGCGAATCACCGGGAAGGCCAACTCCCCCCAGGGTACCTGCGATTCCTCGCAGAGGCGCACTTCCAGGCTTTCCGCGCCGGCGCTGGCCCGGCCATCCAGCAACTGACCGCGGAACAGCATGTACACCTGATTGATGTGCGGCAGATTGAACACACCGTACAACACCAGCTCCTTGACCACGGCATTGGCCTCTTCCAGCGTCTCGCGCGCGGCGGCCGCGGGCGTGGTTTCGCCATTCTCCATAAAACCGGCCGGCAGCGTCCACAGGCCGTAACGTGGCTCGATGGCGCGTCGGCACAGCAGGACCTTACCCTGCCACTCGGGAATGCAGCCCGCGACGATCTTGGGATTCTGGTAATGGATGGTGCCGCAGGCCGGACACACGTAGCGTGGCAGGTTATCGCCCTCAGGAATGCTCACGTGCACGGGCGCGCCGCACTGACTGCAAAAATTCATGATGTTCTACCGGAATTGATAGGCTTGATAGCTGCGAACATAACAGAAATCAGCCAGCCTCTGGAAGACAGGTGCAAGCCGAGCAGCGAGCGGGCCAGCAGCGACTATACTTGATCGAATCCCGAACCGGTTGACACCGCCAAGCTCCGATGTCCCGCCCCCCTGGCGGATCGACGGCGGCACTAGCCTGAATGCGCGCGCACCCACTGTGTCAGTCGCGCCAGATCCAGCGCACCGGACTGACGCGCCACTTCGCGCCCGCCCCTGAACAGCGCTAACGTAGGTATGCTGCGGATCGCAAAGCGATCGGCTAGCGCCGGCTGGTCTTCGGTATTCACCTTGGCGAAGCGCACCCCCGGCTCCAGATTCGCAGCAGCCTGAGCGAACACCGGTGCCATCATGCGACAGGGACCGCACCACGGCGCCCAGAAATCCACCACCAGCGGGATATCGCTACGGTCGAGATGTGGCCTGATCGTCGCGGTGGTCAGTTCGACGGGTTTGGCCGTAAACAGGGCTTGATGACATTTGCCGCACTGCCCGCCTTCGCCGAGCCGGGTGGTGGGCAGGCGATTGACGGCATTGCAGTGTGGACAGACGACTTGCAGGCTTGCGGACATGGGCACGCTCAGGGTATGTGTCTGCTTCCGATATGGTGTCGCACACCGCCCGGTTCAAGGTCCGCGCGGCCGGGGCGAGCCGGACTTTTTTCAAAATATGCCGTCGATGTGGTTAAATCGTCGGATGCGACTTCGCCCAACGACGGGATCAAACTCAATGAGCAGCATACTGGCCGTGATCTTGAACGGAACCCTACAACTTGAATATCACCGCGACAAACCCCTGCCGGACTCACAGCGGCAGTATCTCGATCGCATGGACCAATTTATGGACGATGGCATCGCACTGGGGGGTACGCATATCGCGGCGCCTGATCAGTTGCAACGCGCGCAGTTCGTCGCCAGCAGCCTGATCCAGTCGCTGCATGACGACGACGAATCCCTGGCCGCCGCGAGCTGCGCCTATCTCGCCGTGCGTATCCCCGAGTTGCGCCAGGTCAAGGCCACCGAGGTAAACGAGCAGCGCAACATCGATCTGGTGTTCGACAAGTCTTATGTGCCCGAGCAGACTATCAAGTTCGTCAAGCCGGGAAGCTTGAAGAACAAGCACTGACTTGCGCTAGAATGTCGCTCCGATCCGTGGCGAATGCCGCGGAATTCTCTCTCGAACCCGGTAGTCAGCCATGAAAGCCTGCGATTTGAAAAAAGGCGCCGTCGTGTCCATCGACGGCAGCACCTACGTTGCCAAGGACATCCAGGTAAAATCGCCGTCCTCGCGCAGTGGCAACACCTTGTACAAGGCGACCTTCCGCAATGTCGTCACCAAGCAGAAGTTCGAGCATACCTACAAGGGTGAAGACATGCTGCAGGAAGTCGATTTCGCGCGTCGTCCGGTCCAGATGCTCTTCAAGGAGACCGCGGCGGCGACCTTCATGGACCTGGAAAGCTACGAGCAATACACGTTGGACAGCGAGGCTCTGGAGAGTGAATTGCCTTACCTGATCGACGGCCTGCAGGGCCTGTATGTCCTGATCGCCGACGATGCCGTGCTCGGTATCGAACTGCCCGCCAGCGTGGAAATGGATATCATGGAGTGCGCGCCCAGCATCAAGGGTGCCAGCGCCACCTCGCGCAGTAAACCGGCCACGCTGCCCACCGGGCTGATCATCAACGTGCCCGAGTATCTGACACAGGGCGAACGCATCAAGATCAACACCGCAACCGGAGAATTCATTTCACGCGCCTGATGCCGCCTATCGACACTGTGCTCAATAAACCCCGTCATATCACCGGAGCCTCCATGGAACAGATAACTATCGAACACAATCCCTCCCCAATGAAACTCGACGCCATGGGCGTTTACGACTGGCCGATTTGGGACAAAGAGGCCTCGACCTTTCCCTGGACCTATGAGACCCGCGAGATCTGCTACATCCTCAAGGGCGAAGCCATCGTTACGCCTGAGGGCGGCTCACCCGTGACCATCAAGCGCCACGACCTGGTGAATTTTTCCGTCGGTCTGAAATGCACCTGGGAAATCATCAAGCCTATCAAGAAGCATTACAGCCACGACTGACAGATAGCCCGGATTGAACGGAACCGGGTAGTATCTATAAGGCATCGCCGCGAGCACGGCAGTAAGTTTGAGCGGAGGCAGCAAGCTCACCTCTGAAACCGGCTAGCTGTTCGGTCTCAACAACGCCACCCTGGACGGCAGCATCAAATAGCTGCTTGACTATGAATCCCTGTTTAAGTCTTCCCCGCAGCAACGGTACAATCCGGTCAAATCCTCGTAGTATCATCAGGTACACCCTGCCCATCGAGACTCTGCCACCATGCGACTGCCCGGCATTCAACGCGTCTTGATCGGCAAGCTCATCGGTCTGATCGAGGAACTATACGCCGAAAGCGTGGGCTTCCTCGACAAACCGGAGGAGGCACAACTCTGGTACAACCGCGGCTACGCCAATGGCATCATCGCCAGCCTGGACGCACTGGGCTATGGTGAACTGCTCGATGACGCCATCACCCGCGACCCTGACGACACCATCTCCGGCTTCGAGACCTTCGAGTGGGGCCAAGCCTACCGCCACGGCCGGGAGACCGGCGACCGCGAGACCCACGAAGTCATCGGCCCCGCCCCGGGACACGGCTGACCCCGTCCAGGGCGAACCCGCCCGCGCCTATGTTAAGATGGGACCGCATCGACATCGCGCAAACAGAATCCCATGCCCAACAGCAAACCCATCACAGCAAAAGCCACGCTCGCGCCTGAAGATGCGGTCAACAACATCAATGTCATCTCCCAGGACCTGTTGCCGACGCCGGAAGAAGTGAAGC
>JBBQDK010000092.1:0-11701 GCA_038319625.1 Gammaproteobacteria bacterium
AATTGCTGTACTGCGGGGATGGAACGCAACTCTTGCGCGACGGCGATCCCAAGGATCAGAAAAACAACCACCAGCGGTATGACCCACAATATATTGATCCATCTACTGCCTATACGGATGTGGGGCACGATGCCTGTGCGCAGAGGCAGCCAAGTGCTCAAGCGGATGCGATCATCCGCGCTGCTAAGTCTCATCTCAAGGGGATCGCGTGGTGGCTGAATTTCGCTGTAGTTAGTCATAAACGCTCCAATTATTTCCAATCATTAAAACAAGCGAACTCACGGAGCACCCGCCGCAAGAGCGTCATGCTGGCGATTGATCTCAACTGCTTGCTTTTTTCAGCGCTGTTCCTTTGTGCATCGCAATGTGATCGGTCTTGCCGCTCTTGATTTCATACTGCGGTTCATCCTCGCTCGCGTGATGCGTATACCCCTTATAATCTAGGTTCTTTGTGTGCACCTTGATGATCATGCCGCTGACATGCCCGGCCTCCGAGTTCCAGGTCACGTGATCGCCGATTTTGAATTTCGTCCTCATGACAATTCTTCTCCAGTTACAGTTTCCTGTACAAGTGCGGGGCGTCGCCGTACAACACCAAACCATCGATTAAACCGGAACGCTTTCGCCACTGCTGGTGCGCAACCAGATATTCACCGTATAAAGCACGACAATGACAAGATTGATCGTCATGTGAATAAGCGCTATTTTCTTGAACAGGGATGCGTATTGAAGGCTACTTTCCGTCGTTTTGCAACATATCAACTCGAATTGTCGAGCGTTCAGTGCTCTTTATATTTTCTTTAACTTGGCGTCGGCCGTCTGTGCGTCAGCATACATTACGGCGAATAAATTGCTCCAGAATAGAGCAAGGTATTATTGATCCTAAAAACCAGCGCAGTGCGAATTTCGGAGCCTTTGAAGCGCCATAACCACAGCAAGACGAGCCGTAGCTCATCATGCCCTGATGCCTGTGACCACGAGGCCGGATAGCCGCAGTCAGTTTCGTGAAACTCCGATTCACCCTTCGGGTAATTCTGAAGAACGACTCCAAAGAAAATCGGAAAACGTACACAGTTGCCAGGCCAGAAGGAAATCACGCATACTCCATAATACGCCTTGAATTTTCCATTCTCAGAGGACGCGACATTGATGCAGGTGCATAAAATTCCCGTCGTGATGCCGTACCGTCTCGATCTTACGGTGAGTGTGCTGCGTCGTTTCTCGACAAATGCCGTCGATCTACTCACACCCGAAGGACAATATGTGCGCGCACTTTCTGGCTCCCCTGAACCCGTGATTGTACGCGTCACGCAGATGGGTCACGAAGACTCGCTGTCCGTCACAATCGAGGGAGATACGAGCAAGAAGGCCGGTGTGCTCGGGCTGGTGCGCCAGATGCTCGGAGTTGATCGCAATCTCAAGGATTTCGATCGATCAGCAGCGCGCATCCCGTGGCTGGCTCCAGTGGTCAAGCGCATGCGTGGTGTAAAGCCACCCCGCTATCCCACTCTCTGGGAGGCATGCGCCAATGCGATCATATTCCAGCAGGTGAGTCTACAAGCGGCCAGTGCGATCATGCATCGCCTGGTTATTGCTCTGGGGCAATCGGTGGAAGTAGATGATATGCCGAGACCGTTGTACGTGTTTCCGACTGCAGAAAGCGTTCAGAGTGCAACCGACGATGTCCTGCGCTCAACCGGGCTTAGCGCCAACAAGATTGCAACGTTAAGGCGCGTTGTCGAAGCGCTCTCATCCGGCACACTCGACGCAACAGCATTGGAACAGTGTACGAGTCCGGATGCAGCGGAAGTTCTCTGCCGGATCAAGGGAATCGGCCCCTGGACGGCGGCGGTCATTTTGCTGCGTGGTTTGGGGCGACTGGACGTGTTCCCCGCCAATGATACCAGCGTTGCGAGCAACATCTCACTCGTGGCAGGATCTGCGCCGTTCGATGCCCAGCACGTGCTGAACGCCCTCGGTACGCAACGCGGGATGTTGTACTTTTATCTATTGCTCGCGCGCCTGGAAGCGCGAGGTGACATCGGTCGTCCGTCGTACGAAAGACCATAACCGAGTCCTCGACTCGATACTCAAGCGCCGGCATGCCCAGTGACTCCCGAAACTTCCTGATGGAGTTATGTCGGGGAGCCGGAGGTTGAGGCTAGCAGCTTGCGCGCACATGACACGACGTTGTCGATGGTGAAGCCGTATTTGCGCAGCAGGTTCCCGGCGGGGGCGGATGCGCCGAAGTGTTCGATGCCGAGCATAGCACCTTGGTCACCGATGTAGCGGCGCCAGCCTTGAGACACGCCCAGCTCCACCGCCAGTCGCGCAGGTACGCTGGGCGGAAGCACCGCGTCGCGGTAACTTTGCGGCTGGGCATCGAATAGTTCCCAACTCGGCATCGACACGCAACGTACCGCGACGCCTTCATTTTGCAGACGCTCGGCGGCGGCGAGGATCAGGCCGACTTCGGAGCCGCTGGCGATCAGGATCAGCCCGGGTTTGCAATTTTTCGCGTCGCTCAGTACATACGCGCCTTTGCGCAGTCCATCGGCGCTGGCGTAGCGGCTGCGGTCGAGCGTCGGCACGTCTTGCCGGGTCAACACCAGCAGCACCGGGCGGTCGCCGGTTTCCACCGCCACCTTCCACGCCATCGCGGTTTCGTTGGCGTCGGCAGGGCGAATGACGGTGAGATTGGGGATTGCTCGCAGGCTGGCCAGCTGCTCTACTGGCTGGTGGGTGGGTCCATCTTCACCGAGCGCAATGCTGTCGTGGGTGAACACGAGTACCACGTGCACGCCCATCAACGCGGCAAGACGGATCGCCGGGCGCATGTAGTCGGAGAAGATCAGGAAGGTAGCGCCGTACGGAATGAAGCCACCATGTGCGGCCAGCCCGTTGACGATGGCACCCATCGCATGTTCGCGCACGCCGAAATGCAAATTGCGGCCGGCGTAACTCCAACCACCGCCGTCGGAGCCTTCGCTGTCCTCGCCGGATACCATTGCCGGATTGAAGTCTCCCAGCCCCTTCAACGCGGTGTGAGTGGACGGATCAAGATCCGCAGATCCGCCGACCAGTGCAGGCAGTTTCTGCGCGAACGCATTCATAATCTTGCCGCCGGCGACGCGGGTGGACATACCCTTGGCGTCAGCGGGAAAAACCGGGATGTCGGCGTCCCACCCGGCAGGCAGCTCGCCGCACAGGCGGCCGTGCAACTCTTTTGCCAGCTCCGGGAATGCCTTGGCATAGGCATCCAGCCGCCCGTTCCATTTGGCCTCAGCCTTTGCACCACGGTCCAGTGCCTCACGAAACTGCGCCAACGCCGGTTCCGGTACTTGAAAAGGCGGATCGACCGGCCAACCAAGCTTCTCCTTGGTTTTTTTCACATTTTCGACGCCGAGCGGCGAACCGTGAGACTTGTAGCTGTCTTGCTCGGGCGAGCCGAAGCCGATGTGGGTGCGCACCAGGATCAGCGATGGCTGCGTGGTGTCGGCGCGGGCGGCGTCGAGCGCCGCGCTGACCGCGGCGACATCGTTGCCATCGGCCACGTGGAGGATCTGCCAGCCATAGGCTTCGAAGCGCTTGGCGCGATCCTCCGAAAACGTGATGTCGGTACCGGCCGACAGCGTGACGCTATTGTCGTCGTACAGGCAGATCAGCTTGCCAAGTTTCAGGTGCCCGGCTAGCGAGGCGGCTTCGGAGGCAACGCCTTCCATCAGATCTCCATCGCTGATGATCGCCCAGGTGTGGTGATCAATCGGCACGTGGCCGTCGCGGTTGTAGCGTGCAGCCAGATGCGCTTCACTGATCGCCATACCGACTGCGTTCGTCAGCCCCTGGCCGAGCGGGCCGGTGGTCACTTCAACGCCGGGCGTGTGGCCGCGCTCGGGATGACCCGGCGTCTTGCTGCCCCATTGGCGGAATTGCTTGATATCATCCAGCGACAGGTCGTAGCCGGTCACATACAGAAGGCTGTAGAGAAGTGCCGAGCCGTGTCCGGCCGACAGCACGAAGCGGTCGCGGTCGATCCAGTGCGGATTGGCCGGGTTGTGCTTGAGCTGGCGCGCCCACAGCGCGTAGGCCATCGGCGCGGCGCCCAACGGCAGGCCGGGGTGGCCGCTGTTGGCCTTCTGCACCATGTCTACCGACAAGAAGCGAAGAGTGTTGATGCATTGTTGGTCAGACTGGTCGGACATGATGATTCCTTTAATTAGTTAAAGATTGGTGAGCGCTGCGTCGACGATGCTCTGTGCTTCCTTCAGGATGCTTCGCAGATGCACTTTGCCGTTAAAGCTTTCCGCGTAGATTTTGTAGATTGCCTCGGTTCCGGATGGCCGCACGGCAAACCAGCCGTTGGCGGTGACCACCTTGATGCCACCGATCGTCGCGTTGTTGCCGGGCGCGCGATCGAGTACTTGTTCGATCTTTTCGCCGGCCAGCCGGTCGCTGTGCAATTGATCGGGCGACAGCTTGGCCAGTCTGATCTTCTGCGCCGCAGTGGCGGGAGCTTCGACGCGATCAGAAACCGGTTCGCCGAGCTCGCCCGCAAGCTCGCGGCAGATTTCGCCGGGATCGCGGCTCATGCGTGCCGTGATTTCCGCCGCGAGCAAAGCCGGAACGATTCCGTCTTTATCCGTTGTCCAGACGCTGCCATCCTTACGGAGGAAAGACGCACCGGCGCTCTCTTCCCCGCCAAAGCACAACGAGCCGTCAAGCAATCCATCCACAAACCACTTGAAGCCGACCGGTACTTCATAAAGCTTGCGACCAAGTTTCGCGGTGACGCGGTCAATCATCGCGCTGCTCACCACCGTCTTGCCGATCGCCGCTGACTTGCTCCACTTCGGCCGATGCTGGAGTAGGTAGAAGATGGCGACGGAAAGATAATGATTGGGCGGTAACAACCCCGTGCTCCGGGTGACAATCCCGTGCCGGTCATGATCGGTGTCGCACGCAAAAGCGATGTCGAAGCGGCCCTTCAAACCAATCAGGCTCTGCATGGCATAAGTGGAGGATGGATCCATACGAATCTGACCGTCCCAATCGACTGTCATGAACCGGAACGTCGGGTCGACAGCCTGGTTGACGACGCTAAGATTCAGGCTGTAGCGCTCCGCAATCCGGGGCCAGTAATGGACTCCGGCGCCACCGAGAGGATCTACGCCCATTCGAATGCTCGCGTCGCGAATCAACTCCATGTCGAGCACACCGCCAAGATCGTTCACATAAGTGTTGAGATAATCGTACCGATGCGTGGTGGCAACGCGCAAAGCCTACTCGAACGTGATTCTTTTCACGCCCCGAAGACCACTTTCGAGAAACTCGTTGGCGCGGGTTTCGATCCATCCCGTGATATCGGTGTCCGCCGGCCCGCCGTTGGGTGGGTTGTACTTGAAGCCACCGTTGTCGGGTGGATTGTGCGAAGGCGTGATGACAATACCGTCGGCCAGTCCGCTATCACGGCCACGGTTGTAAGTGAGGATAGCGTGAGAAATGACAGGCGTCGGCGTGTATTCGTCGTGCTCGGCAAGCATGACTTCCACGCCGTTGGCCGCCAGCACTTCGAGCGCGCTGGCAGACGCCGGTTCGGAAAGCGCGTGTGTGTCAATGCCGAGGAACAGTGGGCCGTTTATGCCTTGCTGCTTGCGGTACTGGCAAATGGCCTGACTGATGGCAAGTACATGCCATTCATTGAAGGTCTTTTCGAATGCTGAACCGCGATGCCCCGAGGTGCCGAACGCGACCCGTTGCCCGGGCACAGTCGGGTCTGGGAGCTCTGCATAGTAGGCAGTAACCAGTTTTGGTACGTTGACCAGCATCGATGGATTGGCGGGTTTCCCTGCTGATGGATTTATTTTCATTGCCGGCCCTTTTGCGTTGCTCATTTTGCATCTACGTTGTTTGATCCGGCTCCACCCGGCTCATTGCTTTGCGGCGTGACGCGCCATTTTCTCTCTGACTGCGGCGACGAAGTGAGCGGGCTCGAAGCCGATGTTGCACACTGTTGCGATATTCCTGGCTCTGATTCTCGAGCATTTTCCACAACGGCACGCTGACCACACGTGTCTTGACCCTCTTCAATTTCAATTGCTCATAAGCTGCAATATAAAGCGAGTCTTCGCTGCCGGTTACTGGTAGCAACACACCGGGTCGGTGGTCCGGAGCATCAGCGTGCAGATAAGCGCCACGTGACACCGCGCGCACTGCCGCGCACTTAAGCGCTTCTCTCCGCAGTATGTGCCTCTCCATTGCTTCATGTTAATCAGCCAGGTCCGGGCGCGAGTGCCAAAGAATTTTTCATGGCAGCATGGATTCGATATCCGACGCCGCGCTGGGGTAAGCAAAGATGGCGTGTTTGATGGCCGCAGTCGTCAAGCCGTTGCGCATGGCAAAACCAAATAGATTGATCACCTCGCTGGCCTCAGGGCCTATCAGGTGTGCGCCGAGGATGCGCTCGCTGCCTTCTTCCACCAGCACCTTGTAGCCGTAACACGGTTCGTTAACGCGGCGTGCGGTGTACCAGCCGGGAACAGTTTCGTGCTTCACCCGAAAGCGCAGGCCCTCTGCACGCGCCTCGGCCTCCAGCAGGCCGACTCGCGCCAAGGGTGGCAAGGTGAATACCGCACTGGGGATGCCGGTGTAATCCACCGTAACACCCTTGTCGTGCAGCAGATTGGCGACCACAGCATGTGCCTCCAGCGCCGCCACCGGCGTCAACGGCAAGGGGCCGCCGGCGGCATCGCCAGCGGCAAACACCGCCGGATTCGAGGTGCTGCGAAAAGTTTTGTCGAGCACCAGCCGGCCGTTGTGGCGCGTGATACCGGCGGCATCAAGGTCCAGCGCTTCAAGCGCGGGCGCGCGTCCACCGCTGTGGACCGCCAGATCGGTTTCAATGAAGACGCGGCCGTCGGGGCCCTCAGCCTCAACCTCGAAGTTGCCACCACGCTTGCGCACAGCCTTGACTTCATGACCGAGGCGTATGTCCACGCCCAGTGCACGAGTGCGGTCCACCAGCAGCGTGACCAGGTCCGGTTCGAAGCCGGTCAGCGCGCGCACTCCCCGGTTCAGAACGGTGACGCTGGCACCGGCGCGCACTGCGACATGGGCGAACTCGAAGCCGATGTAGCCGCCGCCGACCAGTACGATACGACGCGGCAACGTCTTCAGATTAAGAAAATCATCGCTCAGAGCCAGCAGTTCAGCACCTTCGATCGGCAGCTTGACCGGCTCTGCACCTGCGGCAATGACAATATACCGGGCCTTCAGTGTCTGACCATCCACTGAAATCGTGTCGCCTCCGGTGAAACGCGCCCGGCCATGGTAGCTGTCGATTCCACGTTTGCGATACGCCTGCTCGCGTTTTTCGGGTACCGGGTCGGTGAACGAACGCTTGTGATGCTGAAGCGCTGGCCAGTCGATGCTGATCGCACCTTTCACGGTGCCGATGGCGCCCATGCGTGCGAAGCCGTCAATCACTTCGGCGGCGGCGATCAGCACCTTCTTCGGATCGCAGCCGCGTAACGCGCAGGTGCCACCAAAAGGCCGGTGATCGATGGTCGCCACCGACCAGCCTGCTTTGCGGCAACCTGTGGCGGTGACGCTGGCAGCCGTACCTGTACCGATTACGATCAGATCATAGGCCCTTGTGTTCATCGTCATCTCCTTGGATGCGGGTGATGTTCACGGCGTTATATGATGGCAGCGTCAGACTCACGCTCAACGTTCAAATCGCTCATTTTTGAGCCGGCGGTAGCGCCGGATCAACGCGCTGGTCGAGCTGTCATGCTTGAGGGTTGGTTCGCCCGTGCTTTCAAGTTCGGGAATCATGCGCTGCGCCAATACCTTGCCCAGCTCGACACCCCACTGGTCGAATGAATCAATGTTCCAGATCGTGCCTTGAGTGAACACGCTGTGTTCGTAAAGCGCAACCAGAGCTCCAAGTGTCTCCGGCGTCAAACGCTCGGCGAGAATAGTGTTGGTTGGACGATTACCCTCGAAGATGCGGTGTGGCGTCAGCCAGTCCGGCGTTCCCTCGGCTTTGACTTCGTCTTCCGTCTTGCCGAAGGCCAGTGCCTCGGTCTGCGCGAACAGGTTTGCCATCAGCAAGTCATGCTGATTTCCGAGCGGATTCAACGTCTGGCAGAAACCGATAAAATCGCACGGAACCAGCTTGGTCCCCTGGTGGATAAGTTGATAGAACGAGTGCTGGCCGTTGGTGCCCGGCTCGCCCCAATAGACGGGCCCGGTCTGATAATCGACGTGATCACCGTCCAGCGTGACGTGCTTGCCGTTGCTCTCCATCGTCAATTGCTGGAGATAGGCCGGAAAGCGTTTGAGATATTGGTCATAGGGCAGCACCGCCACCGTCTGGGCGTCGAAAAAATTGTTGTACCAGACCGCGAGCAGCCCCAGGAGAACCGGCAAATTTCGCTCGAATGGCGTCACGCGGAAGTGCTCATCCATCGCATGAAAGCCCGCGAGCATGGCGCGGAAATTCTCTGGCCCGATAGCGATCATGGTCGACAGGCCGATGGCCGAATCCATCGAGTAGCGCCCACCCACCCAGTCCCAGAAGCCGAACATGTTCGCGGTGTCGATGCCAAACTTCATTACCTCCTCGGCGTTGGTCGAGACGGCGACAAAGTGCCTGCTCACGGCCTGCACGTCCTCATGTCGTCGCAGGCACCAGTCGCGGGCGGCATGTGCGTTCGTCAGGGTTTCGAGCGTCGTGAACGTCTTCGAACAGATGATAAACAGTGTTTCCTCGGGATCAAGGTCGCGCGTGGCTTCCACAAAATCGGTGCCGTCCACGTTTGAGACGAAGCGGAAACTCATGTCGTGTTGGGCATAATGCCGCAACGCCTCGTAGGCCATGACCGGGCCGAGATCCGAGCCGCCGATGCCGATGTTGATGACATGGCGGATGCGCTTGCCGGTATACCCGCGCCATTGCCCGTCACGCACCTGGCGCGCGAAGTCGGCCATCCGACCAAGCACCGCATGCACCTCGGGGACAACGTCCACGCCATCCACGACAATGCGCTCGCCATCCGCCGCGCGCAAGGCGACGTGCAGGACGGCGCGCCGCTCTGTCACGTTGATCTTTTCGCCGCGGAACATCGCGTCAATGCGCTCGCGCAAGCCGCATTCGTTGGCAAGCGCAGTCAACAGCTTCAGTGTCTCGCCAGTAATGCGGTTCTTCGAGTAATCGAGATAAATGCCGGCGGCCTCGGCCGCGAAACATTCGCCACGCCGGGGGTCGTCGGTGAAAAGCTGTCGCATATGCAGATGACGCATCTTTTGATAATGCACTTCCAGCGCCTTCCATGCCGGGCGCGCCGTCAGCGGTGGCGGCCGCGCCGTTGCCTGAATCGTCATCGTCACTTTCCTTTTGCCTGGGCGGTTTTTTTGAGCGTGGCGCTCTTGGAGATGAGGCAATCCATCAGGTCCTTCCAGGATTTGTTGAAGGATCGGGTGCCCGACTGCTGGAGTTCGGCGGCGAGCGCCGCCACATCCACCCCGGCGCGTGCAAACTCGACAAGCACTGCTTCGGCATCGCCGCCATCAGCAGGCATCTCGCCTGCCACTTTTCCATGCTCGGCGAAGGCGTGCAGCGTTTTCTCGGGTATGGTGTTGATCGTGTCCGGCGCTGCGAGCGCTTCGACGTAGAGAGTATCCGCGGCGTTCGGATCCTTGGTGCCGGTGCTGGCCCACAACAGACGTTGCGACCGTGCGCCGGCAGCGGCAAGCTTGCGCCACGCGGATGAGGTCAGCAGATCGCGATAGGCTTTATAGGCGCGTTTGGCCACCGCGATTCCGAGGCGGTTTCGAAGCGGCTCCGGAACCTTGTCCTGCACCGCCACGTCCCAGCGGCTGACGAATATTGACGCCACGGAATCGACCCTCGGGTCGAGGCCGGCGGCGACCCGCCGTTCGACCCCGCGCATGTACGCCTCGGCTGCGGCGATATACTGTTCACGCGAGAACAGCAGCGTGACGTTCACCGGGACGCCCGCGAAGATGGTCTCCTCGATCGCCGGAATACCGGCGGGCGTACCCGGAATCTTGATAAAAAGATTAGGGCGTCGCGCGCGTCCATGCAGTTCGATCGCGGCTTTAATGCTGCCCGCGGTGTCGTCCGCCAGCAAGGGAGATACCTCCAGCGAGACCCAGCCGTCGATCCCGCCGGTGGCGTCGTGCACCGGGCGAAAAAGATCCGCGGCCTGGGTCAGATCCTCCAGGGCAAGTTCAAAGAACAATGCCTCGCCTGATTTTCTCGCTGCGGTTTTCTGCTGGATGGCAGCGTCGTAGAAATCCGCGTTGCGGATGGCCTTGTCGAAGATCGTGGGATTGGAAGTCAGACCCGTCACCGAAAAATCCGTGATGTAACGCTGTAGCGTGCCGCTCGTCAGCAGTCCGCGGGTGATGTTGTCGAGCCAGAGACTTTGACGCATATCGCGTAGTTGCTGTATGGCATTCATGCTGCCCTCCTGTCGTGAAGTGTGTGCGTTAACGGAACGATTTCATCACCCTTGTCCTCGAACGCAAAGTGTCCGGTATCCAGAAGGTGCAGCTCGGCGTCCGAGAGACCACGCTTGAACGCCTCACCTAAATCCAGCTAGACATGGGGCAGAATCATCCGATACACACATTCGCCGAACACCTGGATATTCCACGGTGCGCTCCCATTGAACTGCACACCCGCTGCCTCCGCCAGCTCGCGCAGTACCGAAGGCGGCGACGGCTTTGCGGCGCTGTCCCAATCGAATACGGAGTCGGGGGTGCTTAGCTGGTGCATGGGCGTTCTCCTCGCGACCCGGATGTCTTTTGCTGTACGCGGTTTGACCGGCCCGTTGATCGAGGCAGCGCCCTAAAACGCCGTGACACGCAATCTTTCTCACCATGTCGAGATTCACGTCGTAGATTACGCACCGATGATCATCCTTGCATGCGCTGTGCAGGTTCAGCACGACTGAGCACATGCCGACGGTCACCGTAACCGCCGCCGTAAATCGGCCAATCCGGATTGACCAGATCGAAACGTGGCACCGGTCCCAGCACGTCTCGCTGCGCGGCGCGGTAGGCTTTGACCGTGCCGATGTCGCGCCAGTATCCATGCTCTTCATGGAGCTGAACTCCCGGCGGCCTGTTGGTATCAAAGTCGTACACAAAGGCGCGGCGCGTACCAGGCAGGCGGGGTAATATGTGGTAGCCGAAATCTGTTCCTCCGCGCTGGTGGTTCTCCTCGAGCGACTCAATCAATGTATCCGGATTGAAGAGATAATTGCCCATCGAGGCGTAGGCACGATCCTGGTCAAACGGCATCGGTACCGCCTGTTCAGGTTTTTCCTGAAAATCGCGAAGCTCAGCGGCCGGCCCGGTGACGATGATTCCAAAAGCGGAGGCCTTTTCGATCGGAACCGGGACTGCAGCGATGCTCACTTCCGCGTCGCGCTCCAGATGAAAGCGCGCCATTTGCCGCACGTCCATGCGGTATACGTGGTCGGCGGAAAATACCGCCACAAGGTCAGGGCGGTGTTGCTTGATCAAGCGCAGGTTCTGGTAAACCGCGTCAGCAGTACCCTTGAATGATCCGGTTCCAACGTTTGGATCCGGGAGCACGACCCGGATGAAATGTTCTCTGCCTTCCATCCCGGACGACCACGCGGTGCGAATATGTTCGATAAGCGAGTGG
>JBBQDK010000093.1:0-11598 GCA_038319625.1 Gammaproteobacteria bacterium
TTGCACACCGGATGGGCGATCCAGCGCGTGCGCTGCGTCTGGGACAGATCCGCAAGCCGTTCGGTGAAGCCCTCTTCACGATCCACCGGCAGCAGCAGCTGATGCGGTCCGTTGGGGTCAGTGGCCATGTGGTTGAAGCCGGGATTGAGACGGCACAGGTCTTCGACCGGCATGTTGGCCAGATCGGCGGCGACATCGAGATCGATCTGCGAACCGACGTCAACGCTGGTCAACGCGGGTTCGTTGGCGATGCTGCGCAGGGTGATGCCGTAATGTTGCGGTTCCTCGACCAGGGCGCTGAAGGCGAGCAGTCGTGGTACGTAGTCCTCGGTTTGCTCGGGCAGGTCGAGGTGCCAGAAATCGATCGGCTGGCCGGCAGCGATATTCTTGTCGATGGCGCGTTGCACCGTGCCTTCGCCGCAGTTGTAGGCGGCAATGGCGAGCAACCAGTCGCCGTTGAAGGTCTTGTGCAGATTTTCGAGATAATCGAGAGCGGCTTGTGTCGAGGCCTGGACGTCACGTCGACCGTCGTACCACCAGTTCTGCTTCAGGCCGTAGTGGCGGCCGGTGCCGGGGATGAACTGCCAGAGCCCCGCGGCATGGCTCGGCGAGTAGGCCATGGGTTGATAGGCACTCTCGATGACCGGCAGTAGAGCCAGCTCGGTAGGCATGTTGCGCTGTTCGATCTGATCTGTAATGAGATACAGATAAGGTTCGGCGCTGTCGACGATGTGCGCCACGGTGTCCGGGCGTGTTATGTACCAGTGCAGATTATCTTTGACGCGGCGTTGATAAACCGGATGCGGCAGCGCGAAGCCGGCGCGTACCCGTGCCCAGAGATCCTTCTGGGTAGGTATAGCATCCAGTACGGTGCCGGGGCTGTAATCCACAGCGGCATCCGATCCGGAAACGGGGGAAGCCGTGTCGGTATCGGCATGGTGTTTCGCCAGACCGGCACAGCCCGAGAGACTGATAACGGCCAACAGAGCGGCGGCATTGATCCAACCGGGTCTCATGTCGTTGCTTGTTCCAGATCGCTTCGTTCGGCGGCAATTGTAAACGATGCGATCCGCGATGTCGCCCTTGACGGCACGAAAATTTCTTCGCACTGTCGGTCGGCATGTGCCCTGCGGTATGCTGTGGCCATGAAGGATACCGAGTCCGAATCGAACGACAGCGCGCGGCGCGGTGCCTGGCTGCAGCACAGCTATGGTCGCTTGCTCGACAGCGCCGTGCGTGCCGAGTTGGAGCATATTCTGCCTGATCTGTTCGGTTATCATCTGTTGCAACTCGGTGCCTGGCATGGCGAAAATCTGCTGCAGGGAAGCCGCATTCAGCATCGTGTGGTGCTGGAAGCATGCCTCAATGCGGAGGCCGCGCGCTGTGACGTGGTCGCCGATATCGAGGTCTTACCGATCGCGACGGACAGCGTCGATGTCGTGCTGTTGCTACATGCGTTGGAATTCAACGACAGACCGCACGATGTGCTGCGCGAGGTCGAGCGGGTGCTGGTGCCCGAGGGGCATGTGGTGATCGTGATGTTCAATCCCATCAGCCTGTGGGGCCTGACGCGGTTGTGGCTGCGGCGTCGCCCGCGCGCTCCGTGGAATGGCCGCTTCTTCACCGCGACGCGCATCAAAGACTGGCTGGCGCTGCTGGGCTTCGATGTGATGTTGTCGAAGAGTATTTTTTTTCGCCCGCCCTTGCGGCATGAGCCGATGATGCAGCGCCTGCAATTTCTGGAGCGCCTCGGCGCGCGCTGGTGGCCGGTGTTCGGCGCGGTCACGGTGCTGGTCGGACGCAAACGCGTCGCCACGCTCACGCCGATCAAGCCCCGTTGGCGGCCGCGCCGCAACCTGGTGGCGGCCGGACTGGCCGAACCTACACAACGGAATTTACGACGTGACAGATGAAGTGGAAATATTCACCGACGGCGCCTGCCGCGGCAATCCCGGCCCCGGCGGCTGGGGCGTGCTGTTGCGCCACAGCGGTGGCGAGAAGACCTTGCACGGCGGTGAGCCTGCCACTACCAACAACCGTATGGAGATGATGGCCGTCATCATGGCCCTGGAAAGTCTCAAGCGCCCCTGCAAAGTCGCGCTCACCACCGATTCACAATACGTGCTCAAGGGCATCACGGAATGGCTTGCCAACTGGAAACGGCGCGGCTGGAAAACCGCCGGCAGGCAACCGGTCAAGAACGAAGACCTGTGGCGCCGCCTCGACGCCGCCGTGGCCCGTCATCAGATCGACTGGCACTGGGTGCGCGGACATACCGGCCATGTGGAGAACGAAAGAGTGGACGCGTTGGCAAATCTCGGCATCGATGCGATGACAGCAGCCGCTAGCAGCGGGTAGCTTGCAGCTGATGACATCGAAAAAAAGCTATACTCGTAACTCGTTACCAGCCACTCACCACTGATCTTATGCGCCAACTCGTCCTCGATACCGAAACCACCGGCTTGGAGCCGGCCCAGGGGCACCGCATCATCGAGATCGGCTGCGTCGAGCTGATCAATCGGCGGCCGACGGAGAACCGCTTTCATCAATACCTGCAGCCGGATCGTGATATCGATCAGGGTGCGGTAGAAGTACATGGCATCACCACGGAATTTCTCGCTGACAAGCCGCGCTTCGCCGATATCGCGGCGGACTTCATGGACTTCATCAAGGGCGCCGAGCTGATTATTCACAACGCACCGTTCGACGTCGGCTTCCTCAATCACGAACTGGCCCGGCTCGATAGCAGCTGGGGCAAGATCCACGATCACTGCAGTGTCATCGACACGCTGGCACTGGCGCGGCAACTGCATTCCGGACAGAAGAACAATCTCGATGCCTTGTGCAAGCGCTACGGCATCGACAATTCACAGCGCCAGCTGCACGGCGCGCTACTCGACGCCGAGATCCTTGCCGATGTCTATCTGGCAATGACCGGCGGTCAGGCCACGCTGTCACTGGATGGCATCGCCGGTGCGACCCGCCAGCAGAATATCGGTATCCGCCGTCTCGACAGTGCGCGCAAACCCCTCAGGATTATCCTTGCCGACACGGCTGAACTGCAGGCACATGCCGACCGACTTGCCAGTATCGACAAGGCCAGTGACGGCAAGTGTTTGTGGAAGATTAGCGAATAATTACCCTCTCCCGCAGGGCGGGAGGAGCGCAGCGAGGGGGGCGAAGCCGGCTGGGGGAGCGGGTGTCAACTCTCAATGCGCCTAAAACAACTCCGCATTGATCCACCAATGCACCCAGATGCTGGCGGCATAGCCGAGGGCGATGGCGGGGGTCCATTTCAGGTGATTGAAGAAGGTGTATACGCCGCGGGCCTGACCCATCAGTGCTACACCGGCGGCGGAGCCGATCGACAGCAGGCTGCCGCCGACGCCGGCGGTCAGGGTCACCAGCAGCCATTGTCCTGACGGCATGTTCGGATGCATGGACAATACGGCGAACATCACCGGGATATTGTCGACTACGGCGGACATGACGCCGACCAGGATGTTGGCGGTGGTCGGTCCCAGGTCCCCGTAGAAAGCTTGTGACAGGAGTGCCAGATAGCCCATGAAACCCAGGCCGCCGACGCACAACACCACGCCATAGAAAAACAGTAGCGTGTCCCATTCGACGCGCGCCACCTGATGGAATATCTCGTAGGGTTTGTCGTCGCCGACCGGGGTGATATCGCCGATAGTGCCGTAATAGGGGGTTTCGTTCCCGGCCGTGCTGCGATGCGTCTTGCGCAGGTAGTAGCCGAAAAATTTCAGCAGCGACAGACCGGTCATCATGCCCAGCATCGGTGGCAGGTGCAGAAAATTATGGAAGCTGACGGCAAGGCAGATGGTGACGAAGAACAGGGTAATGATGCGCCGCGCGCCACGCCGCATGATTACCCTGTCATCGGCCGGTGGCGGCGAGATGTCCGGCACGGCGAAGTGCATGAGCGCGGCGGGGACCACGAAATTCACCAGCGACGGAATGACCAGCGCGAAGAATGACCAGAAGCCAAGGATACCCTTCTGCCAGACCATCAGCGTGGTGATGTCACCGAATGGACTGAAGGCGCCGCCGGCGTTGGCGGCCACCACCACGTTGATGCAGGCCAACGCAACGAAGCGCGGGTTGTCCTTGCCGACGGCCAGAATCACCGCGCACATCACCAGCGCGGTGGTGAGATTGTCGATCAGCGGCGAGAGCAGGAAGGCGATGCAGCCGGTGACCCAGAACAGCGTGCGATACGAATAGCCGCGCCGCACCAGCCAGGAGCGCAGCGCCTGAAAGACCTGGCGCTCGTCCATGGCGTTGACGTAGGTCATCGCCGCGAGCAGGAATAGCAGCAGTTCGGCATACTCGACCAGATTGTGCTGAAAGGCATCGTGCACCGTTTCCATGGGCAGATCGAGCCGCGTATAGGCCCAGGCGATCAAGGCCCAGATCAGGCCGGCGGCCAGCATCACCGGTTTGGATTTGCGCAGATGTGTGTATTCCTCGGCCATCACCAGCAGGTAGGCAAAGATGAACAGTGCAATGGCAGCGTAGCCCGCGACACTGTGGGTCAGGTCGCCACCATGGGATTCCGCCGCCAGGGCAAGGCCCGACCAGAGCATGAGTGGGACGATGCTGAGCGAACGGCGCAGGTATGACACAGGGGTTTCCTCGATCAATGGCGTGGTTGCGGCAGGTGATGCACGCGCAAGGCTGGCCGTGAGTATATACTAGCGATGCCGTACATCCGACTCACGACGCAGCGCGACGAGGCTCATGCATATACTGGTAATCGAAGACAATCCTGATCTGGTCGCCAATCTGTGCGACTTTCTCGAGACGCGCGGTCATAGCGTCGATGTCGCCTATGATGCCTGGAATGGTCTGCGATTCGCGACCGAACAGCGCCACGACATTATCATTCTCGACCTGATGCTGCCGGGATTGGACGGCATCGAGGTGTGTTCGCGCCTGCGCGAAGCGGGCAAGGATGTGCCGGTACTGATGCTCACCGCGCGTGACACGCTACAGGACAAGCTAAAGGGGTTTTCCAGCGGCGCCGACGATTACATGGTCAAGCCCTTCGCGCTGCCGGAACTGGAGGCGCGCATCACCGCACTGGCGCGGCGTGCGCGCGGCGAACAGGTGCAGCGCCGCCTGTGCATCGCCGACCTGGTGTACGAGCCGGATATCGTGCGCCTGCGCCGCGCCGGTCGCGGCATCGAACTACCGCCGATTCAGCTGAAGCTTCTCGAACTGCTGATGCGCGAGTCGCCGCGCGTCGTGCCGCGCGCCGAGATCGAGCATCTGATTTGGGGCGACACGCCGCCGGACAGCGACGCGCTGCGCGCTCATGTGCATCTGCTGCGCAACGCCATCGACAAACCTTTCGAGCAGCCACTGCTGCGCACGGTGCGCGGCATGGGTTATCAGTTGGCTGATCCGGATGCGCTTCCGGCGTAGCCTGCGGTTTCGCGGGGGTCTGTCCTTCGCGCTGTTCGGCGGTCTGGTCAGTCTGCTGTTGTCCATTGGGCTGTATCTGGCTGTCGAAGACCTGGAAAAACACATGGTCGACGAGGTGTTGAGCGCCGAACTCCAGGATTACACCCTGCGCCGCGAGCGTAATCCCCTCTCCATGCCGCCAGCCGCCGTCACCCTGCGCGGCTATATTGCGCCGGGCAGCGATAATCTGCCCGCGCCACTGGCCGTGCTCGCGCCCGGCTGGTGGCATCTGCAACTCGACGGCAAGCCCTACCGCGTGGTGGTGCGCGACAACGCCGGCGCGCGTTTCTACATGCTCTACGACGAAACACTGCTGCAGCGACGCGAGCACCAATTCATTATCATCCTGGCATTCGGCGTGATGGTCATGTCGCTGCTGTCGGCCGCCGGTGGCCTGTGGCTGGCGGGGCGGGTAATCTCGCCGGTGACCGCGCTTGCGGAGCGGGTCACCGGACTCGGCCTGCTCGATCACCCGACACCGCTGGCGCAGTATTTTCCCCAGGACGAACTTGGCGATCTGGCACGCGCCTTCGAGAGCTATCTGGCCCGTTTGCAGGCCTTTGTCGAACGCGAGCGCGAATTTACCGCCGATGTCAGTCACGAATTGCGCACGCCGCTCACCGTCATCAACGGCGCCGCCGAAGTGCTGCTCGACAATCCCGAACTGACGCCCGCACTGCAGGCACGCGTGGCGCGGATCCTGCGCGCCACGCGCGAGATGAGCGAACTCACCGCGGCCTTGCTGGTGCTGGCGCGCGAGCAGCAAACCGATGTGCGCATCGACGAAGCCTGCGTCGTGGAAGAGGTACTGCGCGATGTGGTCGACAAGCACACCCATCTGCTCATGACCAAATCGATCAGCGTCGACATCGAGGTGCTGGCGCAGCCGCAGTTGCGGGTGGCGCGGCCGGTGCTCGCCATCGTGCTCGGCAATCTGATCCGCAACGCCTATGCCCATACCCATGAAGGCGCCATCCGCATTCGCCTGCTGGCCGACCGGATCAGTATCGAGGACACAGGCTCGGGCATGCATGAGGCGGAACTGGCGCTGGCCTTCCAGCGTCACTATAAAGGCGAACAGAGTAACGGCGCCGGCATCGGCCTGTCGCTGGTCAAGCGCATCTGCGACCGCTACGGCTGGTCGATCACACTCGACAGCGAACCGGGCCGCGGCACCCGCAGCGAGCTGCTGTTCAACGCGGTGGAAAAAGTCTGACCGCTTGCAACAACGCAGAAGACCTAATATGAAAGTCCCCTCACCCCGCTTGCGGGGAGAGGGCCAGGGAGAGGGGCGTGTGAGTGCCAGCCGAATTGGCAATGCGCAATAGTCAGAGTCCCCTAAAGAAAATCACCACTCCCTCACCGAGCCGAAACCAACTCCCCGCTGCCTATCTCCCCGTGTGCTTTGCGCAACGATCGCATACGGCGGTAACGACTGCGCAGTCGCGGAATCGACAATTTGTAGAATCCCAGGCAGGCGATATCAAAGCCTATGTAAAAGACCGAAATGCCGCTGGGCGGATTGGCGCTGGCGATGGCCGGCCATTTGTTCAACAGGAAGGGTGGCCAGGCCCAGCACTGGAAATACGTCCCGATCAGTTCCAGATATGCCACCAGCAGATACATGGTCACGAAAAACAAGCGTGACTCACGCTTGTAGAAGATCAGCACCGAGAACGCGCCGAAGCAGAGGCAGCCGTACACGTCGTTATAGCTCAGCAGCCAGCCGAGACTGAAAACCGCCGCGAGCGTGTAAAAGATCAATATCACTTGGGGCGCATGACGCCGCACCCACGGCTCGCGTATGAACCGGAACACGGTCGCATAGAGAATGGCATGACCGAGCGGCACGTAGAGCGGCACATTGTGCAAGCGGTATTCGTACATGCCGATGAGCAGGGAGAACACCACCTCGCCCACGGTGGCCACCGCGATACCGATGAACATCAGTCGGCGCAAGCGGGGACTCGTGGCGCGCAGCAGCCAGAAGAAGAATCCCAGTGTGAGCAGATTGGCGAGTGTTTGCCCGTCAGTAAAGCGGGTGGCCAGACGCTCGCTGTCCAGCAACAGGATGGCGACCAGCAGCACCGGCACGGCGCAGAGCTGCAGCCAGCAACTGCGCGGAGTAGGTACGGGATTGATGGCGACGCGGGTCATGTGGGGCAGGGTAGCAGTCGACGGACGGCGATGCCAGACTTGAGAACCCAACTGTTCAGCCTGCGCATGGGCCTGACCGGACACGCCCGAAGCCGGCATGGCCCATTGCCACCGACTTATAATTGCGGAACTTTGCGCGCACAATGCCTCACTGATGCAGTCGGGGGCAGCCCCGACAGAGAAGCAAAAGGCAAGTGGCCATTGCGACCGTCACGCTGTGCAGTGCGTCTCACCCTGATTCGTCGTTCCCGCGAAGGCGGGAATCCAGGCTTGTTATTTACCAGGTTCCCGCTTGCGCGGGAACGATGAAAAAACAAATCAGTCAGAACTTCCTGAACCTGGAAAGCGCTAACTGATTCGTCACCCGATAAATGAGTTCCCGCAGCTTTCATGCTGCGCACTCTTCCTTCCGGGAGACGACTGCATGGCTGCAAGGAGCCAGGGCAAGCCGGAGAGGGTTACCAATGGTCAGGGAGAGGGGAGTGCCGACAGTATCTTGCCCTCTCATGCCTCAGCCATGCCATCAGGCGTATGTAGTGGCAATAATCAATCAATACTTCCCGAAGGGAGACGAGTATGGCTCTGAAAATTATCGGTGCAGGTTTTGGGCGTACGGGCACCATGTCCACGTATACGGCGCTCAAGCAACTGGGCTTCCCCTGTTACCACATGATGGAAGTGTTGGAGAACAAGCAAAATAAATCCCACCTGGATTTCTGGCGAAATGTCGCCAATGCCACACCAGGCACGCAGCATGACTGGGAACAGGTATTCTCTAAATACACGGCCACGGTGGACAATCCGGCGTGTTGCGTTTGGCGTGAACTGTTGGCCGCCTATCCCGATGCCAAGGTGGTCCTGACCGTGCATCCGCGCGGCCCGGAGGCCTGGTATGAAAGCACGATAGACACCATCTATTTCACGGAAGTGATGTGGCAGTTCAAGGTACTGGAATTGACAACCCCGTTCGGGCGTAAATTCGGCGACATGTCCCGCAAGCTGATCTGGCAGCGCGCGCACAAGAGCACCATGGACGATCGCGACAAGGCCATCGCGCACTATCATCAGCATATCGCGGACGTGAAGGCCGCCGTTCCGGCGGATCGTCTGCTGGTGTTTTCCGCAAACCAGGGATGGGAACCACTCTGCGAATTTATCGGCGTGCCCGTGCCGGATTCGGAATTCCCCAATGTCAACGACCGCACCGCCATCAAGAAGACATTGAAGGGCCTCACGCGCGGCGCCTACGTCATACTCGGCGTGGGCGCGGTGATCGTTGCCGGATTGCTATATGAAGGCATGCATTATTTCACTTAGTGAACCACTGAGCAGTCAATTCCGCGAAGGCGTGCAACTACTGTGACCATAAATACCCTGCGCCGATTAACACAGGTATCAAGGTGTTTGGTGGACGCCAGTCAGATGGTGGATCAGCTTCACAATTAACCTGTGAAGTATGCCAATTTCCTCGCTACATGTCGCAGTGGTAAGAGTGCCCGTGACTACCGCGATACGCTATGCTCACCTTGCCGATGTACATCTTGAAGATACGGTACGCTACGGGCGTAAATCCTTTTTGTTAAGTAGGAAGGGAGACCGCGAGGGCTGATCTTCTGTCGGAGCCCGTTTATCCGCATATCTGGCTGTCTAAATCCATAGCTCGTGCTGTGCTAACATCGCCATTTCGGACACACACATTTTTTAGTCAGAAACCGGCGAACACCATAATGGAAAAGCTCATGCCAGAAAGTTCTAGCAGCGGCCGTACTGTTGGTGAGGGCGCCCCGGACAAGGTGGATGGTGCCGTTGTGAACAAACCCGCTGGTGTTGTCATAGACGGCAGAGGCCGGCAAGACCTCAGAAGCATGATCGATTATTCTGACCGGGGGTTTGTGGCCAAGATGCTCTGTAAACTGGTCGACAAGATCAGACAGATGGCTGACTGACGTCCATCCGGAATCCAGGAAATCATCGGTGCTTCGGAGATTGCTTGAGGGTTATTGGTCGGTTTCCCTGGCAGGGAATTACTACCTGCTTTTCGGGGCTCTGCGTCAATATCGTTTCCGAATAGGGTGATTCATCCGGGCCGTAGGGCGCTTGGTCGTCTAACCCACCCTTGATCATGAAGATCACCGCGCTGTTACACAAGCTCAATCAGCTGTTCGCCTGTATCGATAGAGGTAACTATGGGCGGAAGCATGGTGTTGAACCAGTCCAGCAACGCTTGGTTACGCGTATTCCCAATCCGAACCCAGAGTATGACAGGGCCGGATGGCTCCATACTTTTCCGTATGGCGAAGTCTTCGTCCTTGGTGACGATCATGGCGGCTTCACGCAGAGCATGTTCCCAGATGCGGTGGTCATCCGCGCCATCCAGTCCAAACGTCATTGACGTGCTGGGCAGTATGGCCCTGTGCGGCAAGCCACCGCGCAAGGACGGGAGGCAACTGGGCGTCGCTAAAAAAACGCGCCATCAGGCAACGCGAAACACCGGGTGATCCATCTGGGTTGCGGCGTATTGCAGCGCTGCGGTGATGTCGTCAGATTCCAGATAGGGGTAATCTTCCAAAATCCCCTCGCGTGAGGCGCCAGCTGCCAACAGGTCAAGGATGTCTTTGACGCGCACCCGTAAGCTGCGGATGCAGGGTCGTCCACCACACTGGTTGGGGTTGACAGTGATCCGATGCAGTTGGCTCATGACGCACCACTATCAGGTAAGTGGATGAAGATTAGCACGGGTCGTTGCGGTTGGCATCAGGCCTGTGCTTTCTCTATCAAAGATTAAGGGATCACTGTACTCCATGATCTACGGTGGCAAGCAGTGGCGCTACGTGCTGTTTCCACACGATGAGATTGTAGCGAACATAACCCACGCCAGCTCGGTGGCAGAGTTTGGTGTCTTGGGTCTGAGACCTGTAGATACCTGCTATCCTAACTTTTTCGCCAAATCCTCCGCCTTCAGATGTGTATACCGCCGCAGCATACGCAGGTCTTTGTGACCGGTGATGGTCGCGACTTCCATGATGTTGAGGCCGCGCTCGAATAGGCGTGTGGAGGCTTCATGGCGCAGGTCGTGAAAGCGCAGATCCTCGATGCTGGCGCGGTCCACGGCGCGGATGTAGGCGCGTTTGACCGCTTCGGTAGTGAGGCCGGAGAATGCTTGGCCGTGAAGGTTGCGCGGCAGTGCCGCGTAGGACGTTCACGGCGGTGGTCGAAAGTGGCACGGTGCGTGATTCGCCATTTTTGGTGTCAGGCAGGTGGGCGCTGCGGCGTGTGATGTCCACGTGTTCCCAGCGCAAGGTGACCAGTTCGCCCTGGCGCATGGCGGTCTCGAGTACTAGGTGGATGATGGGCGGAAGATATGGGTTCCTGGTCTTGCCGCAAGCAGCAGCTTCCTCAATGGCTGGGGCTCATCTGATTAGATCTCGCTCTAAGTATTTCCTAATGGTTGATATTTGCAGCATTATTCAATCAACGTTGAGGCACCCCACTGGCCAGTAATTATGTTCCCGAACGGTAAAAATTCTTGCTAAAAGTGAATATTGGCAATATATTTCCCGAACGGGAATAAATATGGCTCAAGACATGAATCAGACATCTTCATTACCGTACGGGAACATCATCACCCCTGAAGACCTGGGTCGCTGCGTGCGCGCAAGGCGCAAGGAGCAAGAGGCCACCCAGGTCGAGTTTGCCGCCCTGTGCGGGGTAGGTGTACGTTTCATATCGGATCTGGAAAACGGCAAACCGACCATGGAACTGGGCAAGGTGCTCCAGGTGATCAAGTGTCTGGGGCTGGAACTCAGCATACGCCCGCGTGGCTGGGCGCATCGTGAGCGCACCGGATGAGTGATGACCTGAACGTCTATTTGCGCAGCGACAAGGTCGGCCGCTTATCGCTTGATGCCCGGCGCCACTTCGTGTTCGCCTACGATCAGGAGTGGCTGGCCAACA
>JBBQDK010000094.1:0-11538 GCA_038319625.1 Gammaproteobacteria bacterium
TCAGGGAGAGGGGTTGGGGTGAGGGGATTTAATCAGTGCCTGATGGATACACTCCGGAATGGCCTTTGCCCCAATCAGAATCTCATGATTCCAGAAGCGCAGAACCCAGTACTCCAGAGCTTCCAGAGAGATCATCATCTCACCTGACTTCATGTTTTGCCCCCTCACCCTGGCCCTCGGCAACCGCTCCCGGCGTTGCCCTACCTCCTGCATCCACGCAGTCGTCTCCCTGAGGGAGAGGGAATTGTCACTCTGAGACTTTGCCTATCATCCGGTTCGCAGTAATACCCCGAAATAATACGTAGCCACTCTCTACGCGACATGAATTCAACTATACCATCGCAACTACAGTAAGTTTTGAAGACCAGAATCGTCAGGTTACCCACTAATTCTGCGGAGGAGCCAAAAATATACGTCATCACGCGCTTCGCGCTCTTCCCGTTGCGAGAGACACAGGGAGAGGAAGTATCTCCGTTGCTTCTTATTAAGCCGGAGTCATTCCTTCAGACCACTCGCTTACAGCAGCACCAGATTATCCCGGTGTATCAACTCCGGCGCGTCGACATAACCCAGTAATGCCTCGATCCTGTCGCTGGCCTGCCCCTGAATACGGCGCGCCTCGGCGGCGTTGTAATTGACCAGTCCGCGCGCGACCTCCTGACCATCCGGCGCCAGACAACGCACCAGTTCCCCGCGGCCAAAATCACCCTGCACTTCCGTCACACCTACCGCCAGCAGACTGCGGCCCGATTCACGCAGCACACGCACCGCGCCCGCATCCAACAGCAGCGCGCCGCGCACCTGCAACTGACTTGCCAGCCACTGCTTGCGCGCTGCAACCACGCCCTGACCCGGCGTGAACAGTGTGCCAATGTCGTCTCCGGCGGCGATGCGTTGCAGTACACCCGGCTGTCGCCCGGAAGCGACCAGCGTGGCGGTACCGGATTTGGCCGCACGTGCCGCCGCCCGCACCTTCGTGAGCATGCCGCCCCGACCCAGCGCCCCGCTGCTCCCACCGGCCATCTTTTCCAGTTGGGGATCGCCGGCGCGTACTTCGCTCAGCAATTTGGCATTGGCATCCTGACGCGGATCGCTCACGTACATGCCCTGTTGATCGGTGAGGATCACCAACAGGTTGGCCTCGACCAGATTGGCCACCATGGCGGCCAGTGTATCGTTGTCGCCGAGACGGATCTCTTCATAGGCAACGGTATCGTTCTCGTTGACGACCGGGATCACACCCATTTTAAGAAGTGTTCGCAAGGTACTGCGTGCATTGAGATAACGCTGGCGGTTGGAAAGGTCGTCGTGGGTCAGCAGCACCTGCGCCGTGTGCAGACCGAAACGCTGAAAACGGGATTCATAGGCCTGCACCAGACCCATCTGACCGACTGCTGCGGCGGCTTGCAACTCGTAGAGCGCCGAGGGGCGAATGGCCCATCCCAGCCGGCACATGCCTTCAGCGACTGCACCCGAGGAGACCAGTACAATCTCGACGCCGTTCTGACGCAGCGCGGTGATCTGCTCGACCCAGGCACCGATGGCTTCGGTGTCGAGCCCGCGCCCGTCGTTGGTCAGCAGCGCGCTGCCGATCTTGACGATCCAGCGCCGGGACTTACCGAGTTGTTCTCTGATGCTCATAGGAAGGCAATGGCAAGCAATAAGCAGCTAAAAGACGGCGCATCAGGCAATCATACCCTGTAGTCCGCACTACTCGCTACTTGCTACTTGCTACTCGCGGCCGCGTCTTCAAGATATTGCATGACGCCGAACACCAGTTCCGGCGTACCCACGCCCTGGATCGCGGAGATGCGATACACCGGGCCCTTCCAGCGCAGCCGCCGGACGATTTCCTTGCAACGCTTTTCCGCCTCCGCGGGCGGCATCAGATCGGTCTTGTTGAGTACCAGCCAACGCTCGCGCGCAGCCAGTTTCGGACTGTACTTTTTCAGCTCGGCGGCGATCTTGCGCACCTCTTTGACCGGATCGACGTCCGGATCGAAGGGTGCAATATCGACCATATGCAGCAACAGGCGGGTACGGGAAAGGTGCTTTAGAAAGCGCAGGCCCAGGCCGGCGCCTTCCGCCGCGCCCTCGATCACACCCGGAATATCCGCGACCACGAAACTCTGATCGGTGGCCACGCGCACCACACCGAGATTCGGGTACATGGTCGTAAAGGGATAGTCCGCCACTTTGGGACGGGCGGCGGAAATCGCGCGGATCAAGGTGGACTTGCCGGCATTGGGCAGACCGAGCAGACCGACATCGGCGAGCAGTTTCAATTCCATGCGCAGCTTGCGCGCCTCGCCCGACGTGCCGGGCTTGGACTGACGCGGCGCACGGTTGGTGCTGCTCTTGTAACGGGCATTGCCGATGCCGTGAAACCCGCCGCGCGCGACCATCAGTGACTGGCCTTCCGTCACCAGATCGCCGAGCAGTTCCTCGGTATCGACGTCGTAGATCACCGTGCCGACCGGGACGCGAATACGCAGATCCGTGCCGCTCTTGCCAGTGCATTCCGTACCCATGCCATTCTCGCCGCGCTCCGCATCGAACTTGCGCGTGTAGCGGTAATCGGCCAGCGTGTTGAGCCCTGCAACCGCATCCACGAAGATGCTGCCACCGTCGCCACCATCACCACCGTTCGGCCCGCCGCGCGGCGCATACAGTTCACGCCGGAAACTCACGCAGCCGTCGCCGCCGTCGCCGGCCTTGACCTCAATCATCACTTCGTCGACGAATTTCATAGCTACAGAGTAAAGGGTAAAGATGAAAGGGAAAAGTAACGGTAAGGAAGCTACAATTCTGAAATGGGGCCGTTACCCTTTCCCCTTTCATCTTTGCTCTGCTGTTAAACAAAAAGCCCCGTACCAGACGGGGCTTCTCACGACCTTGCGGTTCGGCTTCTGTCAGGCGGCCTGCACGTTCACATAGGTGCGCTGATTGATGCCTTTCTTCACGAAAACCACCTGGCCGTTCGTCTTGGCGAACAGCGTGTGGTCCTTGCCCAGACCGACGTTGACACCGGGATGGAAGTGGGTGCCACGCTGCCGCACCAGGATATTGCCGGCGAGGACCGTTTCGCCGCCGTAGCGCTTCACGCCGAGGCGCTTCGATTCGGAATCGCGACCGTTACGGGTACTGCCGCCTGCTTTTTTGTGTGCCATTGCTGTCTGCCTCGATGAGTCGCTTCAACCGGCGCTGATGCCGGTGATTTCCAGTTCGGTATAGTGTTGACGATGCCCTTGCTGCTTGCGGTAATGCTTGCGGCGGCGGAACTTGATGATCATCACCTTGTCGGCGCGGCCGTGCGACTTGACCGTCGCCGTGACCTTGGCGCCGGCGAGATACGGCGCGCCAAGCTGGATGTTCTCACCATCGGCGACCATCAGCAGGTTGTCGAACTCTATGGAATCGCCCTCTTGGGCCACAAGCTTTTCGACTTTCAGGGTATCCCCTTGAGCGACCCGGTACTGCTTGCCACCGGTAACCATAACCGCGTACATTGCTGAGTCTCCAATAGGCATTAAATCTGGCCTTCGCCAAGCCCGACATTTTAATGGCTGGCGATTGTGAGGTCAAACACTTATCTCGTCTGGCACAGGACTATGCCGCGAGGGTAAACTAGCCGGGCGTACCGTAGCGATACGGCCGCCCTAGCCGAGATGCACAGAATGACCAGCACGCAGCGCGCACCCCTGCCCCAACCTGCCCAGGCCCTGTCCAGCCTGGACACCGTCCGTGACCTGATCGCCGCGGACATGCACGCTGTCAACACCCTGATCCAGGAGCGTTTACACTCCGAGGTGGCCCTGATCGACCAGCTGGGGCACTACATCATCACCAGCGGCGGCAAGCGCCTGCGCCCCATGCTGGTGCTGCTGGCGGCCCGCGCCTGCGGCTACAGCGGCACCTACCATATCGATCTGGCCGCCATCGTTGAATTCATCCACACCGCCACCCTGCTGCACGACGATGTCGTCGACGCCTCTGAATTGCGCCGCGGTCGCGAGACTGCCAACGCCATCTGGGGCAACGAGGCCAGCGTGCTGGTCGGCGACTTCCTCTATTCGCGCGCCTTCGAGATGATGGTGAATGTCGGCGACATGCGGGTAATGGCGATCATGGCCCAGACCACCAACACCATTGCCGAGGGCGAGGTGCTGCAACTGCTCAACTGTCATGACCCCGACACTACCGAACAACGCTATCTTGATGTGATCCTGCGCAAGACCGCCAAGCTGTTCGAAGCCGCCTCGCAATTGGGCGCGGTACTCGCCAACCGACCCGCAACGGAAGAACAGGCCCTGGCCGCTTACGGCCGACACCTGGGTAATGCCTTCCAGCTCATCGACGATGTGCTCGATTACAGTACCTCCAGCGAGGCCATGGGCAAGAATATCGGCGACGACCTGGCCGAAGGCAAACCTACACTGCCGATCATCTACGCCCTGCGCAACGGCAGCCCGGCACAGCAGCAAACCCTTCGCGCCGCCATCGAACACGGTGGGCGCGACAACATCGAGGCCGTGACCGCGGCCGTTGAATCCACGGGCGCCATCGCGTACACTGCGCGCGTCGCACGGCAGGAAGCCGACAAGGCGACACATCAGTTACAAGGCCTGTCTCCGTCTCCGTACAAAGACGCCTTGCACGTCCTGACGGAGTTCTCCGTCACACGCAACTACTGACATCGGGGTGTAGCTCAGCCTGGTAGAGCACTGCCTTCGGGAGGCAGGGGCCGGAGGTTCGAATCCTCTCACCCCGACCAATACACTCTGCACAGTATCCAGGGCTTGTCAGCAATGACCGGCCCTTTTTTATAGGTCCTGTGGCAGGGCCGCTCATCGACGTGGATATTCCGATCCGATATGAAGAAATCCCTCCTCATCGCCATCCTGGTCCTCGGCATCATCGCCGCCTTCCTGTGGCGACGTCCTGCCGTCGACCGGTCCCCACCGCCACCCATTGATGGCCTGCCCTGGCAGATCGAGACACTGGCGAACGGCGACTCCAGGGTGTTCGGTCTCGAACTGTCGCGCAGCACACTGGACGATGCGCGCCTGCGCTTCGGTGAGGACCTGGAGATCGGCATACTTGCCGCGCGTGGCGAACCCGGATCGCTGGAGGTGTATTTCAACAACGTCACGGCCGGCGTGATTACGGGCAAGATGATCCTGGTCGCTGCACTCGACGAGCAGACACTGGCGGGACTGCGCGCGCGGGCCATCCAAAAGAAAAATACGGACGGCACTACGTACCGATACAGTCTCGATCCCGACGATCTGCCGCTCGTCTGGCGCGCACCGATCGCCACCATCACCTTCATACCGGCGGCCAGCATCGATGCGGAGACGGTGCTCAAGCGTTTCGGCACGCCGCAGGAACGCCTGCACACCGGCGCTGAGCAGGAACATTTTCTTTATCCTGACAAGGGCCTCGATCTGACGCTAAACAGCAAAGGCAAAGAAATACTGCAGTATGTTGCGCCGCGTGAATTCGCGCGGCTGCGCGATCCGCTGCAACACAGCACGACGCCGACACAGCCGGGTAAGCCTTGAGCCTCGCCCACTGCTGTCGCAGCGGCGGCTAATGCAGGGCCATGCTCGGTCTCAGGCGTCGTCCAACGCCTGCTTCCAGGTCCGTAGCGGGATGCAGGTCTGAAGACGATTGATGGCACGCTCGATCAACTCATCGTGGAGTTCGTGCCCGACGGCAGACGCGATGTCCAGCGTCGCATCACCCTGCAGTTCTTGCAGCCTTTTATACGCCGCATGCGCATGGCTGACCGGAATGACCTTGTCAGCCTCGCCGTGCATAAGATGCAGGGTCGTCGCCGCCGGGGCCTGCTCCGGAAGCCGCGCGAAACGCCCCGAAAATCCCAGTACCCGGCCGACCATGCCATCATGCAGCGCGCTTGTTTCCAGAGCCATGATCGCACCCTGGGAAAAACCCACCAGTGCCGTCGCCGCCGGAGAGACATGGCAACGTTCCTGAGCCTGCTGTAGCAGCGCCGAGAGCGCCGGCAGCGCTGCGGCGACACGTGCCGACCGATTCTCGTCGGTCATTCCGTTGATCGAGAACCACTGGCGGCCAGCGCCACCGTCAGTGCATTGAGACGGTGCGTCAGGAATCACATACGCCGCATCGGGAAAGACCGTGCGCAATTTCCCGGCCAAGGGCAACAGAGCGGCGGCACTCGCGCCCAACCCGTGGAGCAAGACAAACAACTGCCGGGTCGGTGTTGCGTCAGGCAACAACTCGATACCTTGAAAGGCCCCTTCTACCATCAACATCTCCCACTGAAATACCCGCACTACCCGCTTCAATGAATCTGACGAATTCCTCTCACTCTGTTTCACTCAGGGAGAGGACTGGGGAGAGGGGACTTATTATGCTAGCTGCGCTTGATACGTTTACAGCGGTGGCATGCCATTGATGCGCCAACTGAGATACACAGCGATAGCCGCACAGGCCAACGTAACGACAGACAGCAGCGCGGCTTGCAACAAGAGTGGCAATCTTGCCGATACCGGCATCTTGCCGACCAGCGGGACCGCAGCCAGCACCGGTAAGGCATACCAGGGCAATTGCGCTGTCAGCACGGCGAGATAACCGATCAGTCCGGCGATGAATGCGAGCGGCAAGGTAAAGCTGCGGCCGCACGACAACTGGCTGTTGCCTGCCACCAGGATCAGCAAGTAAGCCGCTGCCGCTGCCCCCAGTGACAAACCGTATTGTCCCAACAACGTGGAGGCACCGATCAGTGCCGCTGCACCGGTCCCCAGGCCAAGTGCCAGGCCGGTGCTGCCGGCACGTACAGGAGAGGTGCGCAGCTCGTCCATCCAGTAAACCAGCCAACCGACATACAACGCGCCGCCCGCTCCCCACAGCAACGCGTCGACAGTGGTGTGATGCTGCAGGATGCGCACACTCATCCACACTGCAGCCGCCGCTGCGAACATGGCGATGACCGGTCGCCACAGGAGGCGACTGGCTGGTATTAACGGCAGCGCCAGCAGTCCGGAGGCGAGGCCGAGCCAGACGAGTTTGCGTGTCGTGGTCAACGGGTCAATGGCGAATCCACTGACCATATACACGGTAACGGCAAACCCGGCGACAACAGCCATGCCGCTCAAGCGTACGCGCTGTAACAGCAACGCCGTGATCAAGGCAATCACGAATGGCGCCACGCCACCTTGTACCGCGGGATGATAAAGCAGTTCCTGCACGCTGTTTCTCCTGTACGTTGTTACCGGATTGAAGCGCTGCGATGAAAATCACACGAGGATTTATCAGCCTGCGATTACCTCGTCACACAAACAGCGAATGCAACTCCCTGACACTCTCCAGGTCTGCGGACACGCTTCCTCTCCCGCCCGGGCGGGAGAGGGTCGGGGAGAGGGTGGGATATTTCCCGACCTGAATACCACAGCATCCACCACCCATGCAGCACCCGATCGACAAACTATCAATCCTTGTACGCTTCGATTTCGAACTCCATCTTGATGTCGTCGCCGATGCCGGGCAGAAAGGCCTTCATGCCGAAGTCCGATCGTTTGATCTGCGCAGTGGCCGCCGCGCCGCACTCTTCCTTCTTATTCATTGGATTCGTGCCGCACTTGAAAGCATTGATGGTGAGTGTTACCGGTTTGGTCACACCGAGTAGCGTCAGTTTGCCCGGCACGTTTACCGGTGTATCGCCCCGGAATCGAATACTGTCCGACTTGTAGGTGATGGTGGGAAATTCAGCTACGTTGAAAAAGTCCGGTGACTTCAGATGCTCATCGCGCTTGTCATAACCGGTGTTAACCGAAGTCGCGTCAATGATGATATTCACCGTGCCGTTCCTGGCCGCACGATCCAGGGTGACCTTGCCGCTGCTTATGCCAAAGCGACCGTGCATGGTGGAAAAGCCAAGGTGGCTGACACCGAACAGCGCAAAGGTATGCAACGGATCTGCGGTGTAGGAATCAGCGGCGTGGGCTGCCAGCGGCAGGCTAGCGGCGAAAAGCAAGGCAAGGACCTTGTGCTTCAGCATGATGGTTCTCCATAGAATGGTTGTGGATGAAATCAGCAGTGGGCTGGCATGGACAACACCCCAAGCATGACTGTCACTGTGTTGGCCATGAATGAATATATAAACATAGCATATCGGAATCTACTGAATACCATTTTGACAATCGATGCGCTATGGATACCCTGATACGCATACAAGTATTCGTGGCCATGCGCGAAGCCGCCAGCGTCAGACCGGTGCGAGGATGGGCTTGGCACGCACGGCGCCGGAGCAGATCACGGCCACTTCGAAGTTCACACCGTTCGCGACCTGCAGGTTGATGAAAATACACGTCGTCAAATGAAAAAGGCGGCCCTGGGGCCGCCTTTTTCGTCCGGGCTTGCCCGGTGCATTCCGGACAATTTTGCACTACATCTTGAAGCGCCCCACCAGACTTTGCAATTGTCCGGCCAAGCGCGCCAGATCCTCGCTGGACGATGCGGTTTGCGCCGAACCGCTGGCGCTTTGCACTGCGGCCTGACTGATGTTAACGACGTTGCGATTGATCTCCTCGGCCACGGCGCTCTGTTCCTCGGCGGCACTGGCGATCTGGGTATTCATGTCGTTGATGGTGGCGACCGCCCCGGCGATCTCGGCCAGCGATTCGGCGGCCTTCTCGACCTGATCCACGCCCTTCTTGCCCTGGGAGCGCGCCGATTCCATGACCTTCACGGCGTTGCTGGCGCCGGACTGCAGCCGTTCGATCATGGTATGGATTTCCTGAGTGGACTTCTGGGTGCGCGAGGCCAGGGTGCGCACCTCGTCGGCCACCACCGCGAAACCGCGGCCCTGCTCGCCGGCGCGTGCCGCCTCAATAGCCGCATTCAGCGCCAGCAGGTTGGTCTGCTCAGCAATGCCCTTGATGACGTCCAGCACCATACCGATATTCTCGCTCTCCGCCTCGAGTTCATGGATAACGGCGGCGGACTTCTCCACCTCGTTGACCAGCGCATCGATACCGCCCATGGCCTCAGTGGCGACCAGTGCGCCGCTCTTGGCACTCCGGTCGGCGTTCTGCGCAGCATGCGCCGCCTGCTCGGCATTGCGCGCAACTTCCTGTACCGTCGCTACCATTTCATTGACCGCGGTCGCGACCTGATCGATCTCGGCCTGCTGTTGGCGGATTCCGTGGCTGGTATTCTCGGTGATGGTGGTCAATTCCTCAGCGGCAGAGGCCAACTGCGCCGTGGAGCCTGTGATCTCGCCGATCATGCCGCGCAGATTCTGCGCCATTTCGTTGAAGCTCCTGACGATGTCGCCGATCAGGTCATTGCTTTCCATGTCGCAATGATTGCTGATGTCACCCTTGCTGACTGCATTGGCCACCTCTGAAATGCGACGCAGTTTCTGCAGCAAAATTTTGTTCACCAACCAGTAGTTCACACCACCGGTTATCAGGCCGGCACCCAGATACGCCACCAGTTGCATAAAATGGGAATCCGGGAAGGCCGTGGTCAGGAGGCGTCCGAACAGGCTTACGCACACCCCCATGAACAGACCGAAACCCAGAAAGGAAAATAACAGGGTGCGTAAAATACTTGGTTTCATCGCCTTCCTCACATCGCTATCAGATCGAACTTTGCCGTGCCGTCAAGCCCCGACAGCGGGCATCGTCAAGACAGACCGGGATTCACTGTCCCGCCCACGCTGTCACGGGCAGGCCGCCGGTTTTCCGACTCCCAAGATGGGTACAGCAATATGAGTGCCAATCGGTTGCTGATATCAGCCCGGATACAATCGCCCACCCCGATGTTAGCGGCAGCTCCGGTGAGGACATGACAGGAAAACAAAAAAACCCCGCCGAAGCGGGGTTTCAGTGGAGGAGACGAGCTGGCGACTACTTGCCGTTCATCGTGTCGCTCAAAACAGTTTCAATCGCACCTGGGCTGGGCATGAGGGTCATAAAGCTCGAGGCGCCCATCATCTTCAGATCCGGGAAGTAGACAGCCATGCGAAAGCGCATGTGCATGGCGATCACTTTATTGCCTTCTACCATCACCTCGTAAGGCAGGTACGCCGTGGAGCGGATCGGGGCAAAGTCAACGACGCTCATCTGGTATTTATCGTCGTAGTATTTGTCTTCCGGCGTCACACCCTTCATGGAAATACCGAAGACTGTTTCTTCCTTGCCGGGGACATCGATGCGATACACTTCGCCAATGCCATGCTTGTTGGATGCCAGATTCGCTTCGACAGCCTTGACGGCATCCTGATAGCTGTCGTAACTAGCCAGTTTATAAACGTCCTTGAAATACTCCATACCGAAGGTGTAGTGGTATCTACGCAGTTTGTGTACCGTCAAACCCTCCGCACCGAAATCCTCGACCCTGCCGATGGCCGACTGGAGTTTGGCCGCAACATTGGACAGGTTGGTTTTCATGCGGTAGGCATTGGCCATGTACATCGGATTGACGTAGGTAACCTGGATCTGGTCGCCAACCTTGGTAACGGCCACGCGTTCGCCCGCGGCGAAACCGCCCATATCATTTTCCTTGGCAGCTTTTTTCAGTTCGTCGCTGGTGACGACGATGACATGCGCATTGTCATACGGTTCGTACTCGCCGACCACCTCGAAACCCTTGGCCTGCAAAGCACCCTTCACGACCGCGATCTTTTCCTTCATGTCACCCGTGCTGGTGAAGGCCAGGGTAAACGGCTTCATCAGGTCATCGGCCCGGGCGCTGCCAATGCTCATCGCGAGAACCACGAATCCGGCAGCGAATGCTGTTTTCAATGTTCTAATCAAATTCACGTCGTATCCTCCATCGTTATTTTGAAACCTGCGCGCCTTGGCAGTATCCACCAAATCCGCTCCGATTTACAGAAAAAAGGGCCATGTCGCCATGGCCCTTTTGATACCGACTCAAATTACATATGGCAAGGGCATTGCCAACTCATGTCTTAGAACTTGACCCCGTAGCTGACTTCGAGAGAATTCTGGGACATGCCAATGTTGGCCTGATAGGATTGAGGGCCAAAGGCTCCCGCCGAACCAGGATTGGTGTATGTATAGCTTTGATCTTTCCTGAATGCATGCATATAACCTACACTGATTTCATTCGACTTGGTCGGGCTATAGGTGAAACCCAATGTTGCATGCTTTTCAACCACACCGGGTGCGATAATATTGAACAGGTTTTGTGAATCCTTGATCGGGCTCTTACCATAATTGAAACCGGCACGCATCGTCCACTGATCATCATACTTATATGCAACACCCAGTTTATAAATAGTCTGATTCTCCCAACCGAAACCATATCCACCATCCGTACCAAGGGGATGACTTACACCTCCGGCAGTGCCACCACTCAGTGAAGAGGCGAAAGCGGCAAGGAACTCATCGCCCGTCGGACCCGGGTTCGCAATCGCCTTGACGTCCCCGTACAGAATACGCTCGGCATCAAATGCAAGTGTCCACTGGTCACTGGGCTTCAGCGCCAAACCAATTCCGTAATTCGCCGGTATGTCGAACTTGC
>JBBQDK010000095.1:0-11520 GCA_038319625.1 Gammaproteobacteria bacterium
CCGCTGCCCTGGACGTCGTGTTGCGTTGGTTCGTGGTCACACCCGACATGCACCGCGTGCACCATTCTGTGGAGGACGACGAGACCAATAGCAATTTTGGTTTCAATCTGCCCTGGTGGGACCGCTTGTTTGGCACCTATAAAGCCCAGCCACGGGCAGGGCATGAAGCGATGCAGATCGGCATCAATACCTTTCGGTCCACAAAGCTGTGTGAACAACTGCCCGGGATGCTGATGATTCCGTTCATCGGCAAGCTCGGTGATTACGCCATCAATCGCCGTACCTGGGGAACCAAGCCATGAATACCATTATTTAGAAAAGATGTGGTATTGAATACTGGCGCGATTCTGAGTTGAATAGTAAGTGCCAAACCGGCATGGCTGTGTGCGTGCCTGTTATACGGCGCTCGACAGGCGGCTTAATCGGGCCTGCGCCGCGCCCAACATAGGCGGGACCACCGGTTTTTGCTATTCTGGATACTTCCCACAGTCGCTGCCATCCACATGAGCACCATCAGCACCACCCATCCCGACGCAGACGCCGCCGGGAAAACGGCTTTTACCGTTCTCGCGACCATTAGCGTCTGTCATCTGTTGAACGACATGATGCAGTCGCTGCTGCCGGCGATCTATCCGATACTGAAGCACAATTACAGTCTCGACTTCGGCCAGATCGGCGCGCTGACCTTCACCTTCCAATTCACTGCCTCGCTGCTGCAACCGCTGATAGGCCTCTATATCGACCGCAAGCCCAAGCCGTATTCGCTCGCCGTCGGCATGGGCTTCACTTTGTCCGGGTTGGTGCTGCTGGCCTACGCACACAATTACGGGGTCCTGCTGCTGGCCGCGGCGCTGGTCGGCACCGGGTCATCGGTGTTTCACCCGGAGTCGTCGCGCGTCGCACGCATGGCCTCGGGCGGGCGGCACGGACTGGCGCAGTCATTGTTTCAGGTGGGCGGCAATGCCGGCTCCGCCATCGGTCCGCTGCTGGCGGCATTCGTCGTGCTGCGCTACGGACAGTCGAGTGTCGCCTGGTTTTCGCTGGCCGCCCTGCTGGGCATTTTCCTGCTGATCAATGTCGGACACTGGTACAAAGCGTACGGGCTGGCGCGCGTTGGCTCGCACGCACGCCGGGTCGCGGCGCACATCCCACTGCCACGCGCCAGGGTGCGGCTGGCCATCGCCGTGCTGGTCGCACTGATTTTCTCGAAGTTCTTTTACATGGCCAGCATGACCAGCTACTACACGTTTTACCTGATGGACCGCTTCCACGTGTCGGTGCAGAGCGCACAGATTCATCTGTTTGTGTTTCTCGCCGCAGTTGCCGTCGGCACCATCGCCGGCGGCCCGATCGGTGACCGCGTCGGCCGCAAGGCGGTGATCTGGGCCTCGATTCTCGGAGTACTGCCGTTCACGCTGTTGCTGCCGTACGCCAACCTGTACTGGACCGGGGTGCTGAGCGTGCCGATCGGTATCATTCTCGCCTCCGCATTCCCGGCGATCGTGGTGTACGCGCAGGAGCTGATGCCGTCGCGGATCGGCGCCGTCGCCGGCCTGTTCTTCGGCTTCGCCTTCGGCCTGGGCGGCATCGGCGCGGCGGTGCTCGGTCAGCTCGCCGACGCAACCAGCATCGGCTTCGTCTATCACGTCTGTTCCTTCCTCCCGGTCATCGGGCTGCTAGCCGGATTCCTGCCATCGATCGAGACGGAGCAACAGCGTCCGGGCGGCGTTGTGGAAAGCCCGCCCGGAGCGGATTGACGATCCGGCACGATGAGCCAGACAACGCACCCGCCAGCGCCGGCCCCATCCTCGCGGCGCGCCTGGTGGGCGTTGCTGCTGCTGTCCGTCATCTGGGGCTACAACTGGGTGGTGATGAAGGTGGCCCTGCGCGACGCCGGTGTCTTCGATTTCGCCGCGTTGCGCACCGCGCTGGGCGCGCTCTGCCTGTTCGCGGTTCTGTTCTGGCGGCGCGCACCGCTCGCTCCCAAAAATATTCCCGGCGTCGCGCTCCTGGGGTTGTTGCAGACGAGCGCCTTCATCGGCTTGAGCGTGTGGGCCGTGGATCTCGGCGGTGCCGGCCGCACCGCGGTGCTGGTCTACACCATGCCGTTCTGGGTACTGGTGTTCGCCTGGCCGCTCCTGGGAGAGCGCATCCGTGGATGGCAATGGCTCGCGGTGGCGCTGGCCTTCGGTGGGCTGGTTTCGATCATTGAACCGTGGCGGCTGCACGGCGAACTGTTGAGCAAGGTGCTGGCCGTGACCGCGGGCATGGCCTGGGCCGCGAGCGTGATTGTGGCCAAAAAAATGCGCATCCGCGACCCGGAAACGCTGTTGTCGGTCACCGCCTGGCAGATGCTGTTCGGCGCCATTCCGCTCGTGCTCCTGGCCCTGTCCGTGCCCGGCCGGCCGATTCATTGGACCGCGTCATTCATCGTCGCGCTCATTTACAACGTCATCCCGGCCAATGCCCTGGCTTGGCTGCTGTGGCTGTACGTGCTGAACCGGTTGTCGGCCGGGCTGGCGAGCATCGGCACGCTGGCGACGCCGGTGCTGGGCGTGATCGCCGCCCGGCTGCAGCTCGGTGAGAATCCGGACGCGCTCGAAACCGCCGGCATGATGCTGATCGGCATCGCGCTGGCATTGTTCTCGTATCACTCGGCACAACAGCAGCGTCGAGTCAGCGCGACTATGGCACAGGAGTAGGGAAGACCGCCGCCGATTCAACGACGGCTACCGGGAGGGTACGGCGAAATCAGGTAGCTACTACACCTGGGCCGCGCACGGCGGAGCGGATCGATAAATATATTCGAGAATGGCGAAGACCCTATTACTGTACGCTAATTCTATCTTCCGGCCGAGGGCAGTTTTTGCAGTTCTGTATTGATTCGGCTTTGTTCATCAACGAGCAGAGCTAATCGGGTATCGGCAATAATTATGAATATAGCGCTGAAAGGTTGATTCTTCGCGAACTACTTTAACGACTTCAGTATCACCAAACACTATTCCCTTCACAACAGGCCGAGTAATATATAATCGGCTTTCGATACAGTTTTACTACGACCAACATTAGGTGTTGCGACCGACAGTTTTTAATTCGCTTCGCCAACGTTTTTGGAATCAGCAGTTGTGTGCCGGTAAACGGCCAAGATTTTGGCCTTAACAAAAGGAATAGATTATGTGGATGCGCAGAGGCAGTAGATTCACATGCGGGTTTCTGAATCTGGGCATCATTTTACTGATGACAGCGTGTGGCGGTGGATCGAGTTCGATTGCCACAGGCACGGCAACCACTACGCTCTCCGCCAGTGTCTCCTCACTGGCACTTGCCGTGTCCGGAGTGCCACGCAAGATAACCGTGACTAATACGGGAAGCGTCACCGCGACATCCGTCGGGTATACGCTGTCGCCTGCTTTGCCCGCCGGAACCAGCCGAACGTCGAGTTGCGGCAACTTGGCCGCCGGCAGCTCTTGTGAGCTTGTCGTTACGCCGGGAGCGACCCCGAGTGCAACCGCCGGCGATACGAACCCAAGCCCCATTGTCCTAACCATAGCCGGGACCAATACAAATACGTTGAACCCATCGATAAATATTCTGGGTTTTGGCAGTGTGTATCAGTCCGGCTATGTATTTGCTATCGACGATACCACGCCCGATACCGGCAGTATTGGCGGGAAGGTTGCGGCTCTTGTAGACGAGATTGCCCCTGGCAGCGGAATTGAATGGAGTAGTGGCACCGGCCACTTTGGCAATATCCTCGGGATCTATGAAACCTCAATCAATCCACCCGCTGCTTGTACCGGAAAATCAGATGGCACCTGTAATACGCAGGAGATTGTCAATTATTTTTCGCAAATACCCCCCGCTGTGAGTCTGTCGAACTATGCTGCCGGCCTTTGTCGTGCGTCTGTTCAGGGGAGTGTTTCGGACTGGTATTTGCCCGCTATTTGTGAAATGGGCTTTGACACTGGCGCCACGGGCACCGGCTGTGGGAATGCAGGCAGCCCTGCGATGCAGAATATACAAACCAAGTTGGTGGATAACGCAAACATAGGTGGACTCGCAGGCAATTACTGGAGCTCAACTGAAGCTTCGATAAATCCCAGTATCCTTGGGTTTTCTCAATACTTCGCCACTGGCGGGGGCAGTTTTCAGGGTGCTGTGAACAAGAGCCTGCTGTTGGGTGTTCGTTGCGCGCGGGTTCTTACCAATTGAGTCAATGAATCTTTTCCCGGTCACGCATTCTAGTATGTCCCTTCTCCCCCTGTACTCTCGTCCGCATGTGTGAGCATGGGTAAAGGAAATTGGCGGAACTTTGTATGGCTGCAGGTACGATCGACAGCAACGGCAGGTAAGCCATCATGACTGGAGTGTGTTCCCGAAGGTCGTTTTACTGGCGGCCAAGAGTAACTCGTGATGTGAGCATCAATGGCCGAACACGATAATTCAACGACGACAATTCTTTTCGCCCTGGGTGCCAATGCGCTCATTGCGGTAGCCAAGGGCATTGCGGCATGGGTAACCGGCTCAAGCGCGATGGTCGCCGAGGCTGTGCACTCGGTCGCGGATTGCGGTAATCAGGGCCTGCTGCTGCTCGGTCTGAACAGGTCGGCGCAGCCGCCGGACGCCGAGTATCCGCTGGGTCATGGTCGTGCGATTTATTTCTGGTCGTTCATAGTTGCCTTGATGCTGTTCAGCATGGGCGGCATGTTTTCGATCTACGAGGGCATGCACAAGTTGGGCAGCAACCAGCCGCTCGACAAGCCATGGATCGCGATCGTCGTATTGGTGCTCAGTCTTGCCGCCGAATCGGTGTCATTGTGGAAGGCGCTGAGTCATGTCAATGCGCTGCGTGGTACGCAGTCGTTGTGGCGCTGGTTTCGCGAGACCCGACGCAGCGAGTTACTGGTGGTGCTCGGCGAGGATCTTGCAGCGACCCTGGGTCTGGGCCTGGCATTGCTCGCCGTGACAGCTTCGATACTGACGGGTAATTCATTTTACGACTCGCTGGGCAGTCTTGCGATCGGTGTGCTGCTGCTGATTGTCGCGGTTTTCGTCGGCATTGAAGTCAAGGCACTGCTGGTCGGGCAGAGCGCCGAGCCCGCGTTGCAGGAAGCCGTGCGCCGTTTCCTGATGGAACGCGAGGAGATCACCGAGGTACTGAACCTGATCACGCTGCAGAATGGCGTCGATGTGGTTGTCGCCGTCAAGGCGCGGATGACGGAAAGCACGTCAGTGCCGGCCCTGGTCGATGCGATCAATCGTTGCGAACGTGCCTTGCGTGTGGCTTTTCCACAAGTGCGCTGGCTGTTTTTCGAGCCGGACGTTGAAAAATAGTACACCCGCCAGGTGCCCCACCCGATGCGTAACGGCGGTGATGACATCACGCTGTCAGTTATGGAACGTTCGGATGTGTGCGCTGTTACCTTGTGAATCATGTGAATGCAGACTGGGACACTGATCATCGGGGGCGGATTGAGTGGGGTATATCTTGCCCGCGCCTTGGCACAGAAAAAACATGATTGCCTGCTAATTGAAGCGCGTGACCGACTCGGCGGCCGGGTGTTGTCGCAAGGGCCAGCGCAACAATCCAACGACGAGAATGTTGCACGTTTCGATCTCGGCCCGGCTTGGGTCTGGCCACAATTGCAGCCGTTGATTAATCGTCTACTCAACGAGCTTGACATACCCGCCTTTCCACAATATACCCATGGTGCCTTGCTGTATGAAGATGCCGACACGGTATTGCCGCAGCGCTATAGCAACCCATCGGCACACTCGCAATCCTTTCGCGTGACTTGTGGTGCGATAACTCTTGTCGAGAGGCTCGCAGAATCCATGGCACCGGAGTTAATGTTGCTGGGAGAGAAGGCCGTTCGCGTCAGCAATCAGGCTGCAGGCGTCAGTGTTGACATGATGAATGCACAGGGAAGACGGCAATCGATTCGGGCAGGTCGTGTGGTGCTGGCATTGCCGCCGCGCTTGATGGCAACAATGGAATTCATTCCCGCGTTGCCTGAAGACTTGCGCCGCCGATGGCTCGACACGCCCACCTGGATGGCGGGTCATGCGAAAGTCATTGCTCTTTATACCAAGCCATTCTGGCGGGAACAGGGTCTGTCCGGTGAAGTGTTCAGCAGGCGCGGGCCCTTGTCGGAAATCCATGATGCCTCACCGGCCTCCGGCGGTCCGTATGCCTTGTTCGGATTTGCGGGAATAGCTGCCGATATGCGCCGGCAACTCGGTGTGGCGGAGTTTTCCAGGCGTAGCCTGGCGCAGTTGGAGCGACTGTTCGGCGAACCTGCCGCGTCGCCGATTGAGCTGCTGATGAAAGACTGGAGTGATGATCGGTTTACAGCAACCGAATCGGACGGCGTGTCCTCACTGCATCATCCCGACTATGGCCTGCGTGAATCGGATCGTGGTCTCTGGGATGGCAAAATTCTGCTCGCCGGCTCAGAGGTTGCGGAACAGAACGGTGGCTATCTCGAGGGCGCGCTCGAAGCGGCTTATGAGGTATTGAAAGTTATATCCAATCCGGATAGCTGACCGGTTCGATGGTAAAGGACACGCTTGATAACTGATGTATGTGCATTATCAGTGCATGGCTGCGTGTGGATGAGGCACGGCCGCCATGACCGAGCATGCCTGTATCCGGAGTTTCAAGGCTTGAGGGAAGCGGCAGGAAATAGCTCTATCTCCGCAGCGCGAGTCATATTCGTGAAAAATACAGTTTTCTTCCCTATTTACCGTGTTATGCGGGAGGGTCTTTCTCAAAGTGCTGGTAATAGGCTCATCCAAAGATCAATAAGTTATGACTCCGTTCAGGAGAAAACGCTAATTTTCGGCTTGCCGCAGGGTCATGTCGATTGGCGTGAGTGCTGCAAAATGTTAAGCTAATACCCATCTCAGATGGCATCCTGGTGGATGTTTCTGACAGCACTGCACTGACGCTCATCCGGCGTCCTTATTTCAACCCAGCCATTGGCGTGCGACAGCCGAAAGCTCGTGAAGGCGTAGTTTGCGGTCCAGCCGCGCCAACACGGACCAGTGAGGCATTGCCAAGTCTGGTCTGCCAGACGGCAGCGCAAGTCGACACACATCTCGGGAGAGTGAAACAGCATGGAAACCAACCGTATGTTCTATTGCATACCCCAGAAGGCCTACATGCGTACCGATAACTGTCGTGTGTTGCGCAGTCGCCCGATCGGCAAGGCGCCGGCGGGTTCCCAGGCACAACTCAAAGCCTGCGAAAACTGCACGATGTATCCGATGGTCGACGATGATCGCGTACCGACCGTTACACTCGAGGCCTTCCTCTCGGGCGCCAAACCCAAGGCCTTGCGCCAACCTGCCGCAGTACGGCGTTAGCGGCGCTGCACCCCGGTAAAATTCTTTGTCCCACCCTCTTCTACCGGAAGAGGTGGTCCGCCACTCGCTATCGACGCGTGGCGGATTCTCGACGTCAGCCATGCGATTCCCTTCTTCAAACCCACCTGACCGGGTGTGCGCATGTCTGAACTGAAAAATATCGATCTTCGTTGCGACGCAGAGGCCGCCGGCTATTTGAAAGGAGAACAGGTGCAGGTGGTATTTGCCGCCAGTGCCGGTGAACTGATCAGCCGCGAAGGGCCGAACAGGTATCAGGCAGGTGATGCCCTGATCACAGGCACGACAGGCGATCGCTGGTGCGTCAGCCGTGACCGTTTCGATGCCAAGTATGAAGCCATCGTCCCGCTGAAACACGGCGCTGACGGAAATTATCGCAATAGACCCCTGCCGGTATTGGCAAAGCAGATGAGCACGGCATTCAGTGTCGCGCGCTGCGATGGCGGCGACCTGCTACGCGGCATAGCCGGGGATTGGTTGTTGCAGTATGGCCCCGGCGATTTTGGAATTGCCGAGAATGCCCGCTTTCTGAAAGTCTACCGCGCAGTACTGTAGAGCACACGGGCATGCCCCGTCGGTAGTGCCGAGAGGGCGACTTGTAATTTCCCAGGGCTCTGTCATACATTGATTCTATAACGGCGAACAATCAGAGTTGCCCTGCCAGTTGAGTCACGGGTCCGTGAGGTAATTATGAAAATATTTCTCAAGCTTGCATTGATCGCAGTCATTACCCTATCCGTCGGTTGCGCGACGCGCAACCGTTCCGGTGTCATCATCGATTCGGAGGGGGTTGATATGAGCAGCTACCAGCGCGACCTTGCGGAATGTCAGCGGATCTCTCAGCAGGTGGATCAGAAGGTGGCCGGTGGCGCGGTTGGTGGAGCGGTTGTAGGCGGTGTGATCGGAGCGATTGTCGGCAACAGATCGACGGTAGCGCGGACAGCCGGTGTCGGCGCGGTGACCGGGGGCGTCGGCGGCGCGGGCTCGACACACCAGGAGCGGCAGCGGGTGGTGAAGAACTGTCTGCGCAATCGGGGTTACAGGGTTCTCAATTGAGCGAGGCTGTTTGTGATGACGGGCGCGCCCGTCCCCGCTGAGGATAGACTTTATTATCGGCCGGACTGGCGACGACGATCCATTCCTGTTGCTTTAACAATAACTGTGCACAGCCGACAAGTGGCACGAGACTGATGGCGACACCGCGCATTCACGGCCGCAGGGGGTAAGTTTATGCAACGTGTCTATAGTGCGAATGACGTCATGACCATCGGTTATCTCCAACAGGTGCTCGCAGCCGCCGGCATCGAAAGCATCATCAGGAATCAGTTTCTCGCCGGTGCCGCCGGCGGCCTACCACTCAACGAATGCTGGCCGGAGCTGTGGATTACTGAAGTATCGCGCTATGAGGAATCGCTGCGTTTGATCGCAGCAGCGCTGGCACCGCCGTCGAGCGAGTTGCGCGACTGGACCTGCCCGAACTGTGGCGAGCGGATCGAGCGGCAGTTCGGGCAGTGTTGGCAATGCGGCACACACAGCCCGGATTGAACATTCTTACACGACAATTATTCACGTTGGCGACTGTGTACTGTTCGACGGTTATGGCAAGATGGGCGGCGCGATAGCCAGATCATTGACCGATGCTTTGGGAGAAAGAATGAACACTCAACAGACGGGCATCTTTGTCGGACGAGGTGAATCCGATCTCGAATTATTGCTCGCGCTCGCCAATCGTCATGGCCTGATCGCCGGCGCCACCGGCACCGGCAAGACCGTCACTCTGCAGATTCTCGCGGAAGGATTCTCCCGCCTCGGCGTGCCGGTGTTCATGGCCGATGTGAAGGGTGATCTCGCCGGCATCAGTCAGCTCGGCGAGGTCAAGCCGAAATTCGTCGAGCGCGCGCACGGCATGGGGCTGGTCGATTATGTGCCATGCGCCTTTCCGACGGTGTTCTGGGACCTCTACGGCACCCAGGGCCATCTGGTCCGTGCCACGGTTTCTGACATGGGACCATTGTTACTGGCGCGACTGCTCGATCTCAACAATACGCAAACCGGCGTACTCACTGCGGCCTTTAAAATTGCAGATGATCAGGGGCTGCTACTGCTGGATCTGAAAGATCTGCGCGCCTTGTTGAACTATCTCAGCGAAAATGCCAAGACGTTGTCGGGCGAATACGGCAATATGAGTGGCGCCACGATCGGCGCCATTCAACGCGGCCTGCTCGGTATCGAGCAGCAGGGCGGTGACAGTCTCTTCGGCGAACCGGCACTGGAACTCGCCGATCTGATGCGTACTGATTTTTCCGGCAACGGCGCGGTCAGCGTGTTGGCCGCCGACCGTCTCATGCAAAGCCCGAAACTCTACGCGACCTTCCTGCTTTGGTTGCTCTCGGAGTTGTTCGAGCATCTGCCCGAGGTGGGCGACATCGATAAACCCAAGCTGGTATTCTTTTTCGACGAAGCACACCTGCTGTTCGACGATGCCCCCAAGGCCCTGATCGAGAAGGTCGAGCAGGTGGTACGCCTGATCCGCTCCAAAGGTGTGGGCATCTACTTCGTTACACAAAACCCGCTGGATATCCCGGAAAATATCCTCGGCCAGCTCGGCAACCGCGTGCAGCACGCCTTGCGCGCCTTCACGCCAAAAGATCAGAAAGCAGTGCGCGCCGCCGCACAGACCCTGCGCACGAATACCAAGCTTGATGTGGAACAGACGATCACCGAATTGGCTGTCGGCGAAGCGCTGGTGTCGCTGCTCGATGCGAAAGGTACGCCGAGCGTAGTACAGCGTGCTCTGATTCGTCCGCCGTCTGCCCGCTTGGGTCCGGTGACGTCGGCCGAACGCGCGGCGGTGATGAACAACAGTCCGGTGCGCGGTAAGTACGACACGATGATCGATCGCGACTCCGCCTACGAGCGTTTGCAGGCGCGAACTAAGGAAGCGGTTGCGGATGTTGCCGCTGTGGCCGAGGCGCAGGCCAGGACCACGGCGCCACGCACAAGCAACCGGCAGGGCATCGTCGAAGCCATGGCCAAGAGCGTGGCGCGCAGCATCGGCAGTTCGGTCGGCCGGCAGATTGTCCGTGGCATACTCGGCTCGATTTTCAAAGGGCGATGAGGTTTACAGGGGCATGCGAGGCGTGCGCCGTCGTCTGATGCCGGACAAGGGGTGCGCCTGATCTCACCGCAATGTCATCGTCTGATGAATTCTGCCTGATCCATCCTGAATTACGTGGACCCGCGCACAATTTGTGCACGTTGAGAAACCCTCGCGCCGCAGTCGATCTACTTTCTGTAGTTGCATATGGCATTCGCAGGCAACGATTCAGTTCAGGGAGTGAAGCATGCGAGAATCCCATATCCACAATTTAAATATCCGCTTCGTACTGTTCGGTGACGGCGGCGACCTGGCGCAGCACCTGATCGTTTCTGCGCAACAACCAGGTCCTTCGATGAGCGGCAGTTCTAGCGTATCGATTACTTTCCTGGCAAGGAAACAGTACAGAACATCCTTGTCATGCGGTTTCGTCAATCCCAGCTTTGATCCGGGCTGGAACGGATGCCAGATTGATTGTATCGTTATTTCGCTGGACAAAGCTCCTCGGTGTGGAGCGCCAGGAAATTCCAGAGCATTGCACGGCGCAGGCTGCGCGCACTGCATAACGCATGTGTATTTGTGGTATCATCTTTCACGTATTCTGTGCCATAAAGAATACCGGCAAAATAACGTCGCTGCGCCGTGAAGTTGCCTATAGAAATGGAGAGCCGCTGTCGGCCGCATTGAGATCGACAACCTCATTCTCTCGCGCCGAATGGCAACTGCAAGCGATGTTACGGCAAGGTGTTCTGCAATGCTTGCGGAGGACAGGTGTGAGAGGCGCTTGTTGGTGCTTGCCCTCCGCCATTCTTTGCAGAGGAGTGTCGCATGAGTTCCACGGCAACACTGATCAATGACAGGCCGATAGTATTCGGCGAACTTCTGTTCGACGAATTCGACGACGGTATCACTGTGCTGGGTGGGGCGCCATTCAACGTCGCCTGGCACTTGCAGGGGTTCGGTTTGCAACCACTGCTGATCAGTCGTGTCGGTGCCGATGCGCTGGGCCGTCAGGTGCTGGATACACTGCGGCACCG
>JBBQDK010000096.1:0-11410 GCA_038319625.1 Gammaproteobacteria bacterium
GCGTCGGGATTCATTCAATCGCAAGGTCGCCAATACGCTCGCGAAATTGGCACCCGAGTCATTGAGATTGGAAATCGTCGAGATTGGTCAGCTGTCCCTCTACAACCAGGATCTCGATGAGAATCCCCCCGCGGTCTGGACGGCCTTCCGAGAACGTATCCGCGCCGCGGACGCATTACTTTTCGTGACGCCCGAGTACAATCGCTCGATGCCTGCGGCGTTGAAAAACGCGCTCGATGTCGGTTCCAGACCGCCCGGCCACAGTGTATGGAACGGTAAGCCCGGGGCGGTGGTCAGCGCCTCGCCCAGCGCCATTGGCGCGTTCGGGGCGAATCATCACCTGCGTCAGTCGCTGGTATTTCTCAATGTGCCGACGTTGCAACAGCCGGAGGCCTATATCGGCGGCGTTGACCGGTTATTCGCTGCCCAAGGCGCGCTGATCAACGACGATACGCGCGAATTTCTGAAACGGTTTATGCAAGCGTTCACGGCGTGGATAGAGACAAATGCACCGCGCTAGTGATGTGCTCCGTAATTCTTGAATAGCCCGGCGACCGAAAAGAAAGTCCCTGCACCCTTCGCGCTACGCGCTCTTCCCTCCGGGAGAAGGCCAGGATGGGCAGGATGAGGGGGATTAAAATCAATGCGCGACATTGATCCTCTCACCCCAACCCGGAGGGAGAGGGAGTTACAGTGGCAGATTTGCCGTCTTCAGTCGGCGCAAATTTGTATGAGCGCCTTTGAGGCGCTAGCAAAATAAGTCCCCGGCGTTGCCGGGGGTCATTTAACTCAAGTACCGAGAATCGCCATACACCAGATCATGAAGTATCCCGGTGGCAGTTTCTCCCTCTCCTTCCGGGTTGGGGGATCCCCTCATCCTGTCCTTCTCCCGTGGAGAGAAGGGACGTGCTTCCAAACCTCGGTGCTTTGCGAGCCTGCGGCATAAGTTCCAAACAGAATGAAGCACACCACTTGGAACGCGTGGACTGAGTCGGTGGCGAGCGAACTCGCCGTGCGCGATGGGCTCGTCGAGCTGACGGCGGATCATTGGCAGATAATTCATGCATTGCGTGATCACTACACCAAGTTCAATGCGGTGCCGGCGATGAATCTGGTCTGCCGCGTTCATGGCCGTGATTGGCGTTGGGCGCACACATTGTTCCCGAGCTGTCTCAGCGCCTGGCGCATCGCCGGGTTGCTCGACCCGTGCGAGAAAGCCAAATCGTATGTGAGCGATATGTAGCCGGATCGTGCCAGTGCGCAGGAGCGCCTCATGTCAGAGGTGTCAGGCCGTGCTGGATGGCGAACCGGACGAGGCTGGGGAAATCCTCGATGTCGAGCTTTTGCATCATCCGGCTGCGATAGGTTTCGACGGTCTTGGGCGACAGAAACAGGACCTGAGCTATTGCCTTGCTGGTTTTCCCTTCGGCTACCATCTGCAGGATCTGCCGTTCACGCGGGCTCAGGCTTTCCAGTGGACTGGTGGTATTCCGCTTGTGGATGTAATCGTCGATCAGCACACCGGTGATCTTCTGACTCAGATAGTGATTCCCGGAGTGCACCGCGCGCACCGCGTTCACCAGTTCCTTGCCCGCGGACTCCTTCAAGAGGTACCCCTGAGCGCCCGCCTGCAGTGCCTGGAAAACATGTTCCGCAGTGTAATACATGGACAGGATCAATACGCGCGTGTCGGGACAGCTCTCGTGAATGACGCGCGTGGCGTCGATACCGTTGAGTTCGGGCATGGCGATGTCCATTACCATGACCATCGGCTTGAGGCGCTGTGCCTCACGTGTCGCCTCGCGTCCGTTGGCGGCATCGCCGATCACGATGATGTCAGGCTCGGCTTCCAGCAGGTGGCGCAGGCCATCCCGCACGATTGCGTGATCATCGGCCAGACAAATGCTGATCTGCATGATTTAATGCGCCGCTTCGGCAACGATCCGTGTTCCGTGACCGATGGCGGAGTCCAAATAAAGACGTCCACCGACCGCGGTGAGGCGTTCGGGCATGATCTGGGTACTCCATCCTTGCGCTTGTCCAAGGTGTGGAATCATGCAGGCGTCGAAACCGATGCCGTCGTCCATTACCGTAAGGCGCGCAAGCCGGCCCACGATTTCCAGTATGATGGTAGCGGTGCCGGCGTAAGCGTGTCTCACCAGATTGAAGAGGCATTCCTGGACCGCCCGAAACAACGCGATTTCAATCATCGCCGGCAGGCGCGGGGTCGGTTCTTCGCCAACCACCGTCGTAACTACCCCACTGCGTTTCTGGAACCGCTCGGCACTCCAGCGCAGCGCGGCGATCAACCGGTCGTTTTTCAGCACAGCGGGGTGCAGTTCCAGTGTGAGGTTGCGGATATTCCCGGTGATCTCCTCGACGAGCACGATGCATTTCTCGAGACGCGATGCCATATCGACAGTGCTTTCAGTAGATAAACGTCCTTGCGCAAGATTGAGTACCGTCAGCGACTGGCTGATCTGATCGTGCAACTCCGCCACCAGGTGTCGCCGCTTGCTTTTCCGCGCTTCGTTCATGCGATGGTTCATCGCTTGGAACATATGCCTGGATCGAGCATGATGATTGGTTTCTGGATTGTGAACCTGCCTGGGTTCTAAAAATTCGTCGGGATATTCGTCCAACTGAGAGACAGATTGCACCCTCTCGATGACCGACGCGATCTCCCGCGCCAGGTTGCCCATTGTTTCGAGCAAGTGTTGGTCTACCTCCCGTATTCTGTCGCTGTACAGTTCTAAAACGCCCACTACGCGATTGGCATCCCTCAGCGGAAACCTCACGGCGGTGTGAAGCCCGGCCACGGACGCTGCCTTGGAACGCAAGTAGCTTGTATCTTCGCAGACGTTGGCGATCCAGGCCACCTGTCCTGAGCGCCAGATTCGCCCGTAAAATCCGTTACCGCGAGCGAATGTCTGCCACTCACTGACGATCCCGAATCGAGCCATGACAGCGAATGACCCGTACCAGCTTTCGATATGGCGTAACGTGGTCGATTGCTCGTCGAGGCAAAACACCGAACCAATCTTCCAGTCGAAATCTTTGCAAAGATCTTGGAGCACCCGGCGAACGGTTTCGCGGGGGCAGGGTTCGTCCAAGGGGTCATGCGTGAATGCGTGCAACGCGGTGCGAGTTAGATTGCCGTCGGGGTGCTTGCTGATATGGGAGACTATATCGATAGGATCCATCATGTATCTCCTGTCATCATTCTTTGAATGATGATCTGACAACGTTTTGCCGGATTATTGATCATTACCAATTCGACTGACACACATCCCTCTATTCCAGGCCTTCTCCCGCCCAGGTGGGAGAAGGCACTGGGAGTGGGGGGGATTGTCGCTCCGATCATCCCAGTGCCATCCAATTATGTAATGCTTAAAATAGAATAAGCTGAGACGCTATCAGATTCGGCGCACTATCGCACATAGCGCATACTTTTTTACCAAGCACCTTTTGGTGTTACTGAGTAGGCCATTAAATAGTGCGTAGGGGAACATATCGTTGGGTTCCTTCTCCCTTCGGGGAAAAAGCAGGATCAGGGCATGTGTGTAAGCTGAATTGGTAATAATCAATGTTCATGTTCGTTGAGGTTGTCGTTACCGTCGTGAGCGCGATAATGCGCCGACAAAAACTTGTTGTCAGCAGGCCGGTACAAAGGGAAGTATGTGAGTACAGCATCCACCTAAGGTACGAAGTTGTCAATGACCGACGTAGTTACGTAGTCGGATCGGTCATAGTCACGCTTCGTTGGTGGTTATGCGCCGGGCAATATTCCGTCGATACCTACGACTGCTGACGCCACTTGCTCATGGTAAATAATATAAAGATACATGCATTCGTGCCTTTTTATAAAACGCAAAATGGTCAAGGATTCCCGACATGAATTATCAAAGTATCCCGACGATTATTATTATTTGTCCAACTGTACAGTGTCAATTTTATTAAGGCATTGGGAGCGGAAAGAGCGTGCCGCGTAGGGCGTAGCGGAAATCTTATTCGTCGTTATGAATGCCGATGATTCCCGCTGCGCGGAGCCGTTCCTGAACCTTAATATCAGACCTATACCATCATGTCAGATTTGATTGACACGCGTGTCATTTTTGCTGCAGAACGAACCTTACTGGCGTGGAATCGAACGAGTATTTCTCCAACGGTATTTGGATTTGTTATAGAGCATATTAGCCTATTTCTTAATGTTACCAGATGAGAGTAAACTGAGCCGACCCAGCGTAATATATCGTTCATTATTGGCATCTCGTTTATGTTGATCAGTGCCTTCATTGGATAATTTATTAAATCTGGCAGCATAAATAAATACTGATGGTCATTCGGCCAGTGGAAATCCTGAATGATTATTGTCTTGACGCGGGAATGGTTGTCAACGGGGTTCTTGGAATTGCATTAAACGTTTATCTCGTTTGGAACTTTGTATAAATGGCGCAGCAGACAGACGCGTGTCGGACCCGTGTGAACATTCTGTCAGGTGTTGGCGGAGCGCCCGCGTTCGGGTCTTCGGAAAACGAAGTGCCGGCGGAGCCGCGTTGTAAGGCAAAAGGGATGAAATACCTGTTTCCAGGTACGAAAACGTGTGGCCCCACCGGTTTCTGAAAATGCAAGTAACGGTCTGACGCGGGTGACAGCGATGCAAACGTATCGTCATATATTGTTCGCCACGAATCTGTCACCCATGACAGAAGCTGCAGTTCTGCGTGTCGCCGCGCTGACCCGCGGGTTTCGGGCGCAACTGACGGTGTTGCATGTCATCGAGCACTTTTCAGTCGATGCTCCAAACGATCCGATCCCCCCGGAAAACGTCGATTCCGCCACATTTCTCGAGGCGGATGCGCGCAACCGCCTCGAACATCTGGTGCGACAGATCGGCCGGCGCCGTGCGCGGCTGATGGTCAGCCTGAGCACCGGTTCGGCAACACACGTGATCGTTGAAGTGGCCCGGAACATCCGCGCGGATCTGATCGTGTTGGCGTCCGGCGGGCACGAGCACGCGCTGCATCTGTTGCGCTCGACGCCCTGTGCGGTTCTGAACGATGCCCCCTGTGATGTCCTGGTCCTTCAATTGGCGGACATCAGCGTGGCGCCCATTCGTGTGGCGCAGAAACGACGATCGCGCAGCGCACGGAGCCGGCGGCACTGACGTAATTCGTGCCGAAAAAAACTTTGTGAACCTTCGCCAACCATAGTGCCGACGCTACCAGCGTGCAGCGCCGCTCTCACTGCATACCGATAACTCACAGCGAATGGACAAGATGGACCAGTGCGGCGGGATCGATGCCCAGCCTGATCAGACGCACCATCAACGCCGCGAGAGTAAGACACGCAGTTGCCGGGGGCCGGTATCGTTCGCCCGGTGTCAACACACTCTGGTCCGATGACTGAAACATAGTCAGAATCACACGCAAGTAATAAAAAAGTCTGATGAGCGCTGCTCACCACCCGCACGAAAACCGGTGCTCATGCTGGATTCCAAAGTCGGCGTACACTAGCATCATATCGCAATCATAATGCTGGTCATTGTGGGCACACTTCCGCGACGGTTCCCGGTAGAACGAGGCAAACCGGCGCAATGCTGATGCCGTATTGCTGCCTATCGGCTTGGTTGGCTTCAAGGCAGCGGATCATTCGACCGTACTGCCCATCAATGCTCAGGATTTACGCTTGAGGTGGTTGGCGTCGGTGTGGTGGAGAAGTCCCCGACCTTTGATCTGAAGTTGGGTGTCCTGCTGGTAATCGAAACTGTCATCGCCATTCAGCTTGAGCTTGAGGACATAGCGCACGACCTTGAAGTTCTCAAGCAAGTAGGGGTTCTGGCAAATGCCGTAGGTCTCCGATCCCACTTCGGCCACCAACTCAAAACTTGTCGCACCCGGTTGCACCGTGCCGCCGGCGTTGATCACGATACCGCGCGGTACGGCGAACGAGTTCAATACCATCCGGGTGGCGGCGTCTCAAATCCAGTAACCTCTTTGCGCATGAAAGGCCTCTCCCTTATTCTTCCCGGCTGTGGAAGGAGTTCCTCGCCAGGCATTGGTGTCGCAAATCAACTGCCGGAGCTTTTGGTCATGATTTTCTACCGGCGGGCTTACTAATTCAAAAACCCAGCGCTCGCGATAGCCCTTCTCGGTCTCGGTGATCATCCGGTCGGGGATACCCGGCGAGTTGTCCGTGCCGCTGTTTCCCTCCCAAACGCCTATAAGACCGGCCAAAGGACCAAGGTCAGGCGGATGTAAGTGTTCATCGATCTTTTGAAGAGTGCTCATGTCAGTTCCTCTCGTATGGTGAGGCGTCTCGTAAAGAGTGCTATCTCACGACTCAATTGTCTTACAAGAGTAATACTTTATAGCCAATCAATCATAACAATAGTCAGGTACCTTTGATGATTTATGTCAGGAATTATTGGTGCAATTACCCAACATGAGGAAGACGTAGTGCGGACGAGTTTTCAACCGTTTTTGAGCAGCGGTACAAGTCAGACCTGCTCCCGGTCAAATTAACGGAGCATTTATCGAGTCTCGTTTAATCGAATGAAATATCTCCGATCCGAAACACGGCGGCGCCGGGCGTTGACGGCGTCAGGTATTGGAGGAATGCTACATCGCATTCTTGTCAGAGAGGCTGCCGTAATGACAATCGTTAATTGCCGACACTCATTAATAATGATATTGTGTTTACGGCATTCACGGTTACCTCTGCAGACGCAGCATGTTCGATATTACGCGGCGGCATCGTCCAGAAAAGCGGAAAAATATCATGGATTCGATCGAGGTTACTCTTCCTGTCGGCAAGCATCACATCAACAATCAATTGCGCACGCCGTTGCTGACGATTGAACGCCGCCAGCGGGATGAATTCAGTCCCCGCGAAACCATCCACGGCATACTCAAAAGTGGTTGCCAACGATTTAGCTGGAAGTTCGGTACCATGTCGAAAAATTTTCCTAAAGCTTCGCCAATGATTATTCCGGCGGCAGCGGCGAGAGAAGCCACCTTCACTGCATACCAGTAATGCCCAGCGATTGGACAAGATGAACCAACGCGGCGGGATCGATGCCCAGCCAGATCAGGAGTACCGTCAGCGCCGCGAGTGTAAGACGCGCACTCACCGGAGACTGGCAGGTTTCGTCTGGTAGCGGCGTGCTTTGTTCAGATGACTGGAACATGATCAGTATCACGCGCAGATAATAGAACAGTCCGATGGCGCTACTCACCACCAGTACGAATACGGACGTCCATAAGGCGCTGTCGACGCCGGCCAGCACGACATAGAACTTCGCAATGAACCCGACCGTGAGAGGAATGCCAGCCAGGGACAGCAACATCGCGGTGAAACTTCCCGCGAGCCAGGGCCGGCGCCAGAAAAGTCCGCGATAATCGTCCAGCTCCTCGATATCCGGCTCGTGCGCGTGCGCTGACAGGAGCGTGATGGCGCCAAAGGCACCAAGCATGGTGATGAAGTAGGCGACAAGATAATAGGCCACCGACTCCACAGCGAGCGCCCCGCCCGCCATAAACGCGACCAGCAGGTAGCCGAGGTGCGCGATGGAAGAATACGCCAGCAGGCGCTTAACGTTCGTTTGCAGCAGTGCGAGCAGATTACCCGCGAGCATGGAGGCAATGGCGATGACGCTCAGCACCGGCATGAGCGCGCCCAACTGTCCGGCGCCGGAATCTGCAAAGTAACGCAGCAGCAGGGCCAGCGCGGCGCCCTTCGAGACGGTGGCGATGAACCCACCGACCGGCGCAGACGCCGCCTGGTACACATCCGGCGCCCACATGTGAAAAGGCACGACGCCGAGTTTAAACCCGATACCGACCAGAATCAGCACCGCGCCGGCGATCAGCCAGGGATCGCCCGGCGTTCCGGCCGCCGCGAGCCGCATGCCCAGTTGCGCGAATTGCAGAGTCCCGAAATCGGCGTACACCAGCGCCATGCCGAAAAGCAGAAAGGCGGAGGAAACACCGGCGAGGATCAGGTATTTGATCCCCCCTTCGAGTGGCCGCGCGTCATCGACACGATAAGCGATCAACGCGAACAGCGGCACACTCAGCAGCTCAATCCCGAAGAAGAATGAAGCAAAGTGGTGGCTGGCAACGAGTACGCTGGCACCGAGCGACGCGAGCAACAGCAGCAGATAATACTCTGCGTGGGTCCCGGGCCGTGACCGCAGGTAGTCGTAAGAAAGCAGCGTCACCGCGATGCCGGCGGCCAGGACGAGGGCCTGGTAAAACAGCGCATAACCGTCGATGATCAACAACGCGTTGACCATACGCGGAATCTGCGGTGCGCCCAGCGTTATCGTTACGAGTGCTATGATAAAACCTACCAGCGTAATGGACGCGACCGCGCGGTGCGACGCCCGCAGCGCGGCGGCAAGCATCACGATAACAACTGCCGCGGCAACGGCGATCAACGGCAGCAGCGCCAGCAGATCGGCGCCGTTCACGGTGCCTTCCCGATGACGGGTGACGCCAGCGTCGCGACGTCGCGATAGGCCGGGGCGGTGGTGTCGAGCACGGGTTGCGGGTAGAGCCCGAGCCACACGATGATCACCACCATCGCTGCGAGCGTGCTCATTTCCCGTGGCGTCAGATCGGCGAGCACCCAGCGTTCGCGGTTAACCCCGTGGAAAGCTTTCTGCACCAGCACAAGTGAGTAGATCGCAGCGGTCACCAGGCCGACGGCCGCGATGGCCGTGAGCGGAATACTGACCCGGTAGGCGCCGAGCAGCACGAGAAACTCGCCGACGAAGTTGCCGAGCCCCGGCAGCCCCAGCGACGCGATCGCAAAGAACATGCCGATGGCGGCGAGTCGCGGCACCGTCTCCCACAGTCCACCCATGCGCTCGAGGTCACGTGTGTGCATGCGTTCCTGCAGTGCCCCGACCAGAAAAAACAGTGCTCCGGTGGTGATGCCGTGCGCAAGCATCTGCATGACCGCCCCCTGATACGCCAGCTCATTGGCCGCGAAGATGCCCAGCAACACGAACCCCAGATGGCTCACACTGCTATAAGCGATGAGGCGCTTGAGGTCGTGTTGGGCGAACGCGAGAAATGCCCCGTACAGGATACCGATGACGCCAAGGCCCATTGCGATCGGATGGAAGTCGAATGCCGCCTGGGGAAACAACGGTATGACAAAACGCAGCAGTCCATAAGCGCCGGTCTTCAGCAGGATGCCGGCGAGGACGATGCTGCCGGCGGTCGGCGCTTCGGTGTGGGCATCCGGCAGCCAGGTGTGAAACGGCACGGCGGGAAGCTTGACCGCGAAGGCGACGAAGAAACCGAGCATGACCCAACGCGCGGTGGATTGTGCCATCGGCGTACCGAGCAGGTCGAAATAATCGAAACTCAGGATTCCGGTCGCATGATAGTGGAGAAACACCAGCGCAAGTATCGACACCAGCATCAGCAAGCCGCTGCCCTGGGTGAAGATGAAGAACTTGAACGAAGCGTAGGCGCGGTTTTCGTGACCCCAGAGCGCGATCAGAAAATACATCGGTACCAGCATCAGTTCCCAGAAGAAAAAGAACAGAAATAGGTCGAGGGCGAGGAATACCCCGATCGACCCAGCCAGCGTCCACAGCAGGTTGAAGTGGAAGAAACCGACATGCTCGCGGATCTCGTTCCACGACGCTGCCACGGAGACGATACCGAGGAAGCACGTGAGCAGGATCAGCATCAGACTGACGCCGTCAATCGCGAGGTGCACGCGGATCCCGAAGCGTGGAATCCATTGCCATTGCGCCTGCGCGAGCCAGGCGCTGGAGTGGATCGCGCTTTCCGCCGGAGAGATCCAGATCCACAGACCGAGTGCGAGCGCAAGCACCATGGCGACGAGTGCGATCCAACGCGAGCAGGCAGCACCCCAGCGTTCAGCGTACCAAGCGAGTAGGCCGCCAATGGCCGGGATCAGAATCAGGCCGACGAGGATCATCGCCACAACCCCAGGGCGAGCAGCACCACCGTACCGGCGACCATGCTGGCCGCATACCAGCGGACTTTTCCGTTCTGGGTCCAGGAGAGGATGCGGTAGAGTGCGCGCGTGAGTCGCGTGAGCCCGGTATAGATGAGGTCGACGACGTCACCTCGATCTAGACGCGCCAAGGTGAGAAACGGCATCACCAACAGGCGCTGATACAGCCAGTCGAAGGCCCAACCCGACTGCCACAGGCGACGCAGCCAGGGCAGGCTCTCCGTCAGTCCGCGCGCGCGCACGGAACGGCGCAGGAACAGCACGAATGCGAAATAAACGCCGAATAGCGCGGTGGCCGCCGCCAGCCACTGCAGGATGATTTCCGCACTCACATCGCCGGTCACCGGCGACGGCAGTACCGTATCGAGAAAGGTCAGCAGCGGCGCGAAACCGCCCAGCGTGTCCGGCATGCCGACGAATCCACCGATCAACGCAAACAGCGCGAGCGTCCACAACGCGATCTTGATGCGGTATCCGGGCGTCGGTCCGATTTCCGTTTTTACCTCGCCGAAGAACATGAGAAACACCACGCGCGCGATGTAGATCGCTGTGAGCAGCGCACCGATCAGCCCCGCAGCCCACAGCCACGCGCTGCCTGCAGGGTTGGACCAGGAGCGCCACAGAATCAGGTCCTTGCTGTAAAAACCCGCCGTGACGAGCGGCAGTGCCGCGAGCGACGCGCCGCCGATGACGAATGTCCAAAAGGCGGTCGGCAGGCGTGTCCGCAGGCCGCCCATCCTGTAGATGTCATGCTCGTCATTGAGCGCGTTGATCACCACGCCGGCGCTGAGAAACAGCAGCGCTTTGAAGAAGGCGTGGGTCATGAAGTGAAAAATCGCCGCCGACCACGCGCCGACGCCGAGCGCCAGGAACATGTAACCGATCTGGCTGATGGTGGAATAGGCGAGAACGCGCTTTATATCGCGTTGCACCAGGGCGCTGCAGCCCGCGAGCACAAGCGTCAGCGCGCCGATCACGGCGACGGCCGCTTGCACCTGAGGGGCAAAGGCATAAAGCACGTGCAGGCGGGCGATCAGATAGACGCCGGCGGTGACCATGGTCGCGGCGTGGATCAGCGCGCTGACCGGTGTCGGGCCCGCCATCGCATCCGGCAGCCAGACCTGCAGCGGGAGTTGCGCGGATTTTCCCAGCGCCCCGGCAAGCAACAACGCCGCCGCGGCCACGACGATGCCGGAACCGGCGCTCCATTGTTGTGTGATGGCGTGCATGAGTGGCTGGATGTCCAGCGTGCCCAGCTGTGTGAACAGCAGCACCAGGCCAATCGCCATGGCGGCATCGCCACTGCGTGTGACGATGAAGGCCTTGCGGGCGGCCAGGCCGTTGACCGGATCCTGATACCAGTAGCCGATGAGGAGATAGCTGCACAGTCCGACGCCCTCCCAGCCGA
>JBBQDK010000097.1:0-11379 GCA_038319625.1 Gammaproteobacteria bacterium
CGGCATTCAACTTCCGCAAGTGGCTGCGGAAGGTTATTTTTTGGCTTCGATTCTGGGGCATAGGTGCTTCCCGAGAAATCGATCCGCTTAATCTAGCCCCGCTACGGGGTGGGATTTGAGTATTTCAGCGTCGACTAAGTAGATCTGTTAAAACGCCGGTCTGGCGGAATGGACAATTCTCATGTCTGATCGCCAAGATAAGCCGTGACAATCTGCATCAGACGTTCCAGCGCACCCCGGTTCGCCTCCACCACCCGGCGTCCATTTTCGCCCAGGGCATGGCGGCGCTCGGAATCGCGCAACAGCATGACGACACTGTCGGCCAGGGCCTGCGCATCGCGCACCTGCAAGGCGGCGTTTTCCCGAAGCAACAGCTTGCTGATTTCGGCGAAATTGAACATCTGCGGACCGTACAGCAGCGGTACGCCGAGCGCCGCTGCTTCCAGCGGATTGTGCCCGCCTTTCGGCACCAGGCTGCCGCCGATGAAGGCGAGATCGGCGGCCGCATAGAACAGCGGCAGCTCACCCATGCTGTCGCCTAGAAACACTGCCGTAGCCGGCATACAAGGCCGGCGCGAGCTGCGCAACACCAGGGGCAGACCGCGCTTCTCGCACAAGGCCGCGACGCGCGCAAAGCGCTCCGGATGCCGTGGCACCAGCAGCAGCAAGACATTGCTCAATTGCGTGCGCACCTGCGCAAAGGCGTCCAGTACCTGCTCCTCCTCGCCCTCGTGCGTACTCGCCGCGATCCATACCGGACGCTCGACGTCGAGATCACGACGCAGCACTTCGGCCTGTTCGTGCAGACTGGTCGGCAGGCGCATGTCAAATTTGATATTGCCGGTGATTTGAATTGAAGGAGTCGGAGCCCGTTGCTGCTGGCTGTCATCTTGCGCAAGAGACGTTAAATCAAAGGGCACTGACCGCTTTAGTCCCAACAACCGCACAAAGCGTTGCGCATCCGCCGCGCTCTGCGCGGCGATCACGTTGACATCACGCAAGCTTGCGCGGGTCAGGCGCGCAAGCCGTGCGTAACCGGCGGCCGAGCGTTCCGAGAGACGCGCATTGGCGACAATCACCGGAATGCCACGCGTCCGGCAACCATGGAACAGATTCGGCCAGAGTTCCGTTTCCATAATCAGCGCCAGTCGCGGTCGCACCCGTTCCAGAAAACGCTGCACCGCGACGGGCAGGTCATACGGCACATACACATGTTGGGCCTCGGTACCAAACAGCCGCCGTACCTGTTCCGAGCCTGTTGGCGTCATGGTGGTGATCAGCAGGGGCGCGTGTGGTTGTGCAAGGCGCAGGGCACGCACCAGCGATTCCGCCGCCACCACCTCACCGACCGACACCGCATGGATCCAGATGGTCGCCTGCAGGTGCATGCCTTTTTTATAGTGCCCAAAGCGCTCGCCCCAACGCTGCCGGTAGGCCGGTGCGCGCCGGCCACGCCAATACAATCTCAGCAGCACGAAAGGCGTGAGGAGGTAAAGCAGAGCTGTGTAGAGGTATCTCAAGTTATTTGGGAAACTTTAAAATGACGTCATCCTCGCGAAAGCGGCGCTCCAGCTGCTCGATTTCCACAACGATAGCCCTCTCCCTGCCCCTCTCCCGCAAGCGGGAGAGGGGATTCATTATCTGTAGTCGGATGAATTAACGTGAGGTCCCGAAATCAAGCACCGTATCGACAGCTATCTTTCCTTCAACCATGACATATATTCAGTAACACCCTGCTCGACACTCTTGAACGGCGTGTCATAACCCGCGGCGCGCAACGCACCGATGTCGGCCTCGGTAAAACTCTGGTAACGACCGCGCAGGTGATCCGGGAAAGGGATGTAATCGAGCGTGCCACGGCCGTGGAATTTCAACACTGCCTGCGCCACGTCGTTGAAGCTCTGACTGCGGCCGGTGCCGAGATTGAAAATTCCCGAGACCTTGGGATGATCGAGCAGCCACAGCTTCACATTGGCGGTATCGCCGACGTAGACAAAGTCGCGACGCTGTTCACCGTTGCCGTAACCGTCGCAGCCTTCGAACAGTCTCACATGGCCTTCGGCGAGTATCTGGTGGTTGAGATGGAAGGCGACGCTGGCCATCGTGCCCTTGTGCTGTTCGCGCGGGCCGTAAACATTGAAATAACGCAGACCGACGATCTGGCTTTGCGCCTTGGGCAGCAGTCGGCGCACATGCTGATCGAAAAGAAACTTCGAGTAGCCGTAGACGTTGAGCGGTGATTCGTGATCACGCTGTTCCTTGAATACGCGGCCAGCGCCGTACACCGATGCCGAGGATGCGTAGATGAACGGGATGCGCCGCTCCAGACAGTATGCCAACAGCGTCTTGGAGTATTCGTAGTTGTTGCGCATCATGTAGCGCCCGTCCCACTCGGTGGTGGACGAGCAGGCGCCGAGATGGACGATGGCATCGATGGGTACATCGGCCTCGCGACCGGCCATCACCCAGGCCAGGAAGTCTTCCTTGTCCTGATAGTCACGGGTCTCGACATCGGCCAGATTCTTGAACTTGACGCCGTTGCTGAGATTGTCGACCACCAGCACATCGCTACGGCCACGCGCGTTGAGGGCCTGGACCAGATTACTGCCGATGAAGCCGGCGCCGCCGGTGATGATGATCACATTGAACTCCGCTTGCTGAACACAGACAGAAAAAACTTGGCTCTGTAAACCACTGAACCACCTCCCCTCACCCTGGCCCTCTCCCTGAGGGAGAGGGAATTTAAATTTTACCAGCGTGCTATTCCAACTCTCGGATACGCGCGATCATAGCGCTGGTGGAACAACCCTCTTCGTAATTCAGCACCACCACCTTGCCGCCATTACCGGTCACGCATTCGTGGCCTGCGATCTGCTCGGGACGATAATCGCCTCCCTTTACCAAAAGCTCGGGCAGCACAGCACAGATCAGACGCTCCGGCGTATCTTCCGAAAATGGCACCACCCAGTCCACCGCGGACAACCCGGCGAGCACCGCCATGCGTTGCGACAGTGTGTTCACTGGCCGGCCCGCGCCCTTGAGTCGCGCGACCGAGGCGTCGTCATTGACGGCGATGATCAGCCGGTCGCCGAGTCGGCGCGCCTGTTCCAGATAGGTAACATGGCCGGCATGCAGGATATCGAAGCAGCCGTTGGTCATGACGATGCGTTCGCCATTGGCGCGCGCTGCCTGCACGGCGATCAGCAACTGCTCCTCGCTGAGAGCGCCGCGACCGGTGTGGACCTCGCCGAGCACTGCACTGCGCAGCTCCGGCACGCTCACGGTTGCGGCACCGAGTTTGCCAACCACGATGCCGGCAGCATGGTTGGCAAGTGCGGTGGCATCTTCCAGCGAATGACCGGCCGCCAGCACAGCAGCCACGGTCGCGATCACCGTATCGCCGGCACCGGTGACGTCGTAGACTTCGCGCGCCTGGGCCGGCAGATGCAGTTCCGCGCAACCTTCGCGCAGCAGGGTCATGCCGTGCTCGCCGCGTGTAATCAGCAGTGCGCCCAACTCCTGTTGACGCATCAATACACGCCCCTTCTCGATCAGGTCATCTTCGTTACGGCATGGCCCGACCACGGCCTCGAATTCGCCGAGGTTCGGCGTAATCAACGTGGCGCCGCGATAGAGGCTGAAATCACGGCTCTTCGGATCGACCAGCACCGGCTTACCGGCGGCGCGTGCCATGTCGATCAGTTCACGCGCGTTGTGCAGCGTGCCCTTGCCATAATCGGACAGCACCACTGCACCGGCCTGGGCCAGCGACGCGGCGAAATTGGCGCGCAGTTGCACGGTATCGTAACCTGAGAAGTCGACCTCGAAATCGAGACGAATGAGTTGCTGGTGGCGCGACAAGACGCGCAGTTTGGTGACGGTGGGACGATCGGCCTGACACTCGAACAGACAGGTAACGCCGGCGGCACCAAGGCGTTGCCGCAAGACCTCACCGGGGGCATCGTCACCGATCATCCCCAGCACCGTGGCCTGAGCGCCCAGCGCGGCGATATTCAGAGCGACATTGCCGGCGCCGCCGGGCCGTTCCTCGGTCTCGGCGATCCGCACCACCGGCACCGGTGCCTCCGGCGAAATGCGCGACACCGGGCCGGACCAGTAGCGGTCCAACATCACATCGCCTGCTACCAGGACGCGGGCGGATTCGAAAGCGGGGATGGCAAGGGACATGCGCGCTGGGCCTTATAATAATGGGCTCGTCAGATGGCGCGCATCATAACACAGGCTGGCAGCGGGGCCGGGAGATGGCATCCACGACTTTACTCCGGGGCGCACCTCACGCATTCTATGGTCCTCTTCGTACAGAACCACGCCCTTGCAACGAATTCTTTTTATCACGCTCAGCAACATCGGCGATGTGGTGCTGACCACGCCGGTACTGGAGCGTCTGCATCAGTGCTACCCGGGAGCCGTCATCGACATCCTCACCGATGCCCGCGCCCGGGAAGTGCTCGAACATTGCCCCTACCGCGGCGAGATCCTCCTGAAGCAGAAGCGTGCCGGCTGGCGAGGGCTGGTGAGACTGGTACGGACGCTGCGCCGCACCCGCTATGAGGCAATCGTCGATCTGCGCACCGATGGCCTCGCTTATCTGTTGCGGGCGCGGCGCCGCTACACCAAATGGGGTGCGCGACCGCTGGGTGCGCATGCGGTCGAGGATCACATGGGCGTGATCACGGCGCTGGGCGGCGCGATTCCCCCGACCCGGATATGGCTCAACGCTGAGCTAGAAGACTATGCCGCAACGCAACTCGACGCCTTGCCCGGTCAACGCTGGCTGTCGCTCGGCCCCGGCGCCAACTGGCCACCGAAGATCTGGGCGGCCCAGCGGTTCAGAGAACTGGTGACGCTGACAAAAGATACCTTCGATGCGGTAATCCTGCTGGGCGGCCCCAACGACAGAGAACGCGCTGCGGAAGTCGCACAAGATTGTGCACTGCCCTGCCTGAACCTGTGCGGCGAAACCAGCCTGTTGCAAGCGGCCGCGGTATTGGCGCGAGCGAGGGTATTTGCCGGCAACGACTCGGGGCTCGGGCATCTTGCCAGCGCCGTCGGCACCCCGACGCTCACCTTATTCGGCCCGGGCCGGCCGCTGCGCTATCATCCCTGGGGGCCGCATTGCGCCTGGATCGTCACGGAGGATCAGAATCTGGACTCGCTGTCCGCACAGAACGTCGCTGAACGCCTGCACACGCTGCTCGATGCAAGCACGAATGCCAGGCACGACTGACCAACACGAATCGCTGGCGCAACGCTTTGTTGCGCCGCGCTACTGGCCGACCTGGCTGGGCTTGGGGATGCTGCGTCTGCTGGCGTTGCTGCCCTTCGCCTGGCAGGTGCGCATCGGCGCCGCATTGGGATGTCTGGCACTGCGTTTCTCACCACATCGCTGCCACGTCACCCGCGTCAACCTGGACCTGTGCTTCCCGGAACTCGATGCCGGGCAACGCCACACACTGCTTCTTAAGCATTTCGAATCGCTGGGCATCGGCATGCTGGAAACCGCGCTGAGCTGGTGGGGCGCACCGGGTCGGCTGCGGCCGCTGACGCACATCGAAGGCCTGGAGCATCTGCACGCCGCGCTGGCCCACGGCAAGGGCGTGATCCTGCTCAGCGCGCACTTCACCACGCTGGAAATCGGTGGCCGTTTGCTGGCGCAGCATGCCCCCTTCCATGTCATGTACCGCGAGCACAAAAACCCGCTGTTCGAGGCGGTCATGAAACGCGCCCGTGAGCGTCATTACGACAAGGCCATAGAACGCAGCGACATCCGCGGCATGCTGCGCAGCCTGAAGGACAATCACCCGGTGTGGTACGCACCGGATCAGAATTACGGTCGCGAACACAGCACCTTCGTGCCGTTCTTCGGCATCCCCGCCTCGACCATCACCGCAACCTCGCGACTTGCGCGCATGAGCGGCGCGGCGGTGGTGCCGTTCTTTCAGGAACGCTTGCCAGGCGGCGCGGGCTACCGTCTGCGCCTGCAACCGGCGCTGGAGAATTTTCCCGGCGACGATCTCGAACAGGACACGCAGCGCGTCAACGCCGTCATCGAAGCAGAGATCCGCCGTGTGCCGGAGCAATATCTGTGGACGCATCGCCGCTTCAAGACCCGGCCGCCGGGCGAGGCCGACGTCTATGCAAAGTAATACGCGCAGCATGCTGTGGTGGGGACGCTTCGACTCGGAGTATTCCCGCAACCGCATCGTGCGCCAGTGTCTTGCCGACATGGGCTGGCGCGTCATCGACTTCCATCCCTGGGTGTCATCTTGCGGAGATCTGGAGGCGCGCTGGAAAATTCGTGAGCGACCTGAACTCGTGTGGGTGCCGTGCTTCCGGCAGCGCGACATCGCCGCCGCCAGCCGCTGGTCACGACGACTGGGTATACCGCTGCTGGCCGATCCATTGATCAGCGCCTATGACAAACAAGTATTCGAAAGAGAAAAGTTTCCGGTCAACAGTCGCGCCGCGCAGCGATTACTGGCGTGGGAGAGCGACTTGATGCAACGCGCCGATCTGGTCCTGGCCGACACCGCAGGCCATGCCGATTATTTTCACGATGCACTTGGCGTAGAACGTACGCACCTGTACGTTGTACCCATCGGTGCGGAAGAGACCTTGTTCTTTGCCAAGCCTAAACCACCCGGTACACCGCTGGATGTATTCTTCTACGGCAGCTTCATCGCGCTGCAAGGGCCGCGGACCATCATCGAAGCCGCGCAGCGCTATCAGGGGCCGGCGGTATGCTGGCATCTCGCAGGCGCCGGACCGCTGTTAGATCAGTGTCGCACCCTGGCTGCCGGACACCCGGATATTGTTTTTGAGAACTGGATTCCTTACCAGGACCTACCGGCCCGCATCCACCGTGCGGATCTGCTGCTCGGCATCTTCGGCGCAACCGCCAAGGCAAGTCGTGTGATACCCAACAAGGTCTACCAGGCACTCGCCTGTGGCCGACCGGTCGTGACACTGGCAAGCTCCGCCTATCCCGCCGAACTTCACGAACGAACCGATTGTGGGATACTGTGGGTACCGTCGGCGGACCCTGATGCACTTGCCCGGGCCATTGCACAGTGCGCCAACGACAAAGCGCGGTTGCCAGACCTCGGCCTGCAGGCCCGCACCTGCTACGAGCAATACTTCTCGATGGCAAGTGTGCGCAGTGCGCTCAGCCAGGCACTGGCCGTCGTGGCCCCCGAAGACAGCAAAACGCACTCATGAAGATCCTGCACGTCGACAATCTGAACCTGCTCAAGTACGGCGCCGTGTTCTACGCCTTCGACCGCAAGATCAGCAATGGCCTGATCCGCAACGACCACTACGTCTACGACTTCAGCTACCGCGACACGGCACGTTGCGCGACGCCGCTCAAGTCCAAGCATTTCGGCGCGGCGAAAATGAATCAGCAACTGATTGAAACCGCCGCGAACATACGCCCTGATTTCCTGCTGCTGGGCAACGCGGAAATCGTCACCGCCGAAACGCTGCAACGCATCCGCCAGATGCTGCCGGCTATACGCATCGCCTTGTGGTACGTCGACTGGGTCATCCCCGAGGTCGACACGAGCTCCATCTCCAACCGGCTCGATGTCATCGACACGGTGTTCCTGACCACCGGCGGCGAATTGCTGCAACGCTACAAGCGCGACAACAATACCGTCGCCTACCTGCCCAATGCTGTGGACAGTTCAATCGAGACGCTGACCAATCATCTGCAACAGGATTTCGCGACCGACCTGGTCTTCTGCGGCACCGACAAGGGCGACCCGCAACGTGCCGAGTTCCTGCGCCACCTGCGCGACGGTCTGCCGGGACTACGCATCAGCTATCACGGCGCACTGGGCGCAGCCCCGGCATTCGGCGCGCACTACCTCGATGCACTGGCTGCCGGCAAAATGGGCTTGAATCTCAGCCGTCGCAGCGACGTGTACCGCTACTCGTCGGACCGGATTGCACAACTGACCGGCAACGGGCTGCTGACCTTCACTCAGGACACACCGGGCATGCGCGAACTGTACCGCGACGATGAGATCGTCTATTTCAGCGATGTCGACGATCTCATCGCCAAGGCGCGCCACTTTCAGCAGTACGACGACGAGCGCATGCGTATCGCCGCCGCCGGTCATCACCGCGCCCATGCGACTTTCAACTCGACGCGGATCGCAAAGTACATAATCGAGACCAGCTTCGCGCTGCCGCACACCGAAGCCTACGAATGGCTGGCCGAATGAGCACTTCTACACGAGTGCTTCCCCTCTCCCGCAGGCGGGACAAATCCGCCAGGAGCGGATTTGGACGACCGAAGGTCGCCCGTAGGGTGCAGGCCATGGATGGCCTGCATCAAAGGGTGGCCCGTAGGGTCGGGAGAGGGGGATGTACCACCAGCCGTAGTAGTCGCATCTCCCTTTCATTACTGTCCCCATGAACATCCTCATCATCCGCTTCAGCTCACTCGGGGATCTGGTCACGCTGGAGCCGACATTCCATGCCCTACACCACTTTCACCGCAACGACCGCATCACCTTCGTGACATCCCAGGTCGGCAAGGAACTGTACGAAGACACCGGTTACTTCGACCGAATTGTCGTAGCCAGCGGCGACCGGCAAGGGCAACTACTGCAACGCGCACGCGCATTGCGCAGTGAACTCGGCAATCCGCGTTTCGATGTCATCTACCATCTCCAGACTAGCCGTTTTTCACATCTGCTGACACTGCTGCTGCGCAAGGACCGTGTGGTTCACATCGCGGCATCACTGTGGCAAAAGCTGTTTTCTATCAAGGTGCGGTTTCGACCCGCGCCGGAATTGTTGCGCGCTGCCGGCTTCGACACGACAGCCATTGCGGACTACGTCCGCGACGAAAGCCATCACAAGATTACTCTGGGCGTCGACGCACAACGCGTTGAATCCTTCCGCGTGCGTCTGGCCGAGGCCGGCGGCGCACGCCCGGTGATTGCACTGGCGCCGGGCGCAAGCGCACGCTGGGAAAGCAAGAAATGGGGCGATGAACACTTCGCGGAACTGGCCGCAAAGCTGCAGGCAGCAGGAGCGCAGGTCATCGTCGTGGGGTCGGCGCTGGAAAACGCGGCGGCAAAGCTTATTCAACAGCACGCGGACCGAGCACTCGACTTCACCGGCCAGACCAGCGTAGGCCTGTTGAAAGTCCTGCTCAGCAACACCGATGTTTTTATCGGCAACGACAGCGGTCCGGCGCACATCGCCGCCGCCGTCGGCACAGCGACGGTGACCATCTTCGCACCTACTGGCGAGATCCATTGCGTGAAGCACATGCCGTATCGTGGCTCACACGTCTGCCTGAGCCCGGCAGACGGCGTGTGCAAAACCTGCTATGACCCGGATTGCCCTGAAAGCCGCACCTGCATGGCGAGCATCGGCGTCGAGCGCGTTTCCCAGGCCGCGATGGAACTGGCAGAGAATCGCGAAACGAAAATCTGAAGAGATATCGAAACTTTGTACACTACCGTTATTTGGCGTGGCTCACTTCACACCAAAATATTCCTTTATTGACGAGCGGATCAATCGACGTACCCTCCAAGCGTGTCTATCCGCGTAATGCCACATAAAAGGGTACAGCAGTGCGCGATCGATTCTTGACAATGGCGCTTCCCGCAGAATACTCAGGCTCTCGTGTAAAAATGCCCAGAAAAGATCCTTCTGTGATGAAAGCGTTGATGGAATACATTCATCAGAAACGTTGGTTATTCTCTGGTAATAAATTGCATCGTTGCTTCCTGCAACATTTCCTGTCAGCAGTATCGGCAACAACACAAGGTAATCGTTTGACCAAGCGTATTTGAATCTCTGTGATTTATTCCAGGCGGCGATGATAGAACTCTTGTCGTACAACCCGTAGTACCATCCGCTTCGAACATGTTTCAACAACAGCCTCACACGGTTCAACCCTGATGCCGTACATTTTGGATCAAAAAATGGTAAGCGACGATTTTCGCTGCCATCGATATTTACCTGTATTACCTGTGCCGCGACCAGCTTAATATCCGGCTTTGAAATAGCCTCATGAAAAAGCACATTAACGTAATTTGGCGACCACAAATCGTCATATGACGCAAACATGAACCACTTGCTTCCGGAATTCCGTAACACCCATTCAAAGTTGAGCTTTGCCCCAAGATTCTCTTGTTGACGATGGAAAGTAATTCGCGGATCCCGCGCGGCCCACGAAGAGATTATATCCGGCGTCGCATCTGTTGATGCATTATCGGATATCAGTATTTGCAAATCGGAGAATGTCTGCGCAGACAATGCAGCCAGCGCCGCATCGAGATATTTCTCGCCATTATAAACAGGCATTCCAATTGAAACCGACGTCATAACCAATTGCCTTTGTATGATTAATAGATGAACCTCATACCACTCTCTTCACCTTGCCAACCGCCGCCTCACTCTGTCAATAAGTTCACTTTCGCTGACGCGCCATTGCGACCGGTCAACCAAGACTTTCCGCGGACATCACCTGCCTGGCGCCGCGTTTATGCTCCGCCTCTTATGCCCACTCTATCGTTTTTTTATTAGGCGTACTTGGTTAAGAAAAGCATTCAGGTCGTCCGAGTAAAAAAATGGTTCTAATTCTTTGATCTTCTCATCAGAAAGAAACCACCATCCCAACTCCAACAGCTGTTGGATGATGTCAGGAGAGAATCTATAACGTATCACCCTGGCTGGGTTTCCAACCGCTATCGCATAAGGCGGGATGTCCTTCGTGACTATTGCGCCCGCTCCAATTACCGCGCCGGACCCAATTGAAACTCCGGAGAGTATGATTGCATTCGCACCAATCCAGACATCATGCCCAATCTCGACAGGGCCACGAGAAGTAACATCAACATTCAAAGGTTGTTTTTTATCTAGCGCGTATAAGACTGTTCGAAACGGGAAAAGCGATGGAAGGTTCGTCGGATGGTCCGCATTAGCAAGAATCACAGCGCCAGGGGCAACTGAACAATAATTCCCAATTGAGACGGTGGGTTGATCTGGTGATTGCACGGAAAATAGAGAGCGCTCATTAATTCCATATGTATGTCTACCGACTGTAATTCTCGAATCTAACTTGCCTTCCTTCCTGGTCCTGAATCGATGAAGAGCTGCGAGCCGAGACGATGGTCTCCGCAAAACGTCAAAGACATATTGGAAAGTGTTGCGAATCTTCCACATAGGGGTATCGTTTCTATATCTTGGTTAAGGATTTTATTTCACCGCCACAAGCTGGATAACTTTGTGCGACACTCATGCTCCGGCCCTTGCCTGCCAATGACGCACCGTTTGCGCAATCCCAACGGAGAGTTCGTAATTCGATTGCCAGCCAAGCTCTCCTGCGAGGCG
>JBBQDK010000098.1:0-11206 GCA_038319625.1 Gammaproteobacteria bacterium
CAGCTTGCTTACCGTAAACAGGCTCTCTTGCATTGCATCCGTTCCGCGCATCGTTTAATCTCCAAAATTATGAACACGGTATCAATAACGATAGCCCCGCAAACCGCGTTGACTCGTAGGGGAATTTCAACAGCCTGCTAACCGTTCCAGAGATAAACTTAGGGTGGGTCAAAATTCAATGCAAAACCTGGGTCAGGTTTACACGCAATTCAACACACAAGTTGTAGCTTGACCAGATGCTTGCGGAGCACAACAACGTCGTCGCGCTGAACGCATACCTGGAAAAACGGTCGAACTCAAAAGAGAAGATATGAATGCAAAAACACTGATCGAAACCGCAAAAGCGCTTGTCGCCGACGGCAAAGGACTGCTGGCGATGGATGAGAGCCATCCCGCTTGCCATAAGCGCTTCGCCAAATTGGGGATTCCTCAGACCGAGGAAGCCCGACGTGCTTATCGCGAGATGATCGTCACCGCGCCCGGCCTTGGCGAAAGCAGTAGCGGTGCGATCCTTTACGACGAAACGATTCGTCAGCAGAAAAAGAACGGCACGCCTTTCGTTAAAGTCCTCGCGGCGGCGGGCGTCACTCCTGGTATCAAAGTGGATGCGGGGGCGGAGGTGCTGGCCCGCCAAGCTGCGTTGTGCCAGAAGGCCGAACTCGTCCCCGTCTGGCATCGCTACAACGCTGATGGCTATGGCGAGCATGAGAGTGGCGCGCCGTTTGAGGGAACGGTGGTGGCCCGCGGGTGGCCATTACTTACCGGCGAGCGGGCCCACTACGAACTGGCGGCGGGTCGGCTCGATAGCGCCAAAAAACGGCTAGGCGCGATGGAGTCCTTCGATAGCGAAGGTGGCCTGATCCCAGAACAGGTCTGGGGCTCTCCGGGCATACCCGAGCGCGACCTCTATTTTGGCCGTCCGTCCGGTTCGGCCATGCCGCTGGTATGGGCACATGCAGAGTATCTCAAGCTGCGGCGCTCGCTGCGCGATGGACGTTTCTTCGATCTTCCGTCGCAAACCGTGCAGCGTTATTTGACCGGGAAAACCGTATCGCCGTGTCTGGTGTGGCGGCTCAACCACAAGATTCATTCGTTGTTTTTTGGCAAAATGCTGCGCATTGAGACGCTGGTGCCTGTCGCCATTCACTGGAGCGCAGACGATTGGAACACAATCCATGAGGTTACGACCCGTGATGCAGGCCTGGGCCCAATCTTCAACGATCACAAGATTTGGAGCCTGGGCGCATTTGTCAACAAGACGTTGCCCAAGCCCAGTACCGCGCAATACATGCAAATCATCGCCAATGCCGACAGCCACGCAGGCAATGGTAATCCCGCATCCGCAGCAGCGGCAACCTGATTCGCGAGAGAAGCATCGCCGTGAACATCGAGGGTCATCGACAGGGTCTTGCGCAGCGCGACCATTCAAGCTTTTGGCAGCGCGCTGCAAGGACGAAACCCGGACAGGCAATGGCGTTGGGCCGCTGGGTTGCTCCTTGCGTCACACTGTTGATGCTGAGTGCTTGCGCCGGCACCACTCACCTGAGCTTCCTCGATCCGCAGGGCCCTGTGGCCGATGCCCAGCGGTGGCACTTCTACTGGGTGCTGGGGATCATGGCGGTACTGGTGGCAGGCCCCATCTTTTTGCTGTTGCCGTTCCTCGTCTGGCGTTACCGCTACGGCAACAAGGCGTCCCGATACACGCCCAGGTGGGAGCACTCCAGGCTGCTGGAGATCATGTCGTGGAGCGGCCCGATCCTCATCATCATCGTGCTGGCGTTCTTCGTGTGGCGCGACACGCACAAGCTTGATCCCTATAAAGTGTTGGCGTCCGACCAGGCGCCGCTGCAGGTTGAGGTGATCGGCTACGACTGGAAGTGGCTGTTCATCTACCCGGATCAGGGCATTGCCAGTATCGGTACGCTGGCGCTGCCGACTGGTCGCCCGATATTGCTGCACATGACTTCGGCCACGGTGATGCAGTCGTTCTTCATTCCAGCGCTGGGCAGCCAGATCTACGCCATGGGCGGCATGGTGTCGCAACTCAATCTGGAGGCGAGCAAGCCCGGGAAATCATTGGGCGAAAACACCATGTACAGCGGCAACGGCTTCCACCAGCAGAAGTTCACGGCACTGGCGATGTCGCCGGCCGATTTCAAGACATGGGTCAGCAAGGTGCACGCGACCGGCCTGCCGCTGGACACGCAGAACCTGGAGATCATCGCCCGACGCAGCATCCGCAGCGACTTGATTGCCGCTCTGCCTCGAGCCCGCTCCATGGACGGCAATGTGTATTTCACCGGGGTGAGCAGGTCGTTGTTTCCCGCTGTGGTCATGGCCACCATGGATGGCAAGCCGACGCTTCCGGACTCTGCGTTCGGTCGCACTGGTACGGCAACGCAGGACAGTGATGCCGCCGATGCCGCGATGGGGCAAGCACGATGAGCATCGCCGCCATTTTCGACCATCCGCTGGGGCGGATCGAGTGGTCCTCGCTGCCGTTCTGGCAGATGTTTCAGCAGCCCACCGAAGGCAACATCATCAACGGCTGCATCACCACGGGTGCGGCGTTCATGGTGGTGGTCGGCGCCATCGTGCTGGTGTTGCTGCTGACAAAATATCGCCTGTGGCGACCGCTGTGGTCAAACTGGCTGACCAGCCCCGACCACAAGAAGATTGGCATCATGTATATCGTGATCGCCTTGGTGATGCTGGCGCGCGCGCTGATCGAGGCGGTGCTGATGCGCGCCCAGCAGGCATTTGGTCTGGGCGGCGGCTTCCTTTCCCCGGATCACTTCGCGCAGCTGTTCAGCACCCACGGCACGATCATGATCTTCTTCATGGCCATGCCGTTCCTCACCGGCGTCATCAACTACGTGATGCCAATGCAAATCGGCGCCCGCGATGTCTCCTTCCCCGTGCTCAACTCCATCAGTCTGGGCCTGACCGCCGCCGGCGCCGCACTGGTGATGGTTTCACTGGTCATCGGCGAGTTCTCCACCGGTGGCTGGTTTGGTTATCCGCCCTATACGGAGATCAGCTTCAGCCCCGGCGTGGGCCCGGATTACTGGATATGGGCACTCAGTCTCGCGGGACTGGGATCCACGCTTACCGGCATCAATTTCGCCGTGACCATCTACAAGGAACGTGCCCCCGGCATGACGCTGATGCGCATGCCGCTGTTCACCTGGACCGCGTTGTGCACCGCCATCATCATGATCTTCGCGATGCCACCGCTGACCGTGGCCATGGCACAGCTGGCGCTGGACCGTTATCTCGGCTTCCACTATTTTACCAACGCGCTTGGCGGCAACATGATGAATTTCACCAACCTGTTCTGGCTGTTCGGCCACCCCGAGGTCTACATCCTGATCCTGCCGTCATTCGGCATCTTCTCGGAGGTATTTTCGACCTTTTCCGGCAAGGCGCTGTTCGGCTACCGATCGCTGGTGATGGCCACCATGGCGATTGCGATACTTTCATTCACGGTATGGTTGCACCACTTTTTCACGATGGGGCAGAACGCCAATATCAACGCGGCGTTCGGCATCGCCTCGATGCTGATCGGCATCCCGACCGGGGTGAAGGTCTATGACTGGATGTGGACGATGTTTCGCGGCCGCATTCGCTTCACCGTGCCGATGTTCTATGCGATCGCCTTCATTTTGCTGTTCGTGATCGGCGGCATCACCGGCATTTTGCTGGCGAATCCTACGATAGACTATCAGGTACATAACACTGTGTTTCTGGTCGCGCATTTCCACAACGTGGCGGTGCCGGGCGTGTTGTTCGGCCTGCTCGCGGGCTACCACTTCTGGTTTCCGAAGGTGTTCGGCTTTCGCCTCGACGAGCGTTGGGGCAAGGTGTCCGCGCTGTGCTGGATCTTCGGGTTCATGGGTGCGTTCTTCCCGCTATACGTGCTGGGCATTATGGGCCTGCCGCGGCGCAGTGTGGCCTATACCCAGCCGTCTTACGTACCGTTCGAGATCGTTGCCTTCCTCGGTGCGCTGCTGCTTGGTCTGGCCTTGATCACGCTGCTCGTTCAGCTCTGGGTGTCGATCCGGCGACGCGACCAGAACCGCGTCTTCGTCGGCGACCCGTGGGATGGGCGCAGCCTGGAATGGGCGACGTCGGCGCCGCCGCCGGAGTACAACTTCGCCGTGATCCCCGTGGTCGAAGGCCGCGATGCGTTCACCACTGCGAAGGAGAACGGCCGCGCCTACCTGCAACCCGACACCTATGCCGATATCGAGCTGCCGAATAACAGCGCGATGGGCCCCGTCATCGCCGCCATCGGCTTCGCTCTTGCCTTCGGCCTGGTATGGCATATCTGGTGGCTGGTGGTCCTGGCATTCCTGGCGGTAATCGCGAGCATGATCATCCGCGGCTTCGCGCGCGACACGGCACGCATCGTTTCCGCGCAGCAGGTGCGGCGCGAGCACCAACACTGGATCGATGCCGTCGCCACGGCCACGGCCATATCCCGCGCCGACGAATGCAAATCGGCCAACGTTGGGCTGGCCCTGCAGGCGACTGACGGAGTGGTGCCATGAGCCCGCAATCCATCAAGCACCCCGGCCTGAATCTCGGCGCAGCACACGGCAAGGACAACGACGCCGCGGAAACCGTGATGTTCGGATTCTGGGTGTTCCTGATGAGTGACGCCATCCTGTTCGGCATGGTGTTCGCCACCTACGTTACCTCCTTGCACGGTACCGCCGGCGGACCGGGTCCGCGCGACCTGTACGACATCAAGAGCGTCTTCATCGAGACCTTGCTGCTGCTGGCCAGCAGCTTTACTTTCGGCATGGCCTCGCTGGCGCTGAAGTACAAACACAGCAAGACGAGGTTGATCGGATGGATGGTGGTGACACTTGTGCTGGGCGTCGCCTTCCTCGCTTTCGAACTGCACGATTTCGGCGACATGTTTGCCAAGGGTGGCGTGCCCAGTCGCAGCGGTTTCCTGTCCGCGTTCTTCGACCTGGTGCCGCTGCATGGCCTGCATGTGACCGCAGGTTGTATCTGGCTGCTATCACTGCTCGGCCAGATTGCCCGCTATGGCGTCGACACGAAAACCAAACTGGGCATCATGCGGCTGGCGCTGTTCTGGCATTTCCTGGACATCGTCTGGATCGCGATTTTCTCGGTGGTCTATCTGGCGGGGCTGACATGAACGAGCAAGCGCACGACATTGAAGGCCATTCCGAAACTCAGCGGGACGAGCGTAAGGAATTCCACTCTTACGTGTGGGGCATCGGGCTTGCGCTGCTGCTCACTCTGGTACCGTTTGCTCTGGTGCACTGGGTGGCCATGACACCATTCTCGCTACTGATCGTGATCGGTGCCCTTGCGCTGATACAGATGCTGGTGCACTTTCGTTTTTTCCTGCATATTGGTTTCAGGCAGAACCGCGAGGATCTGCAGCTGATCCTGTTTTCCGCGCTACTGCTGATCATCATGGTGGCGGGCACGATCTGGATCATGGCCAGCCTGGCCACACGCTTGGCGATGCCTTAGCAGCCTTGAGCAAGAACTACCGCGCAAGTTGATGTCCACGCAGAAACGCGAGAGCTTGCAGTTGATCCTGCTTTCAGTACTGCTGTTGGCTATCATGGCGGGCGGAACGGTGTGGATCATGGCGAGGCTCGCCATGCGATTGCACTGACGCGCCCTGCCGCAAGCGGGATGCCATGTGCAACGGACCAGAGTACAGATCATTATTTAAACTGGAATCGATACGCAAGACCCGAGAAATCTGATGAGCCATTATGACGTCATTATCATCGGGACCGGTGCGGACGGATGCCACGCACGGCCGCGCCAGCAGTCATGCCGCCGCCTGCTATGAGCTACCGATAATTCTTCGTCATGGTTGTTATCGCTCCCGCGCTTTAGTCAGCCAACGCTTAAAGTCGCAATAGGATTGGATAAATTTTCGGCGATACTCCGGCATACTGGCATGGTGATTCCTGTTGAGAACCGCTCGACGGTAAATTCTCATCGTCCGATCAACCCAGTCCAGCGTTGACGGCAGACCGTCACGCTGCAAGAGAAACTCGATTCGCCTGCTCTCGCCACTCACATGCGCCACACGGTTCGATTCGGTCTGCGGCGTCATTGTCGCTGATCAGTACAGATCAGACCACAAGACTACCACTGCACTGAATAGCCCAACCCGGAATACCTCCCGAACATCCGAGGTACGGTGACTAGGCCGGAGTATTGAAGAGCCGTCGGAGTCGGTAACAACGGCGAGCTCTTAGCCGCTGTCTGTGTTGTGGTCATATTCCTGCATGTCGGTCTATGTAGAATTATCAAACATCCGACGACATGGCCGAACCCGGCGACTACCCCAGATTTGCGACCGCGAAATCCCAGTTGAGCAGTTTGTCAATGACGGCGTCGACATAAGCGGCGCGCTTGTTCTGATAATCGAGGTAATACGCATGCTCCCAGACGTCGATTGTCAGCAATGGCTTCTGGCCCTGGGTGAACGGAACCCCGGCATTGCCGGTTTTCACAATTTTGAGCACATCGCCATCGAGCACCAACCAGCCCCAGCCTGATCCGAATTGCGACACCGCCGTGGCAGAGAATTCTTTGCGGAAGTTGTCGTAGCTGCCGAACGCGGCATCGATCAGCTGCGCGATCTTGCCGTCCGGTTTGCCACCACCGTTGCCCTTGAGACTATTCCAGTAAAACGTATGGTTCCAACTCTGCGCGGCGTTGTTGAAAAGGCCCGTCTTGTCAGGCTTGCCCACGGTATCGGTGATGATCTTTTCGAGCGTGGCGTTCTCGTAATCCGTGCCGGCGATGAGCTTGTTCAAGTTGTCGACGTAAGCCCGGTGATGCTTTCCATAATGGAACGAAAGCGTATTGGACGAAATCACCGGTTCGAGCGACGTGTCGACATAGGGCAGCGATGGAAGCGTCAGCATGTTTTTCTCCATGTAAATAACTTACGAAACTTGATCCTCAGTTCGGCTGGCACCGCCAGCATGCGCGTACGGTAGCTGACATCGCCGTTGCCACCTATCGGGGATACTTGATCATCTCCGTAGGAAAGCCTTGATTGCGACGGATGGTTGCGGGGGTTTCGCAGCGAAAATCATACTAATCATACCGAATTGCGCCGCAAACCCGAGAACCGGCAGTTTGTCGAATTTCGATCCGGTGCCATATGCACCGAATCAACGACTAACTCGCACAATCCTGCCGCAGGCGATTGGCAGCGTGACCTGTGCCGGAATCGGCCCGAGCGATTGCACCGTGGAAGGCAGCTTGGTATCGGCCGACACGCCATGGATAATGACAACACGTTTGTCGAGATCGAGTGCCTGTCCGTCGAACGCCTTGGCGAATGCTGCTGTCAGCGCCTTGAGCGAGACGACTTTGCGGTACTTGTAATCACCCTTGGCCGAGGCCTTCGGATAAACACCATGCGCGACATCCATCGCCGCCGGCGAGTCGTCGAACGGCACCATCGTCGTTCCGGAAGCGGGTTCGGTCTCGATAAGGTCCACGATACCATCGCCGTTGACGTCCGCCGCCTGCGTGGCGCAGCTCGCCGCTACGCCTCCCTTGAAGCCATGGAAGTGTTGCCAATGGATAATGTTGGGAGGCGCATTTTTGACGTCCACGGTGATTGTCAGCTTGTCGCCGTGAATCACGAATTTCGTCTCGCCCGTCGTCTCGTGGCCGGCCAGCGTGGCGTTCATTGGCTGCAGATCAGCGCGGTAGGTCTCGTTGGATGGACCCTTTTGATCCGCTGCTTGTACGAGCGTCGGCAGTGTGAATGTATACGCGATCAGTGCTGTTGCGAGTGCTATTGATAATTTCATTCTCATGTCTATACTCCTTTTCATGTGTGTACTCCTTGTTGACTTATTGACCAGCTGGCGCGGTTTGCCGCCTATGATCGTGCGCTGTCTTCATCTTCAGCTTTGCCACACTACCCGCCGCTATCTTGCAGGTGCTTATCTTTGCAGGTGTTTATCCCGAACAGCGCATAGGCTGGGCACCAACCGATCACGGCGGTGGCGAGCGGCACGATGCCGACCAACCCGATCCAGCGCCAGTCGCTGTCAATGAAATAAATCAAGCTTAAAATAATCAGACCGATGATCACGCGGAGCCATCGTTCCGTTGTTCCAATATTCCTGTGCATGGTTGTTGCCCTCCGGTTAAATATCTTTCATGCCTCGTGCAATTCATGGCATTACTGTTATCCGATCCGATGATGAGGCGGTGAAAGACTGTCTGGTCTGTGCCGAAATTAAATATCGTTGCTACTTGTCAGCGCCACGCATTAATTGATGTCAGTATGGCATCAATCCGGGCTTCCGCTTTCAGCCAGTCTTTGATCGCATGACCGTCAGCGAAGCCGCGTTGTTGAGCCAAAAGATAGGCTGCTTCAGCGATCATCTTGTACCGCATTTCGTCGATGGCAGGCGCGACGGCAGGCTTCAATCCAAGAGAGGACTTTCCGGATTTTTGCGTGCGTTTGCGGACTGTTGATTGAGTAACGGTATTCATTTCTTCCTCCGTGCTTCCAGATCGGAAGCGCTGTTGTCGAAAATTATCTGGAATAAATCCTCGAGGTTGTGAAGCCCCGGGGTACCCCGCTGATCTTGGAGCGCGGCAAACGCCGACGAATTCGTTTTTTTAGTAGCCGTCGTTTCGTGACACGAATCGGCCTGAGCAGAACACTTATTTCGCAATATCATGGAAGTCTGCCTCCTTAAATCAGTCATGCGTGTATAAACGGACAAGCTTCATCAGGCTGAGCGGTTCGTCCTTAGGCGCCAAAGATGCTTGCCGAGATACTCCTTGAGATCGACGGCATAGTTGAATTCTTCGTTCCTGGCGGCAAACACGAGCGCCACCTTGACGGCATACTCTTTCCGGCAAGTTTCCGGAGCACATCCACACGGACGTCCAGTTCCCGAAAGTGGCGAGTCTTGAATTCACGCCATTTCTCGGGGTCATGGTTGAATCACTTGCGTAAGGCGCTGCCCGGGACGCTGCGCTTGAGCCAGAGACCGATCTTGGCATTCACTGTGGTGGTTTCTCCGATTGATAAGCATTGTAGTCATCAAACAAACGTTTTGCTGTCGGGCAAGCCCAACAGCTTTGTAGGAATTCCTTGACACAGGTCGGTGTCTCCGCTATCACTGCCGACGATGACGAGCAGCACCATCGTCAGCCCCACGACAAGGGCGATGTCGGGTCTGCACCCGCGTCCGCTTCCTGGCGCGATCAAAAATTCCTTACAGCCGTTGTCAAATCTCCCCGATAGACCCGAAACCCTTCTCGTCATAGTCTGGTACCGGACTGAAGTAGGCGTGCCTGCTAGCGGGACGATGGTTAAGTCACTATCACCAAGGAGAAGACAGCATGCCACACCGGTTTGAATATCACTTGTCACATCCGGGTATCCAGGCGCTGCGCGAACTTGAAGTTTATATCCACGGCTGCGGCCTCGAGCCTGCGCTGCTGGAACTGGTGAAGATGCGCGCTTCGCAGATTAATGGTTGCGCTTATTGCCTGGACATGCACAGCAAGGACGCCCGTGCGGCCGGCGAGACCGAGCAGCGGCTTTATGCTCTCAACGCCTGGCGCGAGGCCCCTTTTTACAGTGAGCGCGAGCGGGCGGCACTGGTCTGGACAGAGGCGGTGACGCTGGTCGCGGATACCCACGTACCGGACGACGCCCATGCCCAGGTGGCGCAACAGTTCAACGAACGGGAACTGCTTGACCTCACTCTTGCGATCACCACAATCAATAGCTGGAACCGACTCGCGATCAGTTCGCGAATGGAGGTGGGCGGCTACCGAGCGAAATCCGCAGAGTAGTTCATGCGCCAGGAGAAACCACGCCAAAGGAAGCCGGATGGCTATCAAGAGCTGGAAGCGAGTGTCGCGTTGGTGCACACTTTGATGTTTATCGTTGTCAGGAACTCGGGGTGTCACCGACATCGCAAGCCGGACCCGGCAAGCCCTGGCGGGAGCCAGCGAATACGAAATGCATCAAGCATCTGCAAATCTATCGTTACGATCCCGAGTCTGGCTAGAGCTCCCCGGTCGGCACCGGCAGTATCGATCTTGGTTAGTGCGATCCGATGGTTCTAGACGCGCTAATCAAGATCAAAAATGAGATCGACCCGGGACTGACCGTTCGTCGATCCTGCCGGGAAGGCGTCTGCGGGTCTTACGCCATGAACATTGATGACAGCAACTGGCTCGCCTGCATCCATTCCCTTGATGCAAAGTCGGCGACCCAGTTACCGTCTATCAGCTCCATATCTGGCGATGACCGTGGCATTCTGAATTTAGGCCGCGCATGCGAGTTCACACTAGCGGCCGGTATTGGTGGAGAAGTTCTGCGACCATGACCAACCCATGAGTGAGAGAGATCAAGTGAACCTGGAACGAGTCAATCCCGAGGAGCGGGCACGGATCAAACGGACTTTTTCCGCTCTCGAAAAGCGTGGCGTGCGTGCGCTCTTCGCGGCCGACCGCAAGAGCGCGCTCGCCGCTTTGTTGCAACTCCTACCCAGCGGCGCGGCGGTGGCGCATGGCAGTTCGACCACCCTGCGAGAGATCGGACTGGTCGATTATCTGAGTCAGCCCGACTGCGGTTATCGTTACCTGAACATTGAATGGCTGACTGAATACAACCCCGAGAGGCGCGAGAGTACACACGCCAAAATCTTGTTCGAATCCGAATATTTCATCGGCAGTATGCAGGCCCTCTGCGAAACGGGTGAAGCGATCGGCGCGGATTCCAGTGGTAGCAGGCAAGCATTTTATGTCTTCGGCCCGCCGCACGTCATCTGGGTGTGCGGGCTAAACAAGCTGGTACCGACGCTGGCCGACGGATTGCGCCGGGTGCGCGAGGTGGCGTTGCCGTTGGAGGACCGGCGTGTCAAACAGGTGGGCGGAGAGGGAAGTCGCATCGGCAAGCTGGTCATTTATGAAAACGAGCGACCGGGCCGGATCACGCTCATCCTGGTGGGCCAATCCCTGGGTTTCTAGCGTGTCTGCGACTCGTTTTACCCCGGCTTTACCGAAGCCCGTTAAAGTACCGAAGGATTTGGCCGCCCTGCGCGCAGCTGTTGGTATGGCTGTCGATTTGGGCTATAGTTGCGTGACAAAAGGAAACGAACGAAGCAGGGGTGCGACTGATGACTTTAAGGGCATTCAT
>JBBQDK010000099.1:0-11065 GCA_038319625.1 Gammaproteobacteria bacterium
ATGATCGCGGCGGTGGTAGCGGGGTGAACGACAGGCCCGCAGTCCGCCGCCAAACTGAGGAGCGCGGCCCAACCTAAAAGGTCCATACAGGCCGTGCCTCGCCGAGAACCTGCGCCATCGGGATCGCGCCGAAGTAACGGCCATCAAACGAGTGCGCGCTGTGCGTACTCAACGGGAATACCGTGCCCTGAGGCAACACAAAACAGCCGTGGATCACCGGCAGTGGCAAGCCGTGACTGTCCTTCGCAAACACCGGCCCAACATCATCGCCGTTCACAGTGACGGTGTCGTTCTGGATACACACCTGATCACCGGGCAACGCACCGATGGGTTTTATCAGCACGCCCTGCTTCATCAGCCAACCGCGTGCCGCGAAGAGTGCTTTGTCCGAGGACGATGGGGTAATCACTACCACCATCCCGTGCCGCCAAGTGTGGATGGGCACGCGCTGATAAATTCCGAGCGGCATGCTCGCGGTGTAATTGAGAATCAGAGTATGGGATGAGACGGACACCAACCCTTGTGCAACCAGTAGGCCGCCCAACACGCCAGCGACCACGTAGAGCGGTGTCTTGTTCGCGAGTCGCCTCATCCCAGCGCGTGCCGGCGTTTGCGAGTCGGGAACATGGACTTCAAGCGAAAATCTATGGCGGCAAACGTGTCCACACTAAGCGTGGCCGGATCGAGCGTTTTTTCTAATTCAGCGAGCCAACTCAGTGCCGCCTTGGCGCGCGTGATACCAGTCGCTTCCAGTAAGACAATGGCGCCGGGATGCACTTGCGGTACCGGCGTCACCACGTCTCCCGGTGCGGCGGCTTGCAACACGTAAAACGTCCAGCGGGTAGTGCCGTAGTCATTGCGCTCCCACAGGTCGAGACCAAAGAGCGCGCCGGGCACGAACAAGGCCACTTGATAGGTCACACCAAAGCGAAATGACTTGCCGACGATATCCACAGGATGACCAAACAACAGCCGGTAGTTGCGCCGCTCACGGTGGTAATCCAATTCAACACGGGTTAGGTAGTCATCGTTCATAGCCGCAGTGTAGGAACGATGTTCATGACAGGGGAAGTCCCATCAGGATGACAGTGTCATTAACTCGGGCGCCGAGAAGGTGGGATTAAAAGCGAGAAAAGACCGCGCCGTTTGGGGCACACCTAACCTTGTTGACATTGTGCTGGAGGACATCGCATTGGCAATTACCCGAAGTCTTCAGTTTTCTCGTTGCCTCCATTGCTGCGCGGTTTACTCCGGCACAGGCAGTTACCGGCTGGTTCTTCACCACCTAAAAAAAAGCGCCGCCTTTGCACGGCGCACACCAAGTCTAGCATTCGAACAAATGAACTTTTATGTTGAAGCGAGCGGTGGCGAAGCCATTACGACATGGGGGGGGACTGGTTAATGAAAATTCTATAAAACATACGACTGGGCTCGATTTATCAATCGATTCTCTACAACTTGGTAAGGCAAGGACTAGGTTCTTAGGGAAACATCAATCGGAAGCCGACCCCTGTTTCGGTCAATATGTGTTTAGGTTGTGTCGGATCCCGCTCCAGCTTCTGGCGCAGGTGACCCATGTAGATGCGCACGTAGTGGTTGCTATCGGCATGGGAAGGCCCCCACACCTCGCGCAGGATCTGCCGATGAGTCAGCACCTTTCCCGCATTTCGGATTAGCAGTGAGAGTAAGCGATATTCGATAGGCGTGAGATGAACTTGTTGTCCGTCCCGTTCAACCTTACGATTAACCAGGTTCACGTTCACGTCCCCGAAATTGAACGTCGTCGCCTGCTCTCCATCCCCCACGGCCCGACGCCGCAACGCAGCCCGCACCCGCGCGAGTAATTCACCGACGCCGAAAGGCTTGGTCAGGTAATCGTCCGCACCGGCGTCCAATGCCGCGATCTTGTCCGCTTCATCCGAACGCGCCGACAACACGATGATGGGTAATTCTGACCAGCCGCGCAGATCGCGGATGAACTCGACGCCGTCACGATCCGGCAGCCCAAGATCAAGGATAACAAGGTCGGGCTTGCGCGTGGCGACTTCGATAAGTCCCTGCCGTACCGTTTCGGCCTCGAAGACTTGGCAACTCTCCGCTTCCAATGCCATGCGCACAAAGCGGCGAATCTGCTTCTCGTCTTCCACGAGGATAACCACCGGTGCGATTCCGGTCATGTGGAACTTGGCTCCTGATTTTCTGAGCTGATGTCTTCGGGCAGATCGGTGAGCGTTGGTGGACTGCTCAGAGGTATTGTGAACACGAAACGGGCGCCGCCTGTTGCTATATTTTCCGCCCAGATGCGACCTTTGTGCGCATCGACAATGGCGCGGCAGATGGCCAGGCCCAGGCCCACACCCAATGTCGTCGATTCTCGTTGCCCACGAGTGAATTTTTCAAAAACCGCTTCTTCGTCCCCCGGTAACATACCTGGCCCATTGTCGGTGACCGAGATCTGTATTTCACTACCATTGGTGCCTGCCGCGATCTTGATCTCGCTGCCCTGCGGCGTATATTTTGCGGCGTTCTCGATCAGGTTGCACAGCACACGTTCGATCAATACCGCATCGAATTCAACCAGTGGTAGATCGTCGGGTAGAGCTACACGCACCTGATGGCCGGACAAGAACTGTTCCCGCGCCTTGAGCGCGCTGCCGACGACTTCCTCCAGCGGCTGCCATTGCTGATTCAGGCGAACGTTGCCGGCTTGCAGGCGGGCCATGTCGAGTAGGTTGTTGACTAGACCACTCATGCGCATCGCTTCTTCGTGCACAGCCGCCGCCAGCTCGCGGCGGCTGTGCTCCGGCAGATTGCGGTCTCCCGCGAGAGTACTGGAGAGTCCCACGAGCGCGGTCAGCGGCGTGCGCAGGTCATGCGAGATCGCGCTGAGCAGCGAATTGCGCAGCCGCTCCGATTCGATCCTGACGGTGGCATCCTGAGCCACTTCCACGAAATGCACCCGTTCCAGTCCCAGGCCGATCTGCGCCGCGAATGTCTCCAGCAGCCGGTGCTGCTCGGGTACAAATATCAATTGCGGATTGCTCGGCGCCAACGCCAGCACGCCGCGCGTGCGCACCGGTGCTTTTAGCGGCAGATAATACGTCGGGCTACCTGACAGCGTGTCGGTTCCAAAACCCGCCGCTTGCTGATGGTCGAAGACCCATTGCGCGATAGCGCCATCCAGCACCATGTCATGCGCCGCCATGCCAGCCGGTGGGGGTGGCATGACGATCTTTTCCTCCAGCGTCGGCAACAGGATGGCGGTGTTGGCCTGGAAGATACCCTGGAGATGCCGGTTGGCGATCTCGACAACCTGCTCCGCCTGCAGCGCACCGCCGAGTTCGCGCCCCATTTCGTATAACGCCCGCGCACGCCGCTCGCGCAAGGTCGCGATACGCGCCTGGTAGCGCATGTCAGAGGCGAGATTGCTGATCACGAGCGCGACTGCCAGCATCACGGCGAAGGTGAGCAGATACTGGACATCGGCGACCGCGAAGGTTAAACGCGGCGGCACGAAAATAAAATCGAACGCGGCCACGGATAGCACCGAACTCAATATCCCCGGCCCGCGGCCAAACCGGAACGCCACTAGAACCACGCTCAGCAAATAGAGCATTATGATATTCGTGAGATCCAGGTGCCTGGCCAACGGCGTGGTCACGGCGGTGGTGAATGCACAGACAGCGGCCGCGATCAGATAGCCATGCAGCCGTGCCTTGCGCTTGTGTTCCGGTTCCAGGCTCTGGTAATCCATAACCTCATCGGCCCGCGCCCTGCGGCTCTGCGCTTCGTAACCGACCACATAGATATCGACGTCGCCGGCCAGAACGGTCAGCCGTTCCGCCAGCGGCACCGTTAAGCGCAGACGCCAGCCGCGCCGTGAGGTTTTGCCGATCACCAATTTCGAGACGTTGCGGCTGCGGGCATAGCCGAGCAAGCTAAAGGCGATGTCCTGGCCCGCCAACGTGGTGGTTTCGGCGCCCAGTTCCTGGGCAAGGCGCAGCGTCTTCAGTATCTGATCGCGGGTCTGTTTGGCCAGCCGTTGCAACTGCGGTGTTTCAACGTAAATAGCGATCCAATCGGCGCGCAGGCTTGCTGCCAATCGGGCGGCGCTCCTGACCAGCTTCTCGCCGTCGGGCCCGGGACCCACACAGACCAGCAGACGTTCCTTCGCCTGCCACATGCCGCGGATTGATTTGTCCTCGCGGTACTCTCGCATCTGGGCATCGACACGGTCCGCCGTGCGGCGCAACGCCAGTTCGCGCAGCGCGATTAGGTTGCCTTTGCGGAAGAAATTCTGGGTGGCCTGCTGGACTTGCTGCGCGAGATAAACTTTGCCCTCTTTCAATCGCTGCAGCAATTCATCGGGGGGAAGATCGACAACCGTCACTTCGTCAGCATTATCAAATACCTTGTCTGGTATCGTTTCCCAGACACGCACGCCGGTGATCTGCCCAACGATGTCATTCAGGCTTTCCAGATGTTGGACATTGACCGTGGTGTAAACATCGATGCCCGCCTCGATCAGTTCGTGCACGTCCTGCCAGCGTTTGGCGTGGCGCGACCCGGTCATATTGGTGTGAGCCAATTCGTCGACCAGGATCACCGCTGGGTTGCGTTGCAGCGCAGCATCCAGATCGAACTCGGTGAACGACTTGCCACGGTATTCGAGACTCTTCGTCAGCAGGCTATCCAGACCATTGAGCAGTTCGGCAGTTTCCGCGCGCTTGTGGGTTTCAACCAGCCCCACGACGACATCCACACCTTTCTGCTTGAGTGTCCGCGCGGCGGACAGCATGGCGAAGGTTTTGCCGACGCCGGCGCAGGCGCCGAAAAATATCTTGAGCTTGCCGCGCTGCGCCTTCTGTTCCTCGATCTGAACGCGCTCGAGCAGTTTGTCAGGATCAGGGCGTTGATCAGTCATGGCAGTGAGTATATAGGAACCACCGATTGCTCAGTGTTTTCCGCACCGGAAAATGCCGCGGACCGCGCCGGACACAAGGCGAATAAGCGTATTGCATAGTCATTATCCTATCGCCCATTCGCAATATGAATAATCACTGCCGCGCATCAAGCGCCAAGTTGAGTTCCAAGACATTCACAACCGGTTCGCCAAGTACACCGAATAGTCTGCCAGAAGTGTATTTCGCCACCAGATCGCGCACCACTTGTGGCTCCATATGCCGTTCCTTCGCAACGCGATTGGCCTGATATTCGGCCGCTGCCGGACTGATGTGCGGATCGATGCCGCTGGCCGAGGCAGTAACCAGGTCCACCGGAACCGGCGCCTTGTTATCGGGATCCGCGTCATGCAGCGCTTGAACGCGCGCCTTCACCGCATCGGTGAGCGCGGGATTCAATGGCCCCTGGTTGGAACCACTCGACGCCATGCCGTTATAGGGTTGTGGCGAAGTGGCAGATGGACGGCTCCAGAAATACTTCGGATCGCTGAACGGCTGTCCGATCAAAGCGGACCCCACCGCCTTGCCGTCCTGTACGATAAGACTGCCATTCGCCTGATGCGGGAATACCGTTTGACCGATGAACGTGACCAGCAATGGATAGAGCACGCCGGTAATAGCCGTCAATACGACGAAGATCATTACCGCGGGTCTTAATTCTCTGAGCATGACTTTACCTCCGTTACGCCAGACCGAGGGCACCCAGCCCCAGGTCAATGAACTTGATTCCGATAAACGGCACGATGATGCCACCCACGCCGTAGATCAGCAGGTTGGTGCGCAACACCGATGCCGCACCAATCGGCCGATAGCGAACCCCTTTCAGCGCCAACGGAATCAACGCAACGATGATGAGCGCGTTGAATATCACCGCCGACAGGATCGCGCTGGCCGGCGTGGCCAGATGCATGATGTTGAGCACACCCAACGCCGGGTAGGTGACGACAAACGCCGCCGGAATGATGGCGAAGTATTTCGCAATGTCGTTGGCGATGCTGAAGGTGGTGAGCGCGCCGCGCGTCATCAGCAGTTGCTTGCCGATCTCGACGACCTCGATGAGCTTGGTCGGATTGGAATCCAGATCGACCATGTTGCCCGCCTCTTTCGCCGCCTGCGTGCCGGTGTTCATCGCCACCGCGACGTCCGCTTGCGCGAGCGCGGGCGCATCATTGGTGCCATCGCCGGTCATCGCCACCAGGCGGCCTTCGGCCTGGTGATCGCGGATCAGTTTCAACTTGGCTTCCGGCGTGGCTTCGGCAAGGAAGTCATCCACACCCGCCTCGGCCGCGATGGCGGCGGCGGTCAGACGGTTGTCGCCGGTGATCATGATGGTGCGGATGCCCATGCGACGCAGTTGCGTGAAGCGTTCCTTGATACCACCCTTGACGATGTCCTTGAGTTCGACCACCCCCAGCACACGCGTGTTGTCCGCCACCACCAGCGGTGTGCTGCCACGGCGTGCGATGTCATCCACCAGCGTGTTGACGGCCGCGTGGACCTGCGCGCCGGAAGATTCCACCCAAGCGCGGATGGCGTCCGCCGCGCCCTTGCGGATTTGACGCCCGTCCAAGTCCACGCCGCTCATGCGGGTCTTGGCGCTGAAGTGCACGAAGTGCGCGTTCAAGGCATGAACGTCGCGCTCGCGCAGGTTGAATTTCTGTTTGGCAAAAATCACGATGCTGCGGCCCTCGGGCGTTTCATCGGCGAGCTAGGCGAGTTGTGCGGCATCTGCCAGCTCCTGTTCGCTGACGCCGGGTGCGGTCAGAAACGCCGCAGCCTGACGGTTCCCCAGCGTGATTGTCCCCGTCTTGTCGAGCAGCAGCACATCGACATCGCCCGCGGCTTCCACGGCCCGGCCCGACGTGGCGATGACATTCGCCCGCATCATGCGTCCGATTCCGGCGACGCCTATGGCCGACATCAATCCACCGATCGTGGTCGGTATGAGACACACCAGCAGCGCGACCAATACCGTAATAGTGACCGGATGACCGAGCTTGCTGGCCTCTACACTGAAGATCGAATACGGCAGCAACGTGACCGTCGCGAACAGGAATACCAGAGTCATGGCCACCAGCAGGATTGTCAACGCGATCTCGTTGGGTGTTTTCTGGCGCTTGGCGCCCTCCACCATCGCGATCATGCGGTCAAGAAATGCCTCGCCGGGATTGACACTGACGCGCACCACCAGCCAGTCCGAGAGCACGCGCGTACCGCCGGTGACAGAACTGAAGTCGCCGCCGGACTCGCGGATCACGGGCGCGCTCTCGCCGGTGATGGCGCTCTCGTCCACCGAGGCTGTGCCTTCAATCACTTCACCGTCGGCCGGGATGAAATCGCCGGCTTCCACAAGGACCACATCGTCCTTACGCAAGGTCGAGCCGGTCACTCTGGCATGCCCGGCACCGAAGTGCGGCTTGTCCAGTTTCTTGGCGATGATGTCGCGCCGCGCCCCGCGCAGCGTGGCGGCCTGGGCCTTGCTGCGCCCTTCAGCCAGCGCCTCGGCGAAGTTCGCGAACAATACCGTGAACCACAACCAGACAGTGACCGCGAGAATAAAACTGGCCGGCGCCTCGCCGTGACCCAGCAGTGCTTGAATGTACAACGCGGTCGTCAGGATGCTGCCGATGTACACGACGAACATTACCGGGTTGCGCATCTGCACCAGCGGCGCGAGCTTCCTGAACGAATCCAGCACCGCCGGCTTGACCAGTTGCGGATCGAACATCGACAGCGTGCGCGGCTTGCGGTTGACGGCCACTTCGATTTCGTGCAACAACTGATTCACTTCTTCGGATTTCATATCAGTGAGCTCCAATAATCATCAACTGTTCGATTCCAGGACCGAGCGCGAGCGCGGGCACATAGGTCAGGGCACCCACCAGCAGCACTACGCCGATCAACAGTGCGACAAACAACGGAGAATGGGTTGGCAAGGTGCCAAGACCCGTGGCGATGCGTTTCTTCGCCGCGAGCGAGCCCGCAATGGCGAGCACCGCGACCGCCGGCCAGAAGCGCCCTAACCACATGACAATGCCCAGGGCCGTGTTAAAGAAGGGCGTGTTGGCCGAGAGTCCGGCGAACGCGCTGCCGTTGTTGTTGGCGGCGGAGGAAAATGCATACAGGATCTCGCTGAAGCCGTGCGCGCCGGGGTTGGCGATGCCCGCCCTGCCGGACTCCACTAGAACGGCGATCGCGGTGCTGACCAGCACAATTAGCGGCGTTACCAGAATGGTGATGGAAACCATCTTCATGTCGAAGGCTTCAATCTTCTTGCCCAGGTATTCGGGCGTACGGCCGATCATGAGTCCCGCCACGAACACCGCGACCAAGGCATACATCAGCATGCCGTAAAGCCCGGAACCCACACCGCCGAACACGACCTCGCCCAACTGGATCAGCCACATCGGCACCAGCCCGCCAAGCGGGGTAAACGAATCGTGCATCGCATTGACCGCGCCGCAGGAGGCCGCTGTCGTAATGGTGGCGAACAGCGCGGAATTGACGATACCAAAGCGGGTTTCTTTGCCTTCCATGTTGCCGCCGGAAGAACCGGCAGTCGCGCTTTGGTCAACGCCTAAAGAATTGAACAGCGGATTGCCGTGCTGCTCCGCATAGATGGCCACGCCGGCCATCACGACGAAGATCAAGGTCATGGCACCGAGTATTGCCCAGCCCTGGCGGGTGTCGCCGACCATCTTGCCGAACATGTAAACGAGCCCACCCGGAATCAGGAAAATCGCCAGCATCTCGATAAAGTTCGTCAGCGGCGTCGGATTCTCGAAGGGGTGCGCCGAATTGGCGTTGAAGAACCCGCCGCCGTTGGTGCCCAGTTGTTTTATGGCGGACTGCGACGCCACCGGTCCGAGCGGCAGTACCTGCTCTTTCACCGTCACCGACTCGGTGACAGGATTGCCCTTGGCATCCTTGATCACGTTGCCGTCGGCATCGAGTTTGGGATTGTCATAGCTGACCGATTGGGTCAACGACACCGTCTGGTAGGTGCTGAAGCTCTGCACGGTACCTTGCTGGATCATGACGACCGCCATGACAATCGACAGCGGTAGTAGGATGTAGAGCGTGCTGCGCGTCAGGTCCACCCAGAAGTTGCCGATGGTTTGCGCACTGCGCCGCGCGAAACCGCGGATCAACGCGACCACGACGGCCATGGCGGAGGCAGCGGAGAAGAAGTTCTGCACCGCGAGCCCAAGCATCTGGGTCAGATAGCTCATGGTGGTCTCGCCAGTATAGCCCTGCCAGTTGGTATTGGTGACAAAGCTCACGGCGGTATTGAAGGACGAGTACGGACTCACCGCGCCGAGGTTCTGGGGATTGAGCGGCAACAGGCCTTGCAGCCTTTGCAACGCATAGACCACCAGCGTGCCGATAACGCTAAAAATCAGCATCGCGACGGCATACTGCTGCCAATTCATTTCCTCCTCGTCGCGCACCCCGCACAGGCGGTAAATCAGCCGCTCGAACGGCGCGCCGATCCGGTTCAGCCACGCGGGCTGACCTTCGTAGATGCGCGCCATGTAAACACCGAGCGGCTTGATCAGCGCGAACAATACGCCCAGATACAGGGCACACTGTAAATAGCCGTTGGCAGTCATGAGAAGAGCTCCGGCTTAACCAGTGCGATCACGAGATAGATGAACAGCAGCAAAGCGACAACTGCGCCGATGGCGTAGAAAAGCGTCATGATGGCCTCCGTAACCGCTCGCAGCCGGAGACCAGCGCGACGGTGAGTGCGAAGAAAGCAACGATCAGAACGACAAATAAAATATCCATTACGCAAACCCCTATTCTGGCAATTTGTACGTAGACAATAGTGGGTCGCGAAGAATAATGTCGTAAAGATTTATTTACAGGGTGTAAAAATAATATAAAAACCTGGCCAACGAGCGCGACGACCCCCGCTCAATTGAACGATTTTCGTTTCGATAGTGAACGTCACCAAAGCCCGGGACGTCACTAGAAGGTTCTGGTCTGCGTCGTTATCGATACGATGCGAGACAGACACACTTGTCTCCACATGAATCTCTTGATCATTGACAAGCTGGGCATGTGCCACTCATGGTAGTCATCGCCTATGTCTCCATATCAGTAGTCAGACGGCAATAAAATGCAGGTGGAACTCCGGTCAGCCTCGGTGATGATCCACATCTTGAGGGTGGCGCTGACGGCGTAGCTGCTGACGAGCCGGAAACCCTCGGACAAGGCCAGTTGATTCTCCGCGGTGTCATCGGCGTCCAGCTCGCCCCAATCTCCACACATGTGACGCCGGATAAACTCATCGGCGGTTTGGCCTGCCGCCGCCAAGGCTTCCAGCGCGGCCGGTGTGGCGACAATCTGACCCAAGGAAAAAAGCGGTTGCGTGTGCTGCGTGATTTTCATGACTCACCCCTCGTGCGTTGATTGAAAAAAACATCCTCTCGCTTGATCGCTCCTCGCTCCCGCCTTGGGGCGGGCGGGGGGTGGGGAAAAGCCCTAGCCCTCACGGGCGAGGGTTGGGAGTGGGTGGGGTGTGAGTCACGTGAAACAGGCGGCTTGCCCGTTTCGTTGTTTATCCCCCCACAAGCCCCCCTCGCAACGAGTCGGGGGCGCTTGTCGGGGGAATGAAACGGGTAAGCCGTCTGTGCGGCGGGTGGAGAGAGCGGCGCCCGGCCGGGTTCATGGTGCGGCGCGCATGACAGGAAAGCGCAGCGGCTGGCGTGCGCGCTGCAAGGGCGCCGTGCCGTTGCCGTCGCGGGTGAGGCCGACACTGACAGCGCCATGCCAGCAATAGCGTAGCGACTGGCGTGGGGCTGGCCGGACTCACCCGCGCCCGCGCGGTGGTGCGCGGGAAATTCTATTGGCGGTGTTTCTTCCTTCGAACAGAAAAAAGGCCGGCGGTGTTCCGCCGGCCGGTGGCCTTTCACATCCACCCTTGTCGTCGTCCATGCGCGGTTGCAGGTTGTACTCACCCGTCAGGTTATGCGCCTTGAGCTTTACGTTGATTGAGCCATCCTTGCAGATCCAGGCGACCCCCAGTCGTGTCCAGAACGCACGGTCCTCTGAGAGGCGATCGATGTCGTAGGCGATGAAATCGGGCTTGCGGCCCG
>JBBQDK010000100.1:0-11035 GCA_038319625.1 Gammaproteobacteria bacterium
AATCAGTCAGGCGCCCGGCCGGCGCTGGCGCAGCGCTTCGAACAGAAACACGCCCGCCGCGACCGAGACATTGAGGCTGGCCACGCTGCCCACCATCGGAATATGTGCTACGTGATCGCAGCATTCGCGGGTCAGGCGACGCATGCCCTTGCCCTCGGCACCGAGCACCAGCGCCAGTGGTCCGCGCAGATCGAGATCATAGACCGATGCTTCGGCCTCGCCGGCGGCACCGACGATCCAGATCCCGGCATCCTGCAACCAGCGCAACGTGCGCGCCAGATTGGTGACCTGCGCGAACGGGATGTTCTCCGCGGCGCCGCTGGCGACCTTGCGCACCGTGGCCGTGAGGCTGGCGGCACGGTCGCGCGGCGCGATCACTGCATGGACGCCGGCGGCATCGGCGCTGCGCAGACAGGCGCCAAGGTTATGCGGATCCTGAACACCGTCCAGCACCAGCAACAGCGGCGGCACGGTCAGTCCGGTGACCAGATCCTCCAATCCTGTCTCGCTGAGTGGTGGGACTTCACGGCTGTGCAGCGCAATGCCCTGATGGCGCCCGCCGGCGGTCATCTCGTCGAGTTTGTCGCGCTCCACACTATGGATGGTGATACCCGCGGCACGGGCTGTTTCCAGCAGTGCCTCGATGCGCGCGTCGTGCCGGCCGCGCAATGCCCACAAGGCCGCAACCCGTTCGGGAACCCGCGCCAGCAGCGCCTCTACCGCATGCAGACCGTAGACGAGTTGTTCGTGCATTTATGTGTGCCGACTCTAGCAAGATGGAAAATGGTGATTGCCGCAGAGGCGCTGAGGACGTAGAGAAAATAAATACCATGAATAATACTCATAGCTCTGCGTCCTCAGCGCCTCTGCGGCTGACTAATTTTTATCTTCCGCACATACTGCAAGGCTCACCGTCGTCTGCTGCGCTTCTTCTTGGTGGATTTGCGCGGCGTCCTGGCGCCTTTCGCTTCGCCGGGCTCGCGCTGTCTGACAGGCGCCTCCTCCGCGCCTTGCGCCAGCTCGAAATCGACCTTGCGGTCGTCGAGATTGACGCGCACCACCTTGACGGTGATGCGGTCGGCGAGCCGGTAGAGCTTGCCGGTGCGTTCGCCGCGCAGACGGTGGCCGGCCGGATCGAAGTGATAGTAATCGTTGTCGAGCGCGGTGACATGCACCAGGCCTTCGACGAAGATCTCATCCAGCTCCACGAACAGACCGAAAGATGTCACGCTGCTGATGGTACCCGGATAGACCTCACCGACCTTGTCCATCATGTATTCGCACTTCAACCAGCTGACCGCGTCGCGTGTGGCATCGTCGGCACGGCGCTCAGTCGACGAGCAATGAGCGCCGAGCAGCACCATGTCCGGATGCGTGTAGGCGAAGGTCTCGGCCGTGCCGCCGCGCAGCGTGTGACGAATGGCGCGATGCACCATCAGATCGGGATAGCGCCGGATCGGAGAGGTGAAATGCGCATAGGCATCGTGCGCGAGCCCGAAGTGACCGACATTGTCGGGGCTGTACACCGCCTGCGACAGCGAACGCAACATCACCGTTTCGATGAGATGCGCATCGGGACGTTCATGCACGGTGGCGAGCAGTGCGGCATAATCCAGTGCCTGCGGCTTGTCACCGCCTTTCAGCGTCAGGCCCAGTTCACCGAGAAAACTGCGCAGGTCGGCGAGCTTCTCCGGCGGTGGACCCGCATGCACGCGAAACAGCGCCGGCATCTTGTGCTTTTCCAGGTAACGCGCGGCGGCGACATTGGCCGCCACCATGCATTCTTCGATGAGTTTGTGGGCGTCATTGCGAATCACCGGTACGATCGATTCGATCTTGCGGTCGGCACCGAACACGATACGCGTCTCGGTAGTGTCGAAATCTATGGCGCCGCGTTTCTCGCGCGCCACCCGCAGCACCTTGTAGAAGGCATGCAGGTCTTCGAGGTGTGGCAGCACCACTGCGTATTTTTCGCGTAGGGCAACATCGCCTTCAACCAGCATTTTCGCCACGTCGTCATAAATCAGCCGCGCGGCCGAGCGCATCACGCCTTCGTGAAAATGCGTACGCGTGACCTTGCCGCTAGTGTCGAAGTTCAGTTCACAGACCATGCACAGGCGATCCACCTGCGGGTTGATCGAGCACAGGCCGTTGGAGAGAATTTCCGGCAGCATCGGGATGACGCGTTCCGGGAAGTACACGGATGTTCCGCGGCCGCGCGCCTCGGTATCGAGGGCCGTGCCCGGCTGTACGTAGTAAGAAACATCGGCGATCGCCACCAGCAGGCGCCAGCCCTTGGGTTTGCGTTCGCAATACACCGCGTCGTCGAAGTCGCGCGCATCGGCGCCGTCGATGGTGACCAGGGGCGTGTCGCGCAGGTCGAGGCGGCCCTGCTTGGCGTCTTCCGGGACCTGGTCCGAGAGCGTGGCGATCTGTGCCTGCACCGCTTCCGGCCACGTCAGCGGCAGGTTGTGGGCGCGGATCGCGACGTCGATTTCCATGCCGGGCGCCATGTGATCTCCCAGCACCTCGACGATGCGGCCGATCGGCTGGGAATGCGCGGTCGGCTGCTCGACTATTTCCGCGGTGACAATCTGACCGTTCCGGGCCGCGCCCTGCATCTCGGCCGGAATGACGATCTCCTGTGTCAGACGCTTGTGATCGGGCACCACGAAGCCGACACCGCTTTCACTGCGATAGCGGCCCACCACGCGCAGGGTATTGCGCTCCAATACCTCGACGATCGCGCCTTCCGGACGGCCACGGCGGTCAATGCCGGTGACGCGCGCCACCGCGCGATCGCCGTTCATGACGCCGCGCATCTGTCGCGGCGTGAGAAACAGATCGTCGCCACCCTCGTCCGGCACCAGGAAGCCAAAACCGTCCGGATGACCAAGAACGCGACCGGCCACCAGGTTCTGATGATTGACCAGCACCATGCCCTCGCGCCGATTTCTGACCAGCTGGCCGTCACGCACCATCGCGTTCAGGCGCCGGCGCAATGCCTCGCGCGGCTCTTCGTCACGCAGCCCGAGCTCGGCAGCGAGCTGCTCATAATCGAGCGGCTCACCTCGCTCGGCAATGTGCGCCAGAATGAATTCGCGGCTCGGAATCGGATTTTCATATTTAACGGCTTCGCGTTCGGCATGCGGGTCGGCGGCAAGTTTGGGTTTTGCGGTACGTTTGCGGGGTTTACGGGGTTTGCTGTCAGACATATTCAAGAAAATTCCGAGTGCCGAACCGCGTCTCGAGTCGACTCGCGGTCGGATGATGTGAGGAAATGTGGCGGATAGCGCCGATTCAAGGTCGCTATTGTGGTCCGCGCCGCGCCGATTGACAACCCGTCACGCTCCCGGTACATTGCCAAGCTTTCCAAAGCAGGGCCCGTCTTACCGGCCCTGACCCGCAGATAAAGCCGTGGTGGCGGAACTGGTAGACGCGCTAGCTTCAGGTGCTAGTAGGTTAACACCTGTGGAGGTTCGAGTCCTCTTCACGGCACCAATTTGCTGTATCCCGCATTAAGCGCAGCGTGATGCGGGAGTTTTTCCAAAGCATCCCTCCCTGGATTTTTCTTCGCTCCAAACAACGTCCGATTATTCGAATGGATGCCGCAGAATGATCGTGTCCTTGCGGTCCGCGCCGGTGGAGATGATGTCGACCGGCACTTTCACGATTTCCTCGATGCGCCTCAGATAGGCGCGCGCGTTGGCCGGCAGTGCGTCGTAGTTGCGGACGCCGATGGTCGACTCCTTCCAGCCCGGCATATCCTCGTAGATCGGTTCGCAGGTCGCGAAGGCCTCGGCGCCGACCGGCGGGGTGATGCGTTCTTCATCGCCGATGCGATAGCCGACGCAGATGCGCAGGGTATCGAGTCCGTCGAGCACATCGAGCTTGGTGATGCACAGGCCGGAGACGCTGTTGATCTGGTTGGTGCGGCGCAGAGCGACGGCATCGAACCAACCGCAGCGGCGCGCGCGTCCGGTGGTGGAACCGAACTCGTGACCGACTTTGGCGAGGTGTTCGCCCATCTCGTCGAACAGTTCCGTGGGGAACGGGCCGGCGCCGACGCGCGTGGTGTAGGCCTTGGTGATGCCGAGAATGTAATCGAGATGCGCCGGGCCCACGCCGCGGCCGGTCGCGGCACCGCCGGCGGTAGTGTTTGACGAGGTCACGTACGGATAGGTACCGTGATCGATGTCGAGCAGCGCACCCTGCGCGCCCTCGAACAGGATGCTGTCGCCGCGTTCGCGATGCATGTGCAGGATCTCAGGAACATCCGCTACCAGGGGCTGCAGTTGGTCGGCCAGCGCCATGGTCTCATCGAGGGTCTTCTGAAAATCAACGGTGTCGACCTTGAAATAATGCTGCAAGGCGAAGTTGTGATAATCCAGCACTTCGCCAAGCTTGGCGGCGAAGCGCTCGCGATGGAACAGATCGCCGAGACGCAGTCCGCGTCGCGACACCTTGTCTTCGTAGGCCGGACCGATGCCGCGGCCGGTGGTGCCGATGGCGGCCTTGCCGCGGGCCTTTTCGCGAGCATGATCGAGCGCCACGTGATACGGCAGAATCAACGGACAGGCCTCGCTGATCCTGAGACGCGCGCGTGCCGGCACGCCGTTGGCTTCCAGCATATCTAGTTCTTCGAACAGCGCGGTCGGCGACAGCACCACGCCATTGCCGATCAGGCATTCGACATTGTCGCGCAGAATACCGGAGGGGATCAGGTGCAGCACGGTTTTCTTGCCGTCGATGACCAGCGTATGGCCGGCATTGTGGCCACCCTGGAAACGCACCACGGCGCTGGCGCGATCGGTGAGCAGATCGACGATCTTGCCCTTGCCTTCGTCGCCCCACTGGGCGCCGATTACTACGACATTCTTACCCATTGCTTGCTCGCTTCAGCTGGGATGGCGATGCCGCCATCGAGATCAAAAGTATGATGGGTGAAGCGCAGCATAACCCATCAATGTGCACTAATGGCTTATGCTGCGATTCACCCATGTACGTTAAGTTAATTTACTTACCTGCCACTCCGTGCCTTGCCGCACCAACTCATGATCGCAGGCCATCGCGCGCGCATCGCCCGCCTGTCCCGGCAAGGCGCTGATCACGCATTCACCGGCGTCGCGCAAGGCCCGCACCTTGGCTTGCAACACCGCATCGTCGCCGGCGGGCGCGAAGATCGCGTGGCGCGGCGGCGTGGTATCCGGCGCGGCCAAGGCCATCAGAAGCTTGAGATCGGCACTGAAGCCAGTGGCGGGACGCGCCTGGCCAAATACCTGGCCGATGCCATCGTAACGCCCACCTTGCACGACGGCCTGACCGTGACCGGGGACAAAAGCGGCAAACACCGGACCGGTATGATAGTGATAACCGCGCAATTCGGCGAGATCGAAATTCAACGGCAGTTCCGGCCGGCGCGCCTGCAGGCCGGCGGCGATACAGCGCAGATCGCCGAGTGCGCTACGGACATCGGGCGCCGCCTCCCGCAGGGCGACTGCGGCGGCATCCAGGCATTCCACACCGCCGTTCAGACTCGACAACACGGCCAGTTGATCGCGCGCACTCCTGGCGATGTCCGCCCCGGCCAGCAGGCCGTCGATGTCCGCCTGCGACTTGCGTTGCTGCGCATCGAACAACCGCAATGCCGTGTCCGCATCCAGTCTGGCATCGCGCAGCAGACCGCGATAGATACCGACATGGCCGAGGTCCACATGCACATCACTGACACCGGTGGCATCGAGTGTTTCCAGCATCAGCGCCATGATCTCCAGATCGCTCTCCACGCCGGCATGCCCGAACAATTCGGCACCGATCTGCAGGGGACTGCGCGAGCCGGCGAAACTGTCCGGCCGGGTGCGCAGCACCGTGCCCAGATAGCAGAGGCGTACCGGTGTGACGCGTTGCAGACAATGCGCGTCGATACGCGCGGCCTGCGGCGTGATATCGGCGCGCACGCCCATCATGCGGCCGGTGAGTTGGTCGGTCAGCTTGAAGGTTTGCAGATCGAGATCGTTACCGGTACCTATGAGTAACGATTCAAGAAACTCGATGAAGGGCGGCATGATCAGTTCATAGCCCCAGCCCGTATACAGATCGAGCAGTCGGCGACGCAAGCGCTCCAGACGCGCGGCCTGTGGCGGCAGCACCTCGTCGATGCCTTCAGGAAGTAGCCAGCGTTCTTTCATAACGGTTCTGAGTATTTGACAATCGGGTGTTGTGACAACATGCAGCGTACCGGAAACCGGTTCAACCGTGAATCCAATACAGCAGCGCCACCCCCACCAGCATGCTGCCCAGTCCGATCAGCCGCAAAGTGCGGTCATCCAGCTTGATCATCTGCTGCAGGGTATTGCGCAATGCCCGTGGATTCATGAACGGCAGGATGCCCTCGATAACCAGCAGCAGCGCGACAGCGACGAGGAAATCGTTCCACATGGTGGTCCACGCCGCCGTCCGGCCTACGGCTTGCCGCTCGTGCCGTTGAAGTACTTGAAGAACTCCGAATCGGGCTCCAGCACCAGCGTATCGCTACGGCTGTTAAAGCTGTTCTTGTAGGCATTCAGACTGCGATAGAAGGCGTAGAACTCCGGATCTTTGCTATAGGCCTTTGCATAGATCTCGGCCGCCGCGGCATCGCCTTCGCCGCGTATACCTTCCGCCTTGCCGTAGGCCTCGGCCAGGGTCACAGTGCGTTGCCGGTCGGCGTCGGCGCGGATGCGTTCCGCCGCCTCGGCACCGCGGGAGCGGAAATCGCGCGCCACGCGGCCACGCTCGGCTTCCATGCGCTGATACACCGAAGTACAGACCTCGCTCGGCAGATCGATGCGCTTGATGCGCACATCGACGATGGTGATGCCAAGTTCCTTGGCCTGAACGTTGACGACTTCAGTCAGCTTCTGGGTGATTTCGGAACGCGCACCGGAGACAACCTCCTGAATGGTGCGTTTGCCGAATTCGTTACGCAGTGCATCGTTGATCTTTTCGTAGAGCAGCTGACCGGCACGGCGTTCGTCGCCACCGGTGGCACGATAGTAATCAGACACGTTGGTGATGCGCCATTTGACGAAGGCGTCGACAATGACGTTCTTCTTCTCAACCGTGAAGTAACGTTCCGCCTCCGCTTCCTCGGTGAGGATGCGCGCATCGAATTTGCGCACATTGTTCACGAAGGGAATCATGACGTGCAGCCCCGGGCCGATATCGGTCTCAACGATTTCGCCGAGCGCGAACACGATGGCACGCTGCCACTGCTTGACCACATAAAGTGACGACCAGCCCAGCACGAATATTACCAGCACCGCGATGATGCCGATGTTCCTGGTGTGATTCATCAGCGTTGCCCTCGATTGCGCAGCTCTTCACGCTGACGGACATCGTCTTTCGCGGTCGGCCCGGCCACTGAAGGAACGATTTTGCGTGCCGCATCCGCGGCATTGTCGTTGCCTATGGCGGGCGACATTTTGTCGAGCGGCAGATAGAGAATATTACGGTCGTTCTTGCTGTCGACCAGCACCTTGCTGGTCCGCGACAGCACACTCTCCATAGTGTCGAGATAGAGTCGCTGACGCGTCACCTGCGGTGCCTTTTCATATTCGGTTAGCAACTCGGTGAAGCGTTCGGCGTTACCCTGCGCCTCGGCGGTCACCTTCGCCTTGTAGGCCTCAGCGTCTTCGAGCTGACGTGCCGCGCCACCGCGTGACTTCGGAATCACCTCGTTGGCATAGGCCTCGGCTTCGTTCTTCAGTCGCTGCTCGTCTTCACGCGCCTTGATGGCGTCGTCGAATGCGCCCTTGACCTGCTCGGGCGGATTGGCGTCTTGCAGGTTGACCTTAATCACCTGCAGACCGGTCACGTATTTGTCGAGAATTTCCTGCGTCAGCTGCTGAGTGTTCACGGCGATCGCATCACGGCCGTCGGTGATGACATATTCCATGGAGCTCTTGCCGACCACCTCACGCAGTGCGCTCTGAACGGCCTGCATCAGCGTGGCATCCGGGTCGCGGACGTTAAATAAATACGCGCGCGCGTCCTTGACTTTGTACTGCACCGCCAGCTTGACTTCGACGATGTTTTCATCCTTGGTCAACATCTGCGCCTTGTGCGGCACGGAGCGTACCTGATCGACGTCCACCTTGTAGACATGCTCGATGGGGCGCGGCCAACGCACCGTGGGACCGGGCTGCAGGGTCTCGACGTAGGCGCCGAAACGCGTCACCACGCCACGCTCAGCCGGCTCCACGACATAGATCGAGTCATAGGCCAGCCATGCGATCAGCACGGCCAGTACGACCACGACGAAGCTGCTGCTGCCGCCGATGCCGCCGTCGCCACTGTTTTTGCGCGCAGCACCGCCGAACAGGCCGCTGAATTTGCTTTGCATCTTGCGGACGATTTCGTCCAGGTCGGGCGGACCTTTATCGCCGCGCCCGCCCCAGGGGTCCTTGCTACCCCCACCGGGTTCGTTCCAGGCCATATTCAGGCTCCGTCGAGGTTGTGGCTGTGATAAAGCAGACCGGCATTGTAGGTGCCGCTGCCGAGAGGTGCAAGTAAGTGTTTAATGCCGAGTTTTAAGCCAAGTGATGGTAGGGTAATGCTTGACTCTGTCAATCACCTTCAGGAAAGAACCTTTAACCGCCAAGAACGCCAAGGGATTTTTTATATATGACTTCTTGGCGTCCTTGGCGTTCTTGGCGGTTCAAAATTATTTAAAATCTTTTAGGCTCAGGCCAATTCCGGCAGGCCTTCGCTGTGCTGCAACTGCAACAGCCGGCGGCGTTGTAGTTCCACCTCGATCATCCAATCGCCCTGTTCATCGATGCGTTCGCTCATCACGGCGCCCAGATCGAACAGACGCGCCCGCAGACGCCCGGCTTCGGGCGGCAAGCGCAGCCAGCCGTGCACACGGTCCTGCTGGAAATATTCGGTCAGGGCGGCACGCAGCAGTTCCATGCCGCTACCACTGGAGGCGGACAGCCACACCCGAGTGATGCGTCCTTCGGCATTGCGCTCTACGTGCGGCGCGCGCTCCGCCAGGTCGATCTTGTTATAGACCTCGATCTGCGGCACATCCTCCGCGCCAATTTCATGCAGCACCTGATTGACTTGCGCGATACGCTGATCGGCATCCTCGGCATGCGCATCGATGACGTGCAGCAGCAGGCTGGCCTCGCGGGTTTCCTGCAGTGTGGAGCGGAATGCCGCCACCAGATCATGCGGCAGATGGCGGATAAAGCCCACGGTATCGGCAAGCACCAACGGTGGCGTGTGCGGTAATTCGACACGCCGCAGGGTCGGGTCGAGTGTGGCGAACAGCTTGTCGGCGGCATAAACAGTAGCGCCACTCAGTGCATTGAACAAGGTTGATTTGCCAGCGTTGGTGTAGCCGACCAGTGAAACGGTGGGAATTTCCGCCTTGCCGCGCGCCTGGCGACCCTGCTCGCGCTGGCGTGTAACCTTTTGCAGCCGGCGGTTGAGCTGTTTGATGCGCTCGCCTACCAGACGGCGGTCAGTTTCCAATTGGGTTTCACCCGGACCACGCAGGCCGATACCGCCCTTTTGCCGCTCCAAGTGCGTCCAGCCGCGCACTAGGCGTGTGGCGATGTGGCGCATCTGCGCCAGTTCGACCTGGAGCTTGCCGTCGGAACTGCGGGCGCGCTGCGCGAAGATATCCAGGATCAGGCCGGTGCGGTCCAGCACCCGGCATTTCAGGAATTGCTCCAGGTTGCGCTCCTGGGCCGGCGTCAGGGTGTGATTGAACAGCACGACCTCGGCGCCCTCGGCTTCGACACAGGCGCGGATCTCCTCGGCCTTGCCGCTGCCGACGAAGTATTTGGCTTGCGGGGTGTCGCGCCGCCCGGTGACCACGGCGACAGCTTCGGCACCGGCGGAGCGCACCAATTCCCGGAATTCGTCCAGCGCCTCGCGATCCTGCTCAGCTTGGAGTTCCAGGTGCACCAGAATGGCACGCTCGCCATTACGGGGACGTTCAAACAAAGGGATAGGCCCGCGGCGAGCGGGGCATGATGTGATTAGACGTTGCCAGGCTCCACACCGACATGCTCGACAGTGCTTTCTTCACCGCCCGGCAGCTTGATATTACGTGCCGGCACAACGGTCGAAATCGCGTGTTTGTAGACCATCTGGCTGACGCTGTTCTTCAGCAGCACCACGAATTGATCGAAGGATTCAATCTGGCCTTGCAGCTTGATACCGTTCACCAGATAAATCGAGACCGGCACGCGCTCCTTGCGCAAGGTGTTCAGAAAAGGTTCCTGCAAAGATTGACCGCGAGCCATATCCGATCTCCTTTTTTTAATTATTGCCGTCAAAGTTCGATCCTCACGAAAAATTTACATTACAAAAATGTGTATTAAGAGCTTAAACTATATACCATATCTTCGAAGAATTTCTAGTTTTTTGTCACCTGTGACGTCAGATGTCGGTGGCCGGCCAGCCGCAAACGCTCAAGCAGAGCGGTTTCCAGGCTGTCGAACCAAAGCGCATCCGATTGTCCCCGCAACCAGGTCAATTGCCGCTTCGCGAGTTGACGGCTGGCCGTAATGGCATTGTCGACCATCGCTGTATAACTCACCTGCCCCTCCAGATAGACCCAGGCCTGTCGGTAACCCACTGCACGTATGGCGGGCAATCCTGTGTGCAGATCGCCGCGCGCATGCAGGGCCTCAACTTCCACCATAAATCCGTTGTCAAGCATCGCCTTGAAGCGGGTTTCAATCCGATTGTGCAGGACCGCGCGCTGCGTCGGCGCGATCACAAGTTTCAACAAGCGATACGGCAGCGGCGTTGCTGCGCCCTGTGATGATGAGCACAACTCTGTCATGGATCGCCCCGTCAGTTCATAGATCTCCAGGGCGCGCTGGATACGCTGCGGATCGTTGCGATGAATGCGCTGCGCCGCCGCCGGATCGACCTCGGCAAGCCGCTGATGCATATGAGGCCAACCCCTCTCGCGGGCTTCGGCATCGAGTCGAGCGCGCACTTCGGGTTGCGCCGCGGGCAGGTCCGAGAGCCC
>JBBQDK010000101.1:0-10995 GCA_038319625.1 Gammaproteobacteria bacterium
TTATGTTGTTCTACGGCAACGTCAAGACCAACATCATGATGAGCGCACCGTACGCCGATGACGCCGCGGTTCTGCGCGCCGCGGAGATTGCCGGTGTCACCGATTTCGTCAACCGCCATCCCGCCGGTTTCGATCTGGAAGTCGGCGAACGCGGCGAGGGTCTGTCCGGCGGACAGCGCCAGGCGGTGGCGGTGGCGCGCGCGCTACTGCTCGATGCACCGATCGTGATCATGGATGAGCCCAGCAACGCGATGGACAACAACACCGAGGAAGCGTTCAAGCGCAAGCTGGAAGCGTGGCTGGAACACCGGACGCTGGTATTGGTGACGCATCGTGCATCGCTGTTGACTTTGGTACAGCGCATCATCGTGATTGACGGCGGTCGGGTGGTCGCGGATGGACCCAAGGATCAGGTGCTGGAGGCCCTCAAACACGGGCAGATTCCGGTGACGCGGTCATGACCGGGCGGATGACACGTATTAAAGCCGTGCTGACCTGGCTCAGGGCCGATATCGACCGGCGCTGGCGGCGCATGGCCGACATACACGAAGACGATGCGCCGTTCCTGTCCGATGTCAACGCGGCGGTACTAATGGGTGCGCGCCGCAGCAGTCATGTGATCCTGTGGGTCAGTGCCCTCTTCTTCCTGGTCGCTCTGACATGGGCGGCATTCGCCACCCTCGATGAAGTTACAACCGGCCAAGGCAAGGTGATCCCTTCGGCGAAGTTGCAGGTCATCCAGAATCTGGAAGGCGGCATCCTCAGTGCGCTCTACGTCAAGGAAGGGCAGACGGTGGCCAAAGGTCAGGAACTGATGCGTCTCGATGACACGCGCTTCGCTTCGAACTACCGTGAGAACGAATTGAAATATATGTCACTGCTCGCAAAGGCTGCGCGGCTTAAGGCCGAGGTCAATCAGAAGCCATACCAGGCACCTGAAGAGGTCATGAAAAATCACCCGGAAATTGCGCAACGCGAACAGTCACTGTATACGTCGCGCCAGAACGAACTGCAGTCCAGTGTGCAGGTAATGCAACAGCAGCAGTTGCAGGCCCAGCAGCAATTGTCGGAGACCCGTTCCCACAAGGGACAGCTCGAACGCAGCTATGGCCTGTTGCGCCAGGAATTGTCGATGTCCGAACCACTCGCCAAATCGGGAGCCATTTCCGAAGTGGAGTTGCTGCGCTTGCGTCGCAGCGTCAACGACCTGAAAGGCGATATGGATGCCAGCAGCTTGGCCATTCCACGGCTGGAAGCATCGATCAGCGAGGTCGACCACAAGATTGATGAACTCAAAATTACATTCCGTACCAAGGCTCAAAGCGAACTCAACGAAACCCAGTCTGATCTGTCCGCCCTGAACGAAAACATAAGGTCTGATAAAGACCGGGTCACGCGCACACTGATTCGCTCGCCGGTACGCGGCATCGTCAAGCAACTCAAGGTGACTACAATCGGTGGGATCGTGCAGCCCGGCATGGATATGGCGGAGATCGTGCCCTTGGATGGGACCTTGCTGGTGGAGGCGCGTATTCGGCCGAAGGATATTGCGTTTCTGCACCCTGGCCAGGAGGCCATGGTCAAGCTCACCGCCTATGATTTCTCGATTTACGGTGGTATGAAGGCTAAACTCGAGCTGATCAGCGCCGACACAATAACTGATCCGAAAGGCGAGAGCTTTTATATTATCCGGGTGCGCACTGACCGGGACTATCTCGGACCCAAGGACAAATCGCTCAAGATCATTCCTGGAATGACCACAGTGGTCGATATACTGACGGGACACAAGACTGTCCTCGATTATCTGTTGAAACCGATACTCAAGGCTCGTGAACGTGGATTGCGGGAACGTTGAAATACCCTTGGAGGGTGATGTTCGTGGCGGTAGACAAGGATAATTTTGCGGTGCTGGTGGCCAGTGCCGATACGGAATATCGAGAGCGCTGGCGTAATGCGTTGGCTACGCACGTGCATCTCCACCAGGCTGTCGGTCTGCGCCAGGCGGAACAAATGTTGAATTCGCAGCGTGTGGACCTGATCGTACTGGACAGTGGTTTGCTTGGTGATAACGTAGCCGAGGCACTTGCGCGCTTTACGGTCAACGCACCGGATGTACGCGTATTACTCATGGACAAAGGCATCCTGGATGCGGACCGGGTCGCGGCGATCAAAATGGGCGTGGTCGGATATTGCGACTACGACGCACCTGCCAGCACGGTGTCGAAGGCCGTGACTGCTATCCACAACGGCGAGGTATGGCTGCCGCGGGCGTTGATTGCGCAGCTTATCGATACCTTTTCCTTCGATACCTTGAGTAGTGAAAAAGATACGTTGGACGAAGAGCAGCGTCAGAGTCTCTGCACGCTGACGGCGCGTGAATTCGAGGTTGCCAGGCTGGTACATCAAAGTGCCAACAACAAGGTGATTGCCCGTGTTCTGAATATATCCGAGCGCACGGTTAAAGCGCATCTCTCGGCAATCTTCAAGAAACTGGGTGTCGCCAATCGCGTACGTCTGGCGCTATTGTTCAAGGAAATATCCAGGTAGCCAGTGAATTTACCGGCATACCGGTTGACTCAGCTTGCCATACGGCCTTCTATCAACCTACTATACTGTAGTTTAGAAGGCAGCACTCAAAATGCGGATATCTGAGTTCGCGAAATTTTGTGGTGTTACGACAACGCATCAGTTTAATTTTTTACTTCATCTTGTGTCTTACGGGGATTAGCATGGATAACAAATTTAGAAAAATAATATTGGCAGTAGTGATCGGCGGGCTGCTCGCCGCGCCTTTGTCGGCTCAGACGCTGACTGAAGCGGTGCAAGAAACTTTGAAGACCAACCCCGATATCCTTTCCAATATTCAAGAGCGATTGGCCGTTGATCAGGAGCTGCGTCAGGCACGGGCCGGCTACCTTCCCAGCGTGAATATCAACGCCGGGGTCGGCCGCGAACACAGTGAGACTCCCTTCACATCCGGTTCAGTTACGTTGACCCGCCGCGAAGCGGGCATCAGCCTCAATCAGATGCTGTTCGATGGATTCGCTACGCCGAACGAAGTCGACCGCCAGATGGCCCGCGTTAATTCACGCGCCTATACCGTGCATGGCAATGCCGAAGACACAGCCCTGCACGCCATCGAAATGTACCTTAATGTTCTGCGTCGCCAGGAGCTGGTCGCTACTGCCAGAGAGAATCTCAAGGCCCATGAGCGCATCTATGACCAGATCAAGCTGCGCAGCGACAGCGGAATAGGTCGCAGATCGGATTTGGAACAGACGGTGGGACGACTGGCATTGGCACGTTCCAATCTGCTGGCCGAAGAAACCAACTTCAAGGATGCCGAAGCGAATTATCGTCGCGTTGTCGGCGTTATGCCTGTCAAGCTAAGCATGCCAGGATCCCCAGAGTCGTCACTGCCGGCCAGCAGTGACGAGGCGCTTAAGATGGCGCTTGCGAATCATCCTACGCTCAAATCGGCTGAGGCCGACGTCGCGGCGACCGAAGCGCAACATCGGGCGGCGAAATCGACCTTCTTACCTCGCGTCGATCTCGAGCTCGGTGCCACCAATAATGACAACCTGGATGGCATCAGCGGCAACAATAACAATGCGACCGCCATGCTGCGTCTGCGCTTTAACCTGTTCAATGGTGGTCGCGACAATGCCCGCAGTGAGCAGACGGCCTATCTAATCAATTCGGCAAAGGACGTCCGCGACCGCACTCGGCGTGAAGTCATCGAAAATGAAGAGCTATCATGGAATGCCTATACAGTGGCGAAGGATCAACTCGAACACTTGAAGACGCATGTCGATTCCAGCGAACAGGCCCGCGATGCATACCGGAAACAGTTCGATATCGGCGATCGCACCCTGCTTGACGTGCTCGACTCAGAGAATGAAGTATTTGTCTCGCACACAGCTTATCTCAATGGCGAATACACGGTCGCCTATGCGCAATACCGCATCCTCGCCAGCATGGGTGAATTGCTTGAAACCCTGAAGGTCCCACTACCCCAGGAAAGCACGCCGATTGCAGCGAAATTCTGATGTCTGGCAGACTATAGGAGAGCTGACCCCGTTTATTTGGACAGCCACACGGTTTTATAAGTGGGATTACTGCATCGCTAAGCAGCCTTGGGCTGGGGCAACGATTTGAAATAGAGCTGATCCGGTGACAGTCGGTCAAGACAGGAAATTCACTTAGATAATAGTATATTTCACCTCAGTACCCTCTCCCCCAACCGGCTACTGCCCCCTCGCTTCGCTCTCCCCACAAGCGGGAGAGGGGAGCGAAGCGAAGGAATTAATCAGCGGCCTCCTCCTGCCCTGTCGGTGCGCGCTGTGGCAGTGAACTATGTCCCGTTTGTACTCAAATTCTACTTCTTCGCCGGGCTCGTCAGTGTTCTTGCAGGCGCAGGCCTGTGGAGCCTCCAGCGCTGGGACGAATGGCTGTAGCTCGCGATTGTTATTGGCACACTTGTCGTAGTTGTCGCCTTCGGCGTGTACGTCCTCAAGGAGTGGCGCGCACGATTAACGGACGTTGCGCACCGCTACACAATGGTAACGTCATTGTTTGGTTCCGGCGGCCTCTGATTCGTGATGTACTCTCGCCACACTTCATCGGTCACTATCATACTCGACGTGGTTCACGCGGGTCAGATCGAATTTGTACTCAAACTGATTTTAATCAAATATCGGAGATCAGTTTGTTGCTAGTATAATTTCCAATATTACTGGAACGTAAGAAATGAGGAATCAAAGGTGTCAATCGTTGGTGAGTAACGAAGTCATTATCCATTCGATCACCAACACAACGACGAGTTCAGGCTTGAAAATTCGTACCGAATTGTCATGATTTTGAGAAATACCACCGACCGTTACGGATCGTTGTCGATCGGTCTGCACTGGCTGATGTTGCTGTTGCTGATCGCTGTTTATGCTGCGATCAACCTGCATGATCTTGCGCCGAAGGATAGCACGCTCAGGGCGGACCTGAAGACTTGGCACTTCCTGCTCGGCCTGAGTGTTCTCGCGCTGGTTGTAGTGCGTCTTGTGACGCGTGCCTTCTCGGGGCCGGTGCCGCGCATCGAACCACCGATCCCGGAGTGGCAACACCGCCTGGCCGATTGGATGCATATGGCACTTTACGTTTTCATGATCGGGATGCCCCTGTTCGGCTGGTTCGCCGTCAGCGCCAAAGGCAACCCAATTCTATTCGGCATGCCGTTGCCGACGCTGATCGGACAGGACAAACCCCTGTACGACACGCTGAAGGAGATCCACGAAACGATCGGAACGATTGGTTACTATCTGATCGGCCTGCATGCCGCCGCGGCATTGTTTCATCACTATGTGATGCACGACGACACGTTACGGCGGATGTTGCCTGCACGGTGGCGCTGATCTTCGCTACGACCGCCATGCGGATCACGCACGCACTTCCGGTGAATACTGCAGACGCGGGGCACACACCGAGTGCTTCTGACCGCAGCCTGTGACGTTCTAATTTCCTGCGTGATCTCGCAAGATGCAGGATCAATAGGCTTGATCAGGGGCTCAGCACCATCGTGGCTATCGAGAAATAAATAAGTACGCCGACCGCATCCGATATTGTTGTGACCAGTGGCCCACTGGCGGTGGCGGGATCGAGCCGCAGGCGGCTGAGTAAAAACGGTAGCGACATGCCTACCAGGCTTCCGATGATGACGACCAGCACCATCGTCAATCCCACCACAAGTGCGATGTCGGGCCCGCCGCGCAACAACCCGATCGGAAAGACGACCAATGCCATCGTCGCCCCCAGCGCCAGTGCGATTACAAGTTCACGCAGAATCAGGTCATACCAGTCTTTCAGCGTCACATCGCCAGTGGCCAGCGCGCGCACCATCAGCGTGGCCGCTTGTGACCCGGCATTTCCGCTACTGCCGATTAGTAGCGGGAGAAAGAATACCAGCGATACATACGCCAGGATTGTGTCCTCAAAGTATGCGATCCCCGCGCCCGAAAACAGGTTTCCGAACACCAACAGTGCAAGCCAGAAAATTCGCTTTTTGTAAAGAACGCCCACGCCGGCTTCGCGCACACTCTGCGAAAACGGGAGAACCGTGGCGATCTTCTGGAAATCCTCGGTTGTCTCACGCTGCATTGCATCTTCCGCGTCGTCGTGCGTGATGATGCCGACCAGTCGGCCAAGCTCATCGACAACCGGCAGCACCGACAGGTCATAGTGCGCGATCATTCGGGCGACTTCCTCCTGATCCGTGTCTGCGGTAGCAGTCAGCGGAGCAGGGTCCATGATTTCTTCGAGCCGCGTATCGGCGGTGGCCAGAATCAATTCATGCAGCCGGACCAAACCGATCAGCCGGCGGTCCGTGTCGAGGATATAGGATCGGTAGATGGTTTCCTTCTCGGGGGCCTCACGCCGCAGCACCTCGATGGCCTCATGCGCTGACAGGGAAGCGGAAAGCGTCGCATAGTCCGAGGTCATGATCGCTCCGGCTGTGTCTTCGGCGTAGGCCGACAGACGACGGATATCCTCGCGCTCCTCCTGCGCGAGGTCGCGCAGTAAACGTTGCTGTTCTTCCGGCGTCAAGTGATTGAACAGATGCGCGCGATCGTCCGCATTCATTTGGGTGACGATTTCCGCCAGATCCCGGCGCTCCAGCTGTCGGGCAAGCTCCGCCTGAACGTCCAGTTCCAGGTAGCTGAACGTTTCGGCCCGCCGTGGCAAGTCCAACGCGAGAATTTGCTCCGTCGCTGTACCGCGCGGAAGCCCCGCAAGCCAAGCCGCCAGATCAACCGTATGCGCCGTCTCGACGAAATGGTGGACAGTCTCAGCCGAGGCATTAGCCAGAGGCATAGCATCGCCCGGGTTCGTTTTGTTTTTACTCATCAGTCCGATCCTCTTACCACATCAGGACATAGATACCCAGCAATAGCAGCAGACCCAGCCCGATACCCGGCACTCTGGCGATCAGCACTTGCTCCCACTGATGCGTACTTATGGGTAAAGATTTTCGGGTTTGGTGATGTCTTTGCATGTCGTCGATATCCTGTCTGCCCGACAAGGCTTCTCAGTCTTGTCGAATAGGGATATGATTGACTCTTAATATACTACGGCGTAACGAAAGTTTGTCGGCAATGAGCCGAATTGGCGAGAAAATCTGATGCATAACCGGCCAGGAATTATTCTGACATCGCAGGATCTGGATCGTCTGGACGCGCTACTTAATGCGTTGCCAGCGGCTGCTTTCCCGGGCAAGACCGAGCTGCGGGCGGAACTCAATCGCGCCGACGTGGTTGAGCAGCAAGACATCCCGCCCGATGTGGTGACCATGAACAGCAAGGTGCGCTTTGCGCTCGACTCGGGGGAAGAGTTCTCCCTGACATTGGTATATCCACATGATGCGGATGGCAGCGCCGAACGGATCTCGATACTCGCACCCGTCGGCAGCGCACTGCTGGGGCTGACCACAGGTGAACACATCGAGTGGCCCCGGCCGGGAGGTGGCATGCTGAAAGTGCGGCTCGTGGAAGTCGTCTACCAACCCGAACGCGCCGGCGACTTACACCGCTAGCGCACAACTCAGAATACTAGTCGTGGAGAAGAACACGACCGACTTGCCAACGCGTGTCCACAGAGGGATTCTTATTGCCCTCCAGGTCATCATGTCGGTGGAATTGATCCTGGTGATCCACGAGGGGCAATGGATCAACGCATTCCTGATCATGACGATCATGGTGATCACGCTTTCACCCGCCGTACTCGGTCGCCGGTTCCGGGTGTACATCCCGCTCGAATTTCATCTGCTTGCTGTGATATTCGTATTCGCTGCACTATTTCTGGGGGAAATCCACAGCTACTACGCGCGGTTCTGGTGGTGGGATATCGCTCTGCATACCAGTTCCGGGTTACTGATGGGTATTCTCGGTTTTCTGCTCGTCTATGTGCTCAACGAGAGTGAAAACATCGACATTCATATGCGGCCGCGTTTCGTGGCCTTGTTCGCGTTTTTGTTCGCCGTAACGGTCGGCACGCTGTGGGAGATATTTGAATTCGCTATGGACCGATTCGTCGGAACCAATATGCAGAAACCCATGCTTGGCGACCCATCAGGACTGACCGACACGATGTGGGATATGATTGTCAATGCCCTGGGCGCCCTGGCAATCAGCTCCCTGGGCGGGTGGTACATGAAGCAGCAGGAGCGTTCATTCATCGAAGTCTGGATTCAAAAGTTCATCGCGCGCAACCCACGGTTATTCCGCCATTGAGCCGGTGAGACGGCGTTTGCACAACGCCTTACGTAAATTAATGGAGATGCCGCGACTATGAATTCACTAGCACAGGATTACCCGGCTATTCTTTCCGGCGGTCACGAACCGCCTTGTCTCTCCCTGTATCAGCCAACACACAGACGACATCCGGACAATACGCAGGATCCCATCCGCTTCCGCAACCTCGTAAAGATGATGGAGGGGTCATTGCGGCAGAAATACCCGAAGCGGGAAATCAAGTCCCTTATGCAGCCGTTCGAGGCCCTGGCTGGCGACCGGGCTTTCTGGAATCACACTGCGGACGGGCTCGCGATTCTTAGCGCCCCCGGGCTGTTTCACGTTTATAGGCTGCAGCGTCCAGTTGTCGAACTGGTGGTTGTCGCCGACAGCTTTCATACCAAACCGTTAATGCGCATCGCACAGTCGGCCGATCGCTACCAGGTTCTCGCCCTGAGCCGCAACGCGTTCAAGGTTTTCGAGGGTAATCGCGACGCGCTGGACGAGATGTCGCCAGTCGAAGGCGTGCCGCAAACGGCTGCCGAACTGTCGGGCAAGGATGCCGACGCTCGTGAAGGTGCACATCGCGCATACGGACCTGCGGGAGATGCGGCATGGCATGGTACCGACGTCAAGCAGGATGCTGCAGACCGCGACACCGAACAGTTTTTCCGCACGGTCGATCAGGCAGTGCTGCAACATTTTTCGCAACCATCGGGACTGGGTCTGATATTGGCGGCGCTACCTCAGCACCATCACCTGTTTCGCACCGTCAGCCGCAACCCGCGTTTAATGGAAGGAGCGATCGACGTTCACCCAGACGTTCTATCACCCGATGCGCTGCGTGACCGCGCGTGGCAACTGGTGCAACCGTATTACCTCGAGCGGTTGGCCGGCCTGGTGGAAGCATTTGGCGCGGCAAATTCGAACGGCCAGGGCGCGGATGACCTTAACGACATCGCCACAGCCACCATCGCCGGACGAATCGCCACGCTGTTGATCGAGGCCGACCGCTTGATCCCAGGAACTATCGATATCGCAAGCGGCGAAATCATCCCCGGCGATCTGAACCACCCGGAAGTAGACGATGTACTCGACGATTTTGGTGAGAGCGTGCTCAAGACCGGTGGCGAGGTTGTGATCGTTCCAGCCGGGCGAATGCCAACGAAGTCAGGCGCTGCCGCCATCTATCGTTTTTGATTGGCTGCTGAAAGTCGTTCGATGACGGTCTTCAGATCTATTCCGGCAGCGTGTAACGAGCGTTAACCAGCTCCTGGATCATCTGTCGCGTCTGCCAAGGCTCGAGGTCGGCACGCTGTTCGATACGTTCCGTTTCGTCGGCGAGATAATCATCCTTGATCGCGTGACGGAACCAACGCGAGTAATCGCTGCGGCGGAGGTGGTAAATCCAGGTTGCCTCGTCGATACCCTCGGCAGTCTGGCAGAAAACCATAAGATTTTGCGCCTTCAGGTTGTGTTGGTTGTCTGGGCCACGGAAATAGAAACTGTGCCAGCGAAGGTTGCCTACCGCGTATTTTCGGAGGTGGCGGATGCGCTCGGCCCGCCCGCGTTGTGACTGTATCGAAAACGGTGGCTGCCCATTCTGGAGAAACCAGACAACGACATTATTCGGTTGATAAGACAGGCCCTCCGGCCACGCCAGTAGCTGATTCGTTGCGCCAGCGAACTTCCCAAGAGTCTCTTCCGGCGAATTACCGATGGCCACAATCATATCAATCGGCGCGAGAATGGCCGGGGCCACATGGTCGGGATGCACGGTGACCAGGATGGTTTCGTGAAGCCGTTGTGGCAGCACAGAAGCAGCGTGTCCCCAGGTGCTGGGCAGCATGTGATGCGCTTCGTCCACGACCAGCCAGTGCGGCCGCCCGGTTCGAGCACGCATGGCCTGCAGGCTCGGTATGAGTTGGGCGAAAAAACCCGGTCGATCATCCAGCCGAATACCGAGTAGGTTGATACTCACATTGTTCTTGGGGTCTTCGAGGATTGACAACACCTCGGCGACGCTCGGAGCGCGCAACTGATTGCCGAGCGCCACGACGTCGCGCAACGTTCCGTAATCGCCTTCCGGATCGAGGATACAAACCTGGTAGTCTTTCTCGATGAGGCGCTCAATAAGGCCGGCGGTGAGTGTGGATTTACCACACCCGGAAGGGCCGGCCACGAGCACGTTGTGGCCGTAGGGCGAAAATTGTACGGCGGTACCGTCCGTGCGCTTGCCGAGCAGAATCAAATGTTTTGAAAGCGTACCTTGCAGTCGGCGTAAATCATCGTCGATCAGTTCGTCGATCAATTCGATCACGCCATTGCCGTTCGCGGCCCCTGTGACGTAAGCTGCGATCTCCTTGATGGACGGTGCCGCGTTGGCCACCGCCACTGCGCATTCACACGATTCCAGGAAAGAATGATCGTTTTCCGCGTCGCCGATGCCCACCACCTCGTGACGTGAAAGACCCAGTTCGCGCAGTGCGTACTCAAGCCCTGTCGCTTTATTGATGCCGGCCGGGAGCACCATTACCGCACCGCGATTACCGATCACCTGGGCCTCGAGGCCGAGTTCCCAGATGACGTCCTGAACCGCCGCGCGGTGCGGCGCGTGCGTTGCTAACAGGACCTGTCCGATCTCAAGCGGTTCGACCCCACGCGCCTTCAGGCCCTGTATCAGCAGTTTGGACGGCGGATTGCCAAGTCGCGTCTCTTC
>JBBQDK010000102.1:0-10975 GCA_038319625.1 Gammaproteobacteria bacterium
ATCGCGATGGCTCGTGCTCTTCAGTTGACAGTGATTGCGGAGGGCGTTGAAACGCAGGGGGCTTATGATTTCCTACGCGCCGAAGGGTGCGATGAGATACAGGGGTACCATATTGCTCGACCAATGTCAGCGGAACGAGTGGCGGAATTAATAATACAGTACAACACGGTTTAGGAATTGTATGGCAGCGCTAGTCAGCTGGTGCAAGCAATCTCGCGCGAACACAATCTCCATCTCCCACGCTTGCCTGGGCCGCTACTTGAGTGACTACTTTTGCGGCCGTAGCCCCAACGGCTGCTTCCAGTATTCTTCTGCCTGTCACGGCAGACCGCGCCAACGGCCACTGTGTAGCAGACACCGGCCATTCACGACGTACCGCTCGAACGGCAAGAGTGCGGCGCAAACGGTCGCCCGATACTTCTGGCCTTCAGGGAAAAGGGCGTTTATGCTTCCTGTACACACACTCAAACTAGCGGCGGTACTCGATGGGCGACAAATCCCCGAAGGCCAAGGACAAGACAAAGAAGCAGGACATGTCCGGCAAAGACCAAAAGAAGGCAGCCGCGGTTGCCAAGGCCATGCCCCCGTCGCCAGGCGCGGCCAAGAAGGGTAAGTAGCTCCGCTCACCCCGGTGCAAGCTACGTGGCGTCGGCACGGTGAACGACGTGGACCTCGGCGCATCGATACAGAGACACGTTGAGTTTGACGAGATCCCAGGCGTCTGGATGCTGCTGTGAGACCGGCTGCGCCCGCAGCCTCTCCAGGCATAAATAAAGCCAAGGCGCTCTCACAACCGATTTCCAATTCGGTGTAAGCCACTAACTGGCGAAGAGCAGGTTCGACTGCCAGTCTGAAGCGCAGGATAAGTCGCAATGACAGATTTATTTGGCTCATCTCTATTGTGGGATGCCTAAAATAAACCTGACCGTCATCTTCTTAGGTCGATTATGGCCGATCACAATCTCTCCTGAATGGCTGCTCCCAGTATTCAACCGCCGGTCACGGCTCACCGCAGGCATGGCTGCTACACTGCAAAACGTCATTCCGGGTTGCGCTCAAGCTGAAAACACAGCGTCCAGCCTAAACCATCACTGCAATGTGCCGATATACCAAAACAACCTGTCCGGCAAGTGTTTCCCGGGCCCCTCCGATCCAACCAGGATGATCCCATGGATGTATCCAGCACCAGCGCCACAGCCGGTCTTGCCACCGGCGCCACTACCGACAACCCGGTCAGCGTCGTCATGCTGAAAAAGGCGATACAGATCGAGCAGCAGAGCGCGAAAGCGCTCATCGACAGCCTGCCGCAACCGGCACCAGTGGTCGATCCGAACGCCACGCTGGGTCGCAATATCGATGTGAAGGCTTGAACCTGCCGGGCAGCGATCGCTGCAATGTGCCTGAGCTGCATGGCTCCGGTGGATGTCACTCAATGTTCAAGCCCTTCTGATTCACCGCACACCGCATGATCCGTTGAGTGCTACAAATTATGGAGATCGGCATCCAGTATCGCCGGCCGCGATTGCCGTTATTTCCCCATACTTCATTGATAATTGGCAACCGTAACCCAGTCACACGACTGGTACGGAGTTTGCTCTTCTGTATGGTGCCTGCGTTAACTTCCCGTTAACTTGCCAGGCATCTATTAAAGCAATCGAGGAGTGATGTCATGAAAAATTACGTACGCAAAAGCCCCGCCCTGATTCTCGTCGCATTATTCGGTATCTCCTGCCTGAGCCTGGCGATGGACGCCGCCGCCGATACATCGGGCAGAGCCATCACGAAGACCCATTGGGCCAAACATCATCCACGGCGCCATGAAGTGAACAAGCGCCTGAACAGGCAACAGCACCGCATTCATCACGAGGTCAAGGAAGGCGATCTGACCAGGAGCCAGGCGAGCACACTGCACAAGGACGACCACGCGATTCGCCAGGAAGAGCGGGATATGACCCGGCAAAACGACGGACACATCACCAAGGTAGAACAGAAAGCCCTGAATCAGCAGGAAACCGCGGTCAGCAGGCAGATCGGCAAGTAAGCGGCGCGGCGATCAGCCTCACTCTCGCGCATGAACTGTAAAAATCAGCCCGGTTTCGGGCTGATCGCCACTCTGCCGGCCGGCGGCAGGGCAGATCTCGCACCCGGTTCACGCGGACGGGATCTTTCCTCAGACTGTGAATTTTTCCACAGACCCGATGGTCTGAAGCCTGTCATGCTAAGCGGGAACGCATCAGTACCGGGAAAGCCGACCGGTGCGTCAGCGCCCGCGGAAGCATCAGGACGCGGCCTTGTGAATCAGGCAACGGTTGGTACAATCACATCATCCTGCGCAAGCTGCAGACAGGAGAAAAGTCTACGATGTTTACCCTGCCATCCCTGTGGAACCTGATCATCTCCACTATCGTGTTCTTTGTCGCTGTCCGGTATATCCGCCGTTATCTGGATGAACAGGGATTGCCCAAGGGCGTGACCCGCGGCATGCTGGTGTTTATAGTCGCCTCGCTGGTGTCGTGCGGCGCGGGGGATGCGGTGGACTGGACACAACACAAGATAGAAGGGTCTCCGCCGCCGGCTCAAACCTCGGACGACTTGACGCAACTATTGAAGCAACTCGGCAAGACGCAACCCTGATATTGCTTCCTCCTCCCTCCACCTCTCGGTCAACATGACAAACCGTATGGGCGTCAGGCTGCAGGACACCGGGATCAGGACAAAAGCAATGAACTGCGCACTCGATTATTGAGTATTACATGATCGATTGAGATGATCCTTCCACCGTGGCGCATCCGCGGCAGGCATGACTGACTCATCCCAGTCGAGCAGGAACAACCGGCACCAGGTATCAACTACCTCGACCCAACGCGCGAATGCATCACGGGAAGCAAGATGGTCGCGAATGCGGTGACGGAAAGTCGCGTGTGAGATCGCGTAGGCACGACAGTCACGGCAGTCTACGTTGGGAGTGCAGCACTTGCCTTCACTCTCATGCAGATCGACATGAAAATGCCGGTGAAACGGGGCGCTGCGTATCGGGCAGTCCAAGGCCAAGCCTGTCTGTGGATCGAGGTGATACAGTCCTTCCGCAGCGCTGACCCAGTCGTTGTAGGCATGCGAGTACACAACGGTCTGTGGATAGTCGTCAATCATGCGGTCCAATACGTCGCGAATCCGCTCGCAGTCTATCGACGTGAGTCGGAGGTTGTCCGTCGGCGTACTGAAACGAAAGAAAGCCTGATCATTGGGAGCGCTGCGCGCAAGTTTGGCATTGTATTGCTCGGTTGCGCTGAAATGGTTGAAGGATAGCCGCACCCCATGATCGCGACAGACCTGCACGACGCCCGGTATCGAATCGATATTCAGGTGCGTCACGGTGTAGATGAAAGTCGCACGCGAGTCGCCGCTGTAATTGGCTAGTGTTTTGCTGAAAACCGGCGCCCCGCGGAACTTGCTCGTGGTTTTTTTATCGCCCCATAACGAAACATGAATGGTGAATGACAGATCGGGATCGATGCGCACGGTACCGTTGGTAAAGATCATGCCGCGGTGGAAATGACGCTGCGCAAGCTGCAGGCGGTCCTGGGCGAGTGCCGGCTCGCCGCCGGCAAAGTACGGGTAATTGACGCCGCGCGTGGCCTCCGCCGCAAAGAATCGATCGTATTCTTCCGGAGTCCTCTCGTCACGATGCGTGCTGTAGTCCGTGCCTTCAAAGAACAGGCAGCCCTCGCAGCGCAGATTGCAAATGTCCGAGATGTCATAATTCGTGCTGATAATAGGGGCAACGTGGCGATGATACCTTTCATAGAAGGCAGCCAGACCGGCGTCTTCTTCCAGGTACCGCTGAACTCGTGCGATCTTTGGTAATTCAGGAAACGTCCTGGATGGCGAATATAGAGAAGAGGATTCGTTACTCATGCCGCCGTCTCGGCAGTGTGTCGTGTCTCACGGAAGACCAGTACCGTAGCCGTCGTCGCAGCAGCGCGCCCAGTAGGGCAACCAGATTCCAGAGTGCCAATGCACCGCCGCCGCTATTATCCGGTGGCGGCGTAACCATTACCGTGGCAGCAGCGTTCTGGCCGGACGGATTCAAGTTGACTTCATTGAGACTGACACTCAACGTATTGTCGAGCGACCCGGCCACGCCCGGCCGGGTTACCAGTGTCACGAGCGCGTCACTGCCGGGCAATAAATCATTCATGGCACAGGTAACCGTGGAGCCGGCAGTCGAACACGTCCCACTGTCGGTCGTTACTGACACCAGAGACACATCGCTCGGCAATACATCAGTCATCATCAGACCGGTCGCCACACTCGGTCCTTGATTACTGAGAGTGACCGAATAACTCAAGACAGAGCCGGCGTAGACTGGATTTTGACTCGGAACTATCGAGACGCCAACAGCCGCCGCAGGGTTTACCGTGACTGCCGCTGCCGCACTGTTGTCAGCCGGATTCAGCTCGGTCTCGTTGGCGCCGACACTCATAACGTTGTAAAGCACTCCGGCCACAGACGGTTTTGTTACCAACGTCACAAGTTCGGTACTCCCGGGCAGCAAATCGTTCATGTTGCAGCTAACAACTGAGCCCGTCGTTGTGCAGGTGCCGCTTGCACTGGTGGCCGAAACCAGTGTAACGCCGCCCGGCAAAACGTTACGTAACGCCATGCCGGTCGCCACGCTGGGTCCCTGATTGCTGATCGTGGCGGCATAGCTCAAATCGGTACCGGCGTTAACCGGATCCGGACTGGGCGTCACTGTTAAACCTAAATCAATTGCCGGATTGACTGTCACTGTCGCTGTGGCGCTGTTGTTCGCCATATTAAGGTCTGCCTCGTTGGCGCTGACACCCAGCGTATTGACAAGCGAGCCGTCTAAACTCGGCCGAATTACCAACGTTACAAGTTCACTACTTCCGGATGGCAGGGCGTTCATGGTGCAAGTGAGAGTGGAGCCGACCGTCGTACACCTACCACCGGCACTGCTAGCCGACACCAGCAACACACTGCCTGGCAGCACATCGCTCAACACCACGCCGGTAGCCGTACTCGGCCCCTGATTATCCAGTGTCACGGCGTAGCTGAGGTTGCCGCCGACAAGCACCGGATCCGGACTGGGAGCGAGGCTGATGCCAACATCCGCCGCCGGGCTGACCAGTACTGCCACCGTCGTACTGTTGTCAGCCGGATTCAGCTCGGTCTCGTTGGCGCTGACACTCATAACGTTGTTAAGCGTCCCGGCCACAAACGGTTTTGTTACCAACGTTACGAGTTCGGTACTTCCGGGCAACAAATCGTTCATGTTGCATATGACAGTTGAGCCCGTCGTTGCGCAAGTGCCGCTTGCACTGGTGGCTGAAACCAGTGTAACGCCGTCCGGCAACACGTTATGCAAAGCCAGGCTGGTCGCCACGCTGGGTCCCTGATTGCTGATCGTGACGGCATAGCTCAAGTCGGTGCCGGCGTAAACCGGATTTGGACTGGGCGCCACTGTTAAACCTAGATCAACTGCCGGATTGACTGTCACCGTCGCGGTGGCATTGTTGTTCGCTACATTCAGATCTGCCTCGTTGGCGCTGACACCCAGCGTATTGACAAGTGCGCCGGTTAAACTCGGCCGGATTACCAACGTTACAAGTTCGCTACTTCCGGATGGTAGATCATTCATGGTGCACGTGAGAGTGGAGCCGACCGTCGTACAACTACCACCGGCACTGCTAGCCGACACCAGCAACGCACCACCTGGCAGCACATCGCTCAACACCACGCCGGTAGCCGTACTCGGCCCCTGATTATCCAGGGTCACGGCATAGCTGAGGCTGCCGCCGACAAGTACGGGATCCGGACTGGGAACGAGGCTGACGCCAACATCCGCCACCGGGCTGACCGGTAACGACTCAGTGGTTTGATTATTGGTTTGAATACTGTCCAATTCCGTGGCGGTAACGCTCGCCGTATTGCTCATTGTTGCCAGTGAGGTCGGGCTCGCACTGACGTCTATGTGCACCACTCCATTACGTATAACATCGTTCAACAGACAGGTCACGACACCTGCCGTGGCACTGCACGACCCACCATCATCGCTGCTTGCGGCAACAAACGTGGAACCCGCCGGGAGCGTATCGGTGATCACCACGCCAGTCGCGGTATCGCGCCCTGTATTCGTGACGGTGAGACTGAAGTCGGTCGGACTCTGCAGCAAAGCCGGATTTGGTGTGACCGACTGCGTGATGGCAAGGTCCGCGAACAGGGTATCATTGCGAAAGTACGTGATGGCACCATAGTACCCGCCAACAAACAGGTCTATGTCTCCATCTCCATCGATATCCGCCAGCGCCGGCGCGCCGCTGGCCTGGACGTTGATCGCGGCCAGCGGATTGTTGGTGCCGGTACGTTCGGTGAACACAGGCGTGGTAGCGCTGCCGGTATTCTCGAACAGACGCAGCAAACCGGTGCTGGCACCGATTACCAAATCGAAATCACCATCTCCATCGATATCCGCGAACACGGGCTTGGATTCAGAACCCACTGTGATACCGTTGAACGGGTCGGCGCTGCCGGTTACAGAGATAAAGTTGGGACTGACAGGTGTGCCGGTGTTCCTGTAAAAGTGCAGAGTGCCGTCGGCCGCCCCAATAACTGCATCATTTGCGCCGTCACCGTCGATATCCACGAATGTCGGCGCACTGTTGGCGCCCACGTTGACGCTGCCGAGGGGATTGGCAGCGCCGCTCATCTCCGTAAACACGGGGGAGTTTGCAGAGCCGGTGTTAGCGAAGAAATGGATGCTGCCGTCACTGGCGCCGATAAAGGCATCCAGGTCACCGTCACCGTCGATATCGACAAAACTTATTGTGGAGTAAGTCCCCACGGATACAGAACTTAACGGATTAGCAGTACCGGTTCGTTCAATAAACTGCGGATTCTGATTTGTACCGATGTTCTCGAAATAATTCACTGTTCCGTTGTAATTGCCGATAAAGGCATCCAGATCGCCGTCACCGTCGATATCGACAAGAACGGGGGTGCTGGCATACTTTACATTAACGCCAGTGAGTGGGTTCACCCTCGCGAAGTTAGGACTGCTCGGGCTGCCAACATTAATGACACTCTGAAGCGCGCCCGTCGAGCCTGCGATCAGTACATCGAAGTCGCCGTCTCCGTCGATGTCGGCGAAGGTCGGTGCGCTATTACTATAGTTGATGATGCTGATGCCGTTGAGTGGATTGGCGGCACCACTGCGCGGCACGAATACAGGACTGGTGCGGGTACCGGTGTTTTCATAATAGGAGATACTGCCGTTTTTATTGCCGATAAATACATCGAAGTCACCATCAGCATCGATGTCCACCACGGCCGGCGTGGAAGTGTACCCGACATCCACACCGTTGAAAGGATTTGCGGCACCGGTTCGTTGCGTGAATACAGGGCTTGTTGGCGTGCCGGTATTTTGGAAGTATAAAACGGTGCCATTGTAGTTACCGACCAGGGCGTCTTTATTTCCATCACCATCCAAATCGACAAATACCGGCGCACTACGCGTACCCGCACTCACGCCATTGAATGGATTACTGGCACCGGTCTGCGGCAGAAATGACGGCGCCGAGTCACTACCGATATTTTGGTAGTACTGCAAGCTGCCGTTGGATGCCCCGATGAAGACGTCGTAATCGCCATCGCCGTCGATGTCGACGAAAGCCGGTGCGGCCTGGCCACCCACGTTGACAGCATTAAGTGGGTTGGCGGCACCGGTACGCTCCACATACTGCGGGATCATCCGACTGCCCACATTCTCGAAGTAACGGATAGTACCCGCGTATGTGCCGATGAATATGTCAAGATCGCCATCACCATCGATATCTACAAGCGTCGCATGAGTACCGACCATGTTTAACAACTGATCGGGGTTGGTGAAAATAAGCTTGCTGGTATCTGCAAAGGCAGTGGTGGAAAGAGCACCTATCAGGATGACACGTCGGACGGCAGCCGCAACCGCCCTGCGCCGAAATACCCGCGGAACGAACGTGGGCCGACATGCCCGCACCATCGTGCCGGGAGATTGCACATCCTGCCGCAGCCTGTCTATGGCGACATCCCTGATGGTGTATTCATGGAGACATTGGCTGTCGTGAGAGTGCTATGCATTTCCTATGGGGACGCCATTCGCTTGCTGCCGTGGTCAGCGCCAGGCGTGATGACAGTAATTCATGTGTGGAAGCGACGTATGGGCTGAATCGCCGCAAGATGTAATCGAGCATGGAACGGCGTTTCACATCAACCTGGCACAGGCCTTTGGGGACATCGCTCTCGATCTGCCGACGCAGGGATTCAGCGATCAATGCCAACCCGCGGCCTAGACGCTGTATGTCCCGGCGCACGTAGAGCGCGGTGTACTGCACAGTATCGGGCGCGCTGCGATGTGTGATCAGCCAACCGACGACTTCTCCGTGGTAGCGTAGGCCGAGACTGTTGAGAGACTCGATACGGTCCTCTTGCTGGAACGGGCTCAGCTGCTCGGGATACCAGCGCCTGAGGCTCTGACGCTCCAGGATGGATGCCCGATCAGCCGCCGTGAGTTCCCGCCATGAAAATATTTCATAATCGTTTGGCAGTCGGCAGCGCGCCAGCCATGGTACCTGTGACATGCGATCCATAGTCGTGGTGAATATCAGCATCTACGGGCGCGGCGTGGCCCAGCCGCGTCGCTCGAGCAGCCGTGCAACCACATGCGCCTCGGGAAGGTCGGCGCGAAAAGCAATTTCCAGGCGCGCCGCGCCAGCATGCTTGGCGGCCTGCTCCATCTGCATCAACAGCGCGTCACCGATGCCATGATCGCGCAGCGGCGGAATCACATACCATGACAGTACCCGTACAGCGTCTCCTATGGCTGAGCATTCAGCGACGATCAACCCGACCGGCTCATCCGCGCGTTCGGCAGTAACGCTCATCAAGAGTTCGCCGAGAGGACGCGCCCGGGCCTGCCGCTCAAGATTCGGAAAAGTGAGACCATTCATTTGATCGATCAGTTGCGACGCGCCATGGTCGATACGGGTCTCATAGCGGCATTCAGCAGCATTGCGCGTGCTGGTTGTAGTATCAGTGGCTTCAGCAGCTGGGGGTTTGTCCCCACACTCATGCAGTATCTGTCGACCTTGGTGTTCAAAACTGATCAGTTGCCTGATCTCCGTGGAACGGAATCCAAGCACCGTCGGGCGACGCACACCGGGGATGATCTGCACGTCATAGATCTCGCTCACCACGCCCTCGAAATCCAGCCAATGCAGTGTATGACCCGTCGCAAGATCAATCACACGCAGTCCGCAATGCGGTTCTGCACCTTTGGCGCTCAGTCTTTCATCCAGTACCAGCCCGGTGAACAGCCGGTTGTCGCGCGGCTTCGATAGCCCGATCAGCGCCTGTCCATTGTGTATCGCCAGTCCGCGTCCATAACCGGGGCAGAATGCCACTGGCTCGAATATGCCACGATCCCGGTCCACATAGCCGAATTCGCCCGTGCCGGAATTCAGCAGCCACAAGCGCCCCTGGAAATAGCGCGGCGAGTGCGGCATGGAAAGCCCAGCGCAGACAATGTCGCTCGTAGGTATATCGATGACACAACCGCCGTCTTGGCGACGCGCACGCCAGGCCCCCGCCACATCCGAACGGCTCACGGCTGTGGCATAACGCGCCATGCCGTCGACCAGCGCCAACCCGTTCAGATGGCAGCGATCCTCCGGTACCAGCGTGGAGATAAATGACGGGTGCCATACGGGGGCGAAGCTCTGGCGCTCGTCCAGTGTGGCGAGACAACTGTATAAGGTGTTGACAAAAAGTACCCGCCCGTCACTTTCCACGGCGATATCGTGGATGTCGATCGCGCCGGTAGTATGTGCAATGCGCGGGACGAACAGACGATCAAAACCTTGGTGGCGCGTCTCCCGCGCCAAGGCATTGTCGAACTGCCAAAGCTGGTAGCGCGTTGCCAGATACAGGCGCTCCGCGCTGGTGTGTAATGCCATTGCACCGTCGAGCAGGCGTTCGAATGCCGAAAGGCTTCCGTCCTCCTTGAGGCCGAGCAGAAAGAGTCGGTTGGTCTGGTAGGTAGTGACGCCGATACTTATTCCCGCTGTGTGGAGCCAATGCGGGAATGACGGCGAACAGGAAATCGACAGAACTGGCGTTGATCGCGAGTCTGAGAGAAGAGTCATAGTCCTTATTTTATTATCCGTTTGTGCAGTTGCATGCTACATCACGCTATGTGCTGCGGATGTTATGGCCGGTCCTGCGGACCGCATGGCTGCTTCCTTGTCTTGCCCCGATGCTTCCTTGTCTACTGCTCGCCGTGGCGGTTTCTGGGCCGGGACGGATTCACTTCTAAGCTGAGAACGTAGCACATACGTTTCCTTTGTGCAATCAGTCAACAACAGGCAGCTCCGGCTCCCGGTGCCGCCATGGTTTCGCCTGTGGTATGGCGCTGGAAATCCGGTAACGTTGGCTGCGGGTACAGATCGCTCTCTGAATCTGATTCCCGTGACGACCTTCCACAAAGAACGGCAAAAATCAAGGATCAGGCAAGCGATGCTCCAGCCACAAGGTTGGGTATGGGGATGGCTGCATCCGATCCCCATTATCTGCCTCCGTCAGCACCCGGACATACCGTAAAAATGATACAAATGACTTGCTGTCCGTTCTCTGCACGCTTTGTCTGAAACAACACCGCAAACCACCACGCGTTGACCCCTTCACGACGTGCGCCTAAGATAGATGCGAAATAACTGACGCGCCACTCGGCAACGTGCGCAACCACCCTCGACTGATAACGCCAAGGAGTCTCGTATGAAAACACTCAACAACCTCTTGCTTACTACGCTGTTGTGCTGCTCATCATTGGCAATGGCTGCTGAACTCACCATCACTATGCACGCTGTTGACAGCAAGGGTATTGGCGCATCGATCGGCACGATCCACGCTGCCGACAGCA
>JBBQDK010000103.1:0-10641 GCA_038319625.1 Gammaproteobacteria bacterium
ACCGAGAACGCTGTCAAGACGCAAATCTGGATCGCCATCACCGTTTACGTGCTGGTGGCCATCGTGAAGAAGCGCCTGAACAGCGAGGCCTCACTCTACACAATTCTACAGATTTTAAGTCTTACCCTTTTCGAGAAAACATCAATCGATCAGCTGCTTAAAAATATCGAAACCGAAATGAATGATGAGCAATTTGACAACCAGCTGTATCTATTCGAGTAAATTGCCGGACACTACTGATACTGATTCTTTAAAAAGGCCATCATGCGGTGTCCAAGGTATAGCCATCTTGAATTAGATTTCATACGAATGAAGAATGCGTAAATGACCTCATCATGCGATCACAGTAGCGTATGCACACCTGACAGATTGCCGCGTGTGACGATAGGGATTCCCGCCTATCTCAATGAAAAAACGATTGCATGCGCACTGGATTCAATCCTTGCGCAGACTTCTTCTGATTTCGTGGTGGAAATCTCTGATGATGCCTCTCCTGATTCCATCAGTGATATCTGCCGCAGCTATGCGATGCGAGACAGTCGGATTCGCTATACGCGCCAACCGGCAAATCTAAAGTACGAGAATTTCAGTTGGCTTCTTGTGAATGCCCGCTCCGAGTACTTCATGTGGCTGGCCGGGGACGATTATATTGATCCTACTTTCATAGAGCGATGTATAGCGGAGCTTGATTCACACCCGGATGCGGTCCTCGTGACGTCAAGAGTGGCATTTTATCATGATGGAGCCTTCGTAAAACTCTCCACGGGTACCTACGCACTGACGGGATCCTGGTCTGAGAATGTCTCGCATTACCTGTCTGCTCCGGGTGACAACAGTAGAATGTATGGGTTGATGCGAACGCAACCGTGCCAGTTGTGTTTCCTTGCCGAGTCATTTTATGCATGGGACTGGGCCTTTAGCCTGGCGACACTGAGGTACGGCAAGCACTTGGAGATTCCTGAAGTGCTTGTGCATCGCGACATGACGCCTACACATATCTATGTGGATCTGGTTGAGCACGACGCGCGTCACTGGATTGAACGGTTAGTGCCGCTTGCTGGAATGACCCGCTGGATGTGGCGACACGGGTCACTGCCACGCGACATACGTGTTTATGCAGCCCTGTTTGATCTCAATATTGATAAGCACGCTGAATACTTCAGTGCGCGATCTCCATATTATGGTCGTTTCGTAACTTCTGTACATGAACTCCTTCGCCGGCACCTGTTTTGGAGATTCCGGTGCAGAAGCAGGTCAAACAAAAATCACCAGGATGCGGCAACAGAATGACGAATGGAGATGAACGTACATGCGCCTATGCTTTGAGCTTTCCCGGCATCTATGCAGATTACATTGTTGATGCCAGATTTAATTCTGGCCATTGTCACGGCCAATCTTTGACTATGGCTGTCATGCGAAACCTCTGCTTGCCAAACATATTCCGGTATGAATGAGATGGTCAGCCGAGTTGCGGCATAATGCCTTTAACTTGATCAATTCTAGACCGGCGGGAACACCTGCTTACCCACCTGCTGCTCAAAAATAAACGGCGCAATCTAGGTCTGCTGCAAAGCGGTCCTTCGGCATTGAGCAGTGACCGCCAACTCTTGATTGTGGTTTGAACATTCGATCCCTCGTTACAGATTCTGCATTTCTCCGCAGGCTATCCCCTCATCTTCAGCAACACATATACCGCCCCCGTTCCACCATCGGTGCGTGGTGCGGAACAGAACGCCAGTACCTCATCGCGTTGCATCAGCCAGTGGTTGACCTTGCCCTTCAGGACCGGACCTTTGTTGCGCGAGCCGCGGCCCTTGCCGTGGATGATGCGTACGCAGCGGATGGCGTTGCCGCGGCAATGGTGCAGGAACTCGCTGAGCGCGACGCGCGCGACGGCCACGGTCATGCCGTGCAGATCGAGTTGCGCGCCGACACTGAACTGGCCGCGGCGCAGTTTGCGCAGCACGTTGTGCTGCAGGCCGGGCCGGTGGAACAGCAGTTCCTCGCCGGTCTCCAGTTCGGCGGCGTCGTAGTCGTCGGACAGCATGTCGATCAGCACCTGCCGTTCGTCGCGCAGGCGCTGCAAGGGACGCGGCTTGGGGAGCTGCTTGTGAGCAGGCAGTTTATCGTGGGCGAGTGGCTTCACCGGTCCGACCTGGGCCCGGAACAGTGCGGCATCTTCGGCGCTCACTCGGGCTTTTTTGCGCATGGCAACAGTTCCGTGACTGCGTCAGGACGGTTATAGTGGCGGATGGACAACAATAGTAACAAACCCAGGCACCGCTACCCCAGGTTTAAAATGACATGCGCATTCTGATCAGCAACGACGACGGTTACCAGGCTCCGGGCATCATCGCACTGGCGCAGGCGCTCGCGGTGATCGCCGAAGTAACGGTGGTGGCCCCCGAACGCGACCGCAGCGGTGCCAGCAATTCACTGACCCTGGAAAATCCGATCCGCGCCACGCGCATGGACAATGGCTTCATCCGCGTCGATGGCACGCCGACCGATTGCGTGCATCTGGCAATCACCGGGCTGCTCGAACAGGAACCGGACATGGTGGTGTCGGGGATCAATTCCGGCGCCAATCTCGGTGACGATGTGCTGTATTCCGGCACGGTGGCGGCGGCCATGGAAGGCCGCTTCCTCGGCCTGCCGGCAATCGCGGTGTCGCTGGTCACCCAGCATGCGGCCCGGCACTATGTCACTGCGGCACGCGTCGTCAGCGCGCTGGTGCAGCGCCTTAACGCTGAACCGCTACCGGCCGACACCATCCTCAACGTCAATGTGCCGGACCTGCCCTGGGATGAATTGCAGGGTTTCGTCGCTACGCGCCTCGGTCATCGTCACAAGGCCGAGCCGGCGATCAAGGCCACTGATCCGCGCGGGCGGTCGATTTACTGGGTCGGTCCGCCCGGCGGCGAACAGGATGCGGGGCCCGGCACCGATTTTCATGCCGTGCGCTCCGGGCAGGTCTCCGTGACCCCGATTCAGGTCGATCTGACCCGCTATACGGCGCTGGACACGGTGGCAGGCTGGCTGCGCGGATTCGCGCAGTGAGTCATAACGAAACGGTGCAAAACTGGTTACCATTGCGTCCATGAAAAAGTTGTTTCTGACGGGTCGGGCAGGTTGCCGATGAAAAATACGATTCAGGGTATCGGCATGACCTCGCAGCGCACCCGGGAACGTTTGGCGCAGCGATTGATCGAAGAGGGTATCAAGAACGTCGCCGTGCTCGATGCCATCCGCAATACGCCACGCCACCTGTTCGTCGACGAGGCGCTCGCCAGCCGCGCCTACGAAGACACGGCCTTGCCGATCGGTCTGGGACAGACCATCTCGCAGCCTTATATCGTGGCACGCATGACCGAAGCACTGCTCGAGGACGGCGTGCCGGACAAGATTCTGGAGATCGGCACCGGCTCGGGTTATCAGGCGGCGATCCTGGCGCAGCTGGTGCCCGCGGTATTTTCCATCGAGCGCATCGCGGCGTTGCTACCCAAGGCGCGTCAGCGCATGCGGCTGCTGGAGTTGCGCAATGTCCGCTTCAAGCACGGTGACGGTGCCGCCGGCTGGCCCGAGCAGGCGCCGTTTCAGGCCATCATGCTCACCGCCGCGCCGGAGTCAGTTCCGCCGGTCTTGCTGGAACAGCTTGCCGTCGGCGGCCGTCTGGTCGCACCAATCGGTCCGCGCGGCGAACAGGCGCTGATGATGTACAAACGCACGCCGGAAGGCATCGAGTCCGGCGAATTGGAGCGCGTATCGTTCGTGCCGTTACTGGGGGGATTGAGTTGATTTCCAGCGTGCTGACCGACCGGGTTGTTTCGGGTTGATGACACGACGGCTCGTGTTGCTCAGTTGTTGCGTGCTCCAGCTCGCGGCATGCATTACCGCCCCGGCACCGGTCGAGGAACAGTCCGCCATTCGCCGTACCGTCAGGGCCGCGCCCTTGCCGCCAGGCTATTATCAGGTCAGGCGTGGCGATACCCTGTATTCCATTGCTTTTCAATACGGCTATTCATTCGATGAACTGGCACGCTGGAATGCCATTAGTACCCCGTATGTGATTTACATCGGTCAGCGGCTGCGGGTGATGTCGCCGGGGCGGGACAGGCCCTCGACGATACGGGTGCTGCCCGCCGAAGCCGCCGCCGCGGAGATACCGGCCGCAGCGTCACCCGCGCAAGCGGAGCGTCCCGCTGCCGAGACCACCAGCAGCGGCGTGGTGCCCTCCCACGACAAAGTGCCCGCCGGCCCGCTGCGCTGGAGCTGGCCCAGCCAGGGCAGACTGCTGCACGCTTTTGGCCCGAGTCAGACCGGCGGCAAGGGTATCGACATCGCCGGCCGTCTGGGTCAGGACGTCACTGCTGCGGCCAATGGCTGGGTGGTATATAGCGGCAGCGGCCTTAGAGGTTACGGGCAGCTTATTATTGTCAAACATGATAAGAGCCTTCTAAGTGCTTACGGAAACAATGGAAAGCTGCTTGTGAAGGAGGGCGATGCGGTACGGGGCGGCGAAGTGATCGCAGTCATGGGGGAAAATGGGGACTACGGACCGATGTTGCATTTCGAAATACGCCGCGACGGCAAACCGGTCAATCCGCTTGATTACCTGCCCCGTCAATGAGGCGTGCTGTATTCTAGGCATGAACTGTTGAAGATTATTTTTATCATGGTATAAGTGAAACAAGAGAATCGATGAGCAAGCGCTAATTCCGTTCTGCTGAACGATCCGTAGGGGCATAATCAGGTGAAGGAGAGTCAGCATGTCACGACAGAGTAATTATCCCCCGAGTGAACCCTCCGAACAGGTTATTTCACACGCCATAGCGGAAGAAGGTTTTCGCTTTGCCATCGAATCCGAGCAAGACGATCTGGTCGAAACCGAAACGGATGATGAAGAACTCGTCGCCGAACCGACCTATCAGCCGGGTGTCGTTCCCGAAAGCCAGATGGACGCGACGCGCTTGTATCTCGGCGAAATCGGCATCTCGCCCTTGCTCAATGCGGAAGAAGAAGTGTACTTCGCGCGCCTGGCGCAGCGCGGTGACGGCGCGGCACGTAATCGCATGATAGAAAGCAATCTGCGTCTGGTGGTGAAGATCTCACGGCGCTACATGAATCGTGGTCTGCCGCTGCTCGACCTGATCGAGGAAGGCAATCTCGGACTGATCCATGCCGTCGAAAAATTCGATCCCGAGCGTGGCTTCCGCTTTTCCACCTATGCCACCTGGTGGATCCGCCAGACTATAGAACGTGCGCTGATGAACCAGACGCGCACCATCCGTCTGCCGATCCACGTGGTCAAGGAGATTAACGTCTACCTGCGCGCGGCGCGGCAACTGGCGCAGCAACTCGATCACGAACCCAGCGCCGAGGAGATCGCCGCCTTGCTGGAGATTCCCAGCAGCGACGTGAAACACATGCTGGGCCTGAACGAACGTGTCACATCCGTCGACGTGCCGATCGGGCGGGAAGGCGAGCGCTCGGTGCTCGACGCCATCGCTGACGAGAACAATACCGATCCTGCCGTGTTGCTGCAGGATGACGATCTTTACATCAATATGGATACCTGGCTGGCGCAGCTCAACGACAAACAACGCGATGTCGTGGAACGGCGTTTCGGATTGCATGGCCACAGGACCGCGACGTTGGAGCAGGTCGGCGATGAGATCGGTCTGACGCGTGAACGCGTGCGCCAGATCCAGATGGACGCGCTGAAACGCCTGCGCCACATCCTGGAGAATGAAGGCTTCACCGAAGACGCCATGTTCGGCTGAGCCGAAACGTAGCGGCTAGAGCAGTTGCTTCCCCGGCGGACATCAGATCCGCCGGGGCCACCCTTCAAATCATCAGTAGCGCCGCCGCTACCGCCCTGCCTTCCGCCATCAGGATGTTGAAGGTGCGGCAGGCGGCGCCGGTGTCCATGACCTCCACGCCAATACCGGCGTCGTACAGCGGCGCCAGCAAAGCGGGTGCCGGGAAGCGCAGGGTAGCGCCGGTGCCGAGCAGCACGATCTCCGGGCGCAGTGCCGCAATCATCGCGAAATCCCCTGCGGCAAGCGTCTCGAAGCGCTGTGGTGGCCATTCGTCGAGCAGGGTCTCGGGCATGATCACGAGACTGCGGGACAGGACCTGTTCATTGACCGCGACCTGTCCCGGTTTGTAGGACAGTATCCGATAGGTGGCGGTGCCGCCGTCCAGTGAGATTTTCATGGCGCTACGATACCTGATCGCCGCGACGAGGTGAACGGCAACGGGTCCAAGTAACGACATTGACAGGAATTTCCCGCAACAGTAATGTGTCATGCTTTGCGGCCGCCGGCTGCGAGCCGACATCTGACAACCCCGGATCACACCTTGTTCGACGATTTCCCCAGAATTAAACGCCTGCCGCCCTATGTCTTCAATATTGTCAATGACTTGAAGGCCAAAGCGCGTGCCCGTGGTGAAGACGTCATCGATTTCGGCATGGGCAATCCCGATCAGCCGACGCCCAAACACATTGTCGACAAGCTGGTCGAGGCGGCGCAGCGCGATGATACGCACCGCTATTCGGTTTCCAAAGGCATACCGCGCCTGCGCCGCGCCATCTGCAACTGGTATAAGCGCCGTTTCGACGTCGACCTCGATCCGGATACCGAGGCCATTGTTACCATCGGTTCGAAGGAAGGCCTGGCGCATCTGGCCCTTGCGACACTGGGCCCGGGTGACGCGGTGCTGGTACCGAATCCGGCCTATCCGATTCATCCCTACGGCTTCGTCATCGCCGGTGCCGATATCCGCCATGTGCCTTTGCTCCCCGGCGTGGATTTTTTCGCTGAAATGGAGAAGGCCATCAAGGATTCCTGGCCCAAGCCCAAAATGCTGGTGCTGAACTTCCCGGGTAATCCGACCACGCAATGCGTGGACCTGGAATTCTTCGAGAAGGTGGTCGCCATCGCCAAGGAAAACGAAATCTGGGTGGTGCACGATCTGGCCTATGCCGATATCGCCTTCGACGGTTATGTCGCACCATCGATCCTGCAGGTGCCCGGTGCCAAGGAAGTTGCCGTGGAATTCTTCACACTCTCCAAGAGCTACAACATGCCCGGTTGGCGCGTCGGTTTCATGTGCGGCAACAGCACACTGGTCGCCGCACTCGCGCGCATGAAGTCGTATCACGACTACGGTATGTTCACACCGATCCAGATCGCCGCGATCACGGCCTTGGAAGGCCCGCAGGATTGCGTGCGTGAAATCGCCGATATGTATCGCCGGCGCCGCGACGTATTATGCGACGGTCTCAATTCAGTGGGCTGGCATGTCGAGAAACCCCGGGCCAGTATGTTTGTGTGGGCGCCGATTCCCGAACAGTTCCGCGCGCTGGGTTCGTTGGACTTCACCAAGCTGCTGCTCGAAGAGGCCAAGGTCGCCGTGGCGCCGGGTATCGGCTTTGGCAGTTACGGCGACGACCATGTGCGCTTCGGCCTGATCGAAAATGAACACCGCACGCGGCAGGCGATCCGCGGCATCAAAGACATGTTCCGCAAGCACAAAAAGCCGACCGGTGCGGCAGGGGGAAGCGCTCAGTGAAACCGGTAAATGTAGGCCTGCTGGGCTTGGGCACGGTCGGCGGTGGCACGGTGAACGTGCTGGCGCGCAATGCCGAAGAGATCACCCGGCGCGCCGGACGCGGCATCCGCATCAGTCATGCGGCCGCGCGCGACATCAAGAATCCGGATGAACTGCGCCTCGACGGCATCGAGATCACCGACGATGCCTTTAAACTGGTCGAGCATCCCGACATTCAGATCATCGTCGAACTGATCGGTGGCGATCAACCGGCGCTGGATCTGGTGCTGCGTGCCATCGCCAGCGGCAAGCACGTGGTCACCGCCAACTAGGCGCTGATCGCCAAGCACGGCAACGAGATCTTCGCCGCCGCGCACAAGGCCGGCGTCATGGTGGCCTTCGAGGCGGCGGTCGCCGGCGGCATTCCCATCATCAAGGCGATCCGCGAAGGTCTGGCCGGCAATCGCATCCAGTGGCTGGCGGGCATCATCAACGGCACCGGCAATTACATCCTCAGCGAAATGCGCGACAAGGGCCGCGACTTCGCCGAAGTACTGGCCGAAGCACAGGCACTTGGCTATGCCGAGGCCGATCCGACCTTCGATGTCGAGGGCATCGACGCCGCGCACAAGCTGACCATCCTGGCCTCCATCGCTTTCGGCATACCATTGCAGTTCGACAAAGTCTACACCGAAGGTATCGCCAATATCGCCAGTGAGGACGTCGTCAATGCAGAGGCCTTTGGTTACCGCATCAAGAATCTCGGTATCGCGCGGCGCACCCCGACCGGGATCGAACTACGCGTGCATCCGACGCTGATTCCCGAACGGCGTCTGATCGCCAATGTCGACGGCGTGAAGAACGCCGTGCTGGTGATGGCCGACGCCGTCGGTCCGACCTTGTACTACGGCGCCGGTGCGGGCGCCGAACCGACCGCATCGGCGGTGGTCGCCGATCTGGTCGATGTAACGCGCACACTGACGGTCGATCCGGAAAACCGTGTGCCGCATCTCGCCTTCCAACCCAATGCGATCTCCGACATCCCGATCCTGCCGATGGATCAGATCGAAACCGCTTATTATCTGCGCCTGCGTGCGCAGGACCGTCCCGGTGTGCTGGCCGACATCACCCGCATTCTCGGTGATCTGCACATCAGCATCGAGGCGATTCTGCAAAAGGAACCGCCTCCCGAACAGAGCGACGCGTCCATCATCCTGCTAACCCACGTGGTGCGCGAACAGCGCATGAACGATGCCATCCGTCGCATCGAGGCGCTTGAGTCGATCAGCGGCAAGGTGACACGGATCCGCCTGGAAAGTTTGCAGTAGATATATTTTGAACCGCCAAGGACGCCAAGGGTTTTTATGTCATGAAGCCGGATCCACCCTGTAACACACAGAGACTATCTGCTAAGACTGTAACACCGATTGATTTTTTTATATTCGATCCCCTTGGCGCCCTTGGCGTCCTTGGCGGTTCAAGATTAATTTTTACCAGGGTAATCGCACAATGCCATTCCGTCCCCGCTACACCGGCCTGATTGAAAAATACCGCGACCGTCTGCCGATCCACGACGACACCCGAATCATCAGCCTCGGCGAAGGCAATACGCCGTTGATACGCTTGAACAACATTCCGAAGCTGCTCGGCAAGGATGTCGACGTCTACGTCAAGTATGAAGGTCTGAATCCGACCGGTTCTTTCAAGGATCGCGGCATGACCATGGCCGTGACCAAGGCGGTGGAGGAGGACAGCCGCGCTATCATCTGCGCCTCGACCGGGAATACCTCGGCCGCCGCCGCCGCGTATGCCGCGCGTGCTGGCATCCGTTGCTTCGTGCTGATTCCGGACGGCAAGATCGCTCTCGGCAAGCTCGCTCAGGCCATGATCCACGGCGCCGTCGTGATCCAGATCAAAGGCAACTTCGACGCCGGCATGCAGCTTGTCAAGGATGTCGCCAAGCACGCGCCGGTGACCATCGTCAATTCCATCAACCCGTATCGCCTGCAGGGCCAGAAGACCGCCGCCTTCGAGATCGTCGAAGAGCTGGAATGTGCACCGGACTTTCACTGCCTGCCGGTCGGCAACGCCGGTAACATCACCGCGCACTGGATGGGTTACTGCGAATACGCCAGCCACGGCATTGTCAACAACCGCCCGACGATGGTCGGCTATCAGGCGGCGGGCGCGGCACCGTTCCTGCGCGGCCATATGGTCGATAACCCCGACACCGTCGCCACTGCGATCCGCATCGGCCACCCGCAGAGCTGGGACATGGCCTGGCTGGCACAGCAGGAATCCGGCGGCTGGTTCGATGAGTGCACCGACGAACTCATCCTCGCCGCGCAGAAACTGCTTACGGAGAAGGAGGGTGTGTTCTGCGAACCGGCTTCCGCCACCTCGCTGGCCGGTGCGATGCGCGACATCAGGTCCGGCAGGATTCCCGAAGGCAGCAAGGTGGTCTGCACCCTTACCGGTCACGGACTGAAAGACCCCGATACGGCCATCAAACAGAGCGCGGCGCTGATGCTGCCCGTCGAGGCGCAACTGGACGCAGTAAAGAAAGCCATCCTGGACAATATGTAAACCATCAGCTGCGGGGCGCTGCCGCAGTCCCCGTTCCTGGTCCGATACCCGATCCTTTTGTGGCATGCATCACACGCCCAGAACGTGTGGTGCATATACTTGTCCTATGGACAGGCGCTGGGCGCCGAAGGGTTTGCCCGGGTAATCTGCAAGGCAGTTCGGATGGTGATGTTGAGGAGTATCAAAAGCAAGATCCTGGTGTTCGCCATTCTGGCAACGCTGATCCCGTCGCTGGGTCTTGGACTGCTGTCGTTCCGACAAAATGAGGCGCTGATCGCCGACAATGTCGGGCGTGAACTGCGCTCACTGGCGAGTTACGCCAGTCGCGAACTGGAATTGTGGGTCAATGAGCGTGTCCATGATGTCCGCACGCTGTCCACTTCCAGTGCAGTGATCGATGGCCTGTCCGGCGTGGTCAGGCCGCGCGCGGACGGAACCGGCACCGATCCGCAAGCCCTGACGCAATATCTGCGCTCCGTTCAAGAGAAGCTGCCAACG
>JBBQDK010000104.1:0-10640 GCA_038319625.1 Gammaproteobacteria bacterium
GGATCTGGAATACCTTGATATTCCGGCATTCCTGCGCCGTCAGGCGGACTGAGCGAAGCGGTACAGTGGTAGTGCGATGGCGGTAGAGCGCGCGCTGTGGCGGTGCGCGCCGTAGCAATGGAACCAAGTTGGCGTTCTTCGATCCGACTACGGGAGAGTTGGACAGGTAACAGGCAGCGCAGACTGATGGTTGCGCGCGGCACGTAACCGTGCGCCGGCCTATAAGCTGGCATAGTACCTGCTGGTTACCTGGCAATTGCCGGCCGGTGGTGAGCACTATCGCACTTTGTCCCAGTAGGGGGCTGTGTTACCATTCCGGCCCTCCGATATCCGCCGGGTTGCGGGCGATTGGCGGATTTTAATCAGGAATCAACGAGATAATGATATTTCAACGTACACTGAAGAATATCATCAGAGCTACCGGTGTGGGCTTGCATACCGGCGATAAGGTCTACCTCACCCTGCGTCCCGCCCCCGTCGATACCGGGATCATTTTCCGTCGCGTGGATCTCGATCCGCCCGTCGAAATCAAGGCACACCTTGAGAACGTCGGCGATACCCGCCTGTCCACCACGTTGATGAACGGGGAAGTGCGTATCTCCACCGTCGAGCACCTGCTGTCGGCTATGGCCGGCCTCGGTATCGACAATGCCTATATCGATTTATCGGCGCCGGAAGTGCCGATCATGGATGGCAGTGCCGGCCCGTTCGTGTTTCTGATTCAGTCGGCGGGTATCGAAGAGCAGCGCGCGCCGAAGCGTTTCATCCGTATCAAGCGCAGCGTGAAGGTCGAAGATGGTGACAAATGGGCGCGCTTCGATCCATTCGAAGGCTTCAAGGTCGGTTTCAGTATCGATTTCGATCATCCGGTGTTCAAATGTCACAGTCGCAAGGCCGAAGTGGATTTTTCCACCACCTCCTTCGTCAAGGAAGTGAGTCGGGCACGGACCTTCGGTTTCATGCGCGATCTCGAAGTGCTGCGTGAGCGTCGTCTGGCGCTGGGTGGCAGCCTCGACAACGCCGTGGTAGTGGACGATTATCGGATTCTCAACGAAGACGGGCTGCGCTACGAAGATGAATTCGTCAAACACAAGATACTGGATGCGATAGGTGATCTGTACCTGCTGGGATACAGTCTGATCGGTGCATTCAGCGGATATAAATCGGGGCACGGGCTCAACAATCTGCTGCTGCGCACCTTGATAGCCAATCCCGAATCCTGGGAGCAGGTCACGTTTCAGGATGTCGCAAAGGCACCGATTTCCTACATGCAGCCGTTACAGGCGACCTGAGCGTCGGTTGCAAACGGCAGGATTACCCCTTGCTAGTGGTGTGCTTCATTCTGTTTGGAAGTTATGCCACAGGCTCGCTAAGCACCGAGGTTTGGAAGCACGTCCCTCTCCCGGAGGGAGAAACTGCCACCGGGATGCATTATGATCTGGTGCATGGCGATTCTCGGTGCTTGAGTTAAGTTCCAAGAATGACGGAGCACACCACTAACGCCGCTTATGATTCATTGCCAATCGGCGTAATGCCGCGCCCAGTGCCGAATCGTCAAGTGTACTGGCTACCTGACGGAGCAGCCCGGCCGTGGTGGCCGACATGCTCGGTTTGTGACTGACCGCAACCGGACGCGACTGTTCCGGCGGACTGATCTTGATAAGTATCTTGCCGAGGCGCAGGGCATGGCGCCGCTCCAGTTCCCGGAGTATGGCCGGGGCATGAAAACGCAGCCGCGACGACCACACGGGTGAATCCGTGAGTAGGACCAGGCTGTCGTTGTTGATATTCGCCACCGTGCAGTGCCGGTTGAGCGGTTCCGGCAGATGTTCCTGCAGCGTGCACGTCAGAAGCAGTAATCGTTGTGACTGTTGCAGCAATGCTGCGCAACCGCCCGCTGTCCCCGAGATGAGGCACGCGATGGCAATTGGCTGACGAGATTTCATGACAGTACGAATACGCCGTGTGATGCGGCAACCGGCCGCCAGCTGCCGTAACAGTGGCGTGGCCGTTAACCTATAAAGAGCAGCATAGATGAATATAATACTATTTACAAAAGTGGGCGGTCGTTCGCTGGCCGTGCAACTCAATCGGGCGCGCTGTTACCTGCCGCTGGCGCTGGGCTTGCTGTTACTGTCCGGTGTCTTGCTGCAGACCGGTTATCGGCTGGGCAGGACCACCGCGCCGAGTGACACAGACCTGACACACGTTTCGGAACAGAGTCTGGCGCAGGCCCAGATCAATACCCTGGCTCAGCGCATGGGACAGATACGGGCGCAAGTGCAGCGCCTCGAGGCGCTGGGTGAGCGCCTGTCGCAGGTCGCCGGTATCAGTCCGGATGATTTCAATCTGTCTGCCGCGCCTGCCTTGGGTGGTCAGCGGGTACGGATCGCAGAGACGGCGCCGAGTCTGAACGTGGTGGGACAGGCATTGGGCCAGCTGTCGCAATTCATCGATCTGCGCGAGCGGCGCCTGACGATTCTGGATCACCTGTTGGCAAGCCGGGGCTATACCGCGCCACACTTCACCTTCGGCGAACCGGCGAATAATGTTTTTGTCTCATCCGGCTTCGGTGAGCGCAGCGATCCTTTCACCGGTCTGAACGAATTTCATAGTGGCATAGACTTCGCGGGGAGCGCCGGCACCCCGATTGTGGCGGCGGCTGATGGCGTGGTGGGCTGGGTCGGGACGCGCGCGGGTTATGGACACATGGTCGAAGTCGATCACAGCAATGGTTTGGTGACACGCTACGGTCATGCCCAGCGCACCCTGGTGCACAGCGGTGAGGTGGTGAGCAAAGGCCAGACCATCGCCTTGATCGGATCGACCGGCCGATCCACGGGGCCGCACGTGCATTTCGAGGTCCTGCAAGGCGGCGTGGCGGTGGATCCGGCTCAGTACTTACCTGGATTGACGGCTAAAAATAGCTTTAGACCGGAATGACGCTTGCTCAGTCTCGACTTGTCGTGAAGATGAGACTGAGCCCGCTCGCAGCATGCCAGTTCATACCCGCCCTGTTCCCAAAGTGCCGATACCGGTAGAATTGCCGTTTCGCGCCACAGTATTGGAACCCAGTGATGGTCAGTAACCTGCTCAGCAAGATTTTTGGCAGTCGCAATCAGCGACTGCTCAAGCGTATGGAAAAAGCGGTGGCGCGCATCAACGCCCAAGAGCCCGAACTCAAGGGTCTGAGCGACGAGCAGTTGCGTGCCAAGACCGTCGAGTTCCGCGCCCGCCTGGCCAAGGGCGAGACCGTGGACGATCTGCTGCCCGAGGCCTTTGCCACGGTGCGCGAAGCGGCGGTGCGGGTGCTGGAGATGCGCCACTTCGATGTGCAGATGATCGGCGGCATGGTGCTGCATCAGGGCAAGATCGCCGAGATGCGCACCGGCGAGGGCAAGACCCTGGTCGCGACGCTGGCGGCTTATCTCAACGCCCTGCCGGGCGAAGGCATGCATGTCATCACGGTAAACGACTATCTGGCACAGCGCGACTCGGGCTGGATGGGCAAGGTCTATGATTTCCTCGGCATGACTACCGGCGTGGTTATCGCCGGCATGAACGCGGATGAGAAACGCGCCGCTTACGCCGCGGATATCACCTACGGTACCAACAATGAATTCGGTTTCGATTATCTGCGTGACAACATGGCCTTCAGTCTGGCCGAGAAAGTACAGCGTACCATGCACTACGCCGTGGTCGACGAAGTCGACTCCATTCTGATCGACGAGGCGCGCACGCCACTGATCATTTCCGGTCCCACCAACGACAGTTCGGAACTCTATCTGCGCATCAACGCGCTGATACCGCGTCTGACCCGTCAGCAGGAAGAGGACGGGCCGGGCGACTTCAGTGTCGATGAAAAAGGCAAGCAGGTCCATTTTACCGAGGATGGACACCAGCGCGTCGAGGAAATGCTGATCGAGGCCGGCATGATCGAGCCGGGTGAGAGCCTCTACGATGGCGCCAACCTGGCGCTGGTACATCACCTTAATGCCGCCTTGCGCGCGCATGCCCTGTTCCAGCGCGATGTCGATTACATCGTGCGCAATAACGAGGTCATTATTGTCGATGAATTCACCGGCCGCACCATGGTTGGCCGGCGCTGGTCGGACGGATTGCACCAGGCTGTCGAGGCCAAGGAAAGTGTGACCATCCAGAACGAGAACCAGACCCTGGCGTCGATCACGTTCCAGAACTATTTCCGCATGTACCGAAAGCTCGCCGGCATGACCGGCACGGCCGACACCGAGGCCTACGAATTCCAGCAGATCTATGGCCTGGAAGTCGTCGTCATCCCGACCCACCGGCCGATGGTCCGCAAGGATATGGCCGATCAGGTCTATCTGGTCGCGCACGAAAAATTCGATGCAATAGTCGCAGACATCAAGGATTGCCGGGAGCGGCAGCAGCCGGTGCTGGTGGGTACGGCTTCGATTGAGACCTCTGAGTATCTGTCCACCTTGCTCGACAAGGACCACATCGCCCACGAGGTGCTCAACGCCAAGCAGCACGAGCGCGAGGCGCAGATTGTCGCCCAGGCGGGTAGCCCGGGCAGCATCACCATCGCCACCAACATGGCGGGCCGCGGTACCGATATCGTGCTGGGCGGCAGTCTGGCCACTGAACTCGCTGCGCTGGAAAATGCCGACGAAGTCACTGTACAGCGTGTGCGCAAGGAGTGGCAGGAGCGTCACGAAAAGGTAGTGGTGTCCGGCGGCCTGCATATTATCGGTACCGAACGTCATGAATCACGGCGTATCGACAACCAGTTACGCGGCCGGTCCGGACGCCAGGGCGACTCCGGCTCGACGCGCTTCTATTTGTCGCTGGAAGACAATCTGATGCGCATCTTCGCGTCGGAGCGCGTCTCGTCCCTGATGCAGAAACTCGGCATGCAGGAAGGTGAAGCCATCGAGCATCCCTGGGTAACCAAGGCCATCGAGAACGCCCAGCGCAAGGTCGAGGCACACAACTTCGATATTCGCAAGAACCTGCTCGAATACGACGACGTCGCCAACGATCAGCGCAAGGTCATCTACGAGCAGCGCAATGAACTGATGGCGACGGATGACGTTTCGGAAACCGTCGATGCGGTTCGCGCCGACGTGCTCAGTAGTGTCATCGACGCCTATGTTCCGCCTTTGAGCCTGGATGAACAGTGGGATGTGCCCGGGCTGGAAGAGGCCCTGGATCGCGAGTACGGCCTGCGCCTCGACCTGCGCGGCTGGCTGCACGCGGACGCCAGCCTGCACGAAGAGGGGCTGCGCAAGCGGATTCTGGATGAACTCGTGGCTGTCTACAAAGACAAGGAGGCGTATGCCGGCGCGGAGGTGATGCGACATTTCGAGAAGGCGGTGATGCTGCAGGTGCTCGACAGCCAGTGGAAGGACCATCTCGCTGCGATGGATTATCTGCGCCAGGGCATACACCTGCGCGGCTATGCGCAGAAGGATCCCAAGCAGGAATACAAGCGTGAGGCCTTCGAGATGTTTTCGCAGATGCTGGATCGCGTCAAGCGCGAAGTGGTCAGCCTGCTGGCGCGTGTGCAGGTGCGCGCCGAACAGGACGTCGAAGCCCTGGAGCAGCAACGCCGCACCCAGACACCGATGCAGTTCGAGCATGCCGAGGCCGGCAGTGCCATGGGCGCCGGTAATGAGCCGCCTCCGGCCGAAGACGAAGAGTCGCACAAGCCCTTCACGCGTGAAGAACGCAAGATCGGACGCAATGAGTCTTGTCCGTGCGGCTCGGGCAAGAAGTACAAGCAGTGTCATGGGCAACTGCAGTAGCGAGTAGATAGTGGCGGGTGACAAGGAAAACCTCCTCTTCATATTGTCTCAACTCGTTACACGTTGCATCTATAAAAATGACCGATCGAGCAATGCCGTCTCCAACCCTGCTTTCAATTCCTGGCATCCGCCTGGGCACTGCCTGCGCCGGTATGAAAAAGCCCGGGCGGCGTGATCTGGTTGTCATGGAGATTGCCGCCGATGCCGCTTGTGCGGCGGTCTTTACCCGCAATGCCTTTTGTGCCGCGCCGGTGACGGTGGCGCGGGCGCATCTCGCGGCGCATCTGCCACGCTATCTGCTCATCAACACCGGCAATGCCAATGCCGGTACCGGCGCCCTAGGGCTGCGTGATGCGCAGGCAAGCTGCGAAGCACTGGCGCAACTGACCGGCGTGGAGCCGGCACAGATACTGCCGTTTTCCACCGGTGTGATCGGCGAGCCACTGCCGGTGACGCGCCTTTGTGCCGGCCTGCCGGAAGCGCTGGCGAGCCTGGATGCTCAGGGTTGGGAGCTGGCGGCACAGGGCATCATGACCACCGACACGCGCCCCAAGGGCGCCAGTCGGCAATTGCTGCTGCAAGGCCGAACCATCACCGTAACCGGCATCGCCAAGGGCTCCGGCATGATCCGTCCCGACATGGCCACCATGCTGGCGTATGTGGCCACCGATGCGGGCGTCGACCCGGCGAGTCTGCAGGCCTGCCTGAACGCGGCCGTCGAGGCGTCATTCAACCGCATCACGGTGGACGGCGATACCTCGACGAACGACGCCTGTCTGCTGATCGCCACCGGACGTAGTGGCGTTCATGTCGCCACGGACGACGTTGATTACCGCAACTTGTGCACGGTGGTACGCGAAGTTTGTATCGAGCTGGCGCAGGCCATTGTGCGTGACGGCGAGGGCGCGACCAAATTCATCACCATCGATGTGCGCGGTGGCCGCGATGTGGCGGAGTGCAAGCTGGCGGCGTATGCGATCGCGCACTCGCCGCTGGTCAAGACGGCCTTTTTTGCCAGCGATCCGAACTGGGGTCGGATTCTCGCCGCCGTGGGGCGCGCGGGCATCGCCGACCTTGTGATCGAACGCGTCGTCATGTTTCTGGACGAAGTCTGTATCGTCCGTGACGGCGGTCGCGCGCCGGAGTATCTGGAGACCGACGGCCAGCGTGTGATGCAACGGGCTGAGATTGTCGTCCGCATTGATCTTGGCCGTGGCGCGGCGCAGACCCAGGTATGGACCTGCGATCTGTCGCACGACTATGTGCGCATCAATGCGGAGTATCGGACCTGAGTGCTCCTTATCCGCGGTGTTCCGGACGTGGTGAGTGCCGGCGCAGCTATGGCGCGTGTGGCTTGCTTCGCTCGGTCCACTGCTGCGCCGCCACCGGGTCAGCCGGCACGCCCAGCAAGCCCCGCGAATAGATTTCCGCCAGACTGGTCATGGCCGGCACGGAACCGTTTTCCGCGGCCTTCTTGAACCAGTAAAGTGCCTTGGCATTGTCCCGCCGCACACCATAGGCCGCATTCTCGTAGCGCATTGCCAATTGATAGGCGGCCTCGGCATCGCCATCGGCAGCGAGCTGCTCCAGGTGCGCCGGACCCTGGTGCAGGTCTTCGTCGATCACATAACCGAAGTTTTCTATTGTCTGAATGAAGTGGATGGCATCGGTATAGCCCTGCGCGGCGGAGCGTGCCAGCAGGTCGTTGGCCATGGCAGGATTGGCGGGGATGCGCTTGCCACTGTGATACATCCTGCCGAGCAGATATTCAGCTTCACCATTGCCATGATCGGCGGCACGGCCCAGCCAGTACGCGGCTTTGTGTGCATCCGCCGGGACACCTTTGCCGTCGAGATACAGCTTGCCGAGATCGACCTGAGCCTGGATGTTGCCGCGCTTGGCCGCTTTCTCATACCAGTCCGTGGCAATCTTGAAATTGACGGGAACGCCGCGGCCGTTGCTGTAGGCATCGCCTATGACCTGTTGGGCGTAGGCGTTACCCTGCAAGGCGGCCAGTTCGAACCAGTGTGCCGCCAGTTTGTCGTCGCGCGGAAAACCGGCATCACCGTCCCGGTACATGACTGCCAGCATGACCTGCGCGCTTTGGCTGCCGCGCGTGGCGGCTTTCACGATCAGGGGGGCTTCCTGCGGCGTCACCGCAAGCACCTGGCTGGAAAGCGATAGCAGACAAGCACAGAGCAGACCGTGCGCTACTGACATGCGATTCATATTGACCCCTGCAAATGCCGATTCGGTGAATTATGCGCCATTCGCTTGTGAAGGGCACCCGCAGGGCGGGCAAGTCACTGCCATGATCTGGATAATCGGCCTGTGAATGCCGGGAATTCTTGAATATAATTCAGCGCGGTCGCACGCCTTGCCCAATCCGGCGCGGGTGGTTGCCGATCTGAACACGACGGGCCCTGACGGCTCATTCCGGATAGCCATGTACAATACCGATCTCTATACCTTCGCGATTTGCGCGGTTCTGCTGGCCATCTATCACTTGTACCTGCGCTACAGGACGTACAAGAATCCGCAGTACTCGGTGCAGGCCGTGAACAAGCTGGCGCGCACTGCCTGGGTCGATACCATGATGGCCGGCGGCAAGCCGGATGTTATTGCTGTGCAGACGCTGAGAAATTCCACCATGGCGGCGACCTTTCTGGCGTCCACCGCCGTGTTGCTGATCATCGGCGTCTTGTCGCTGAGCGGTCAGGGCGAAAAGCTAAGCGGCACCTGGCATGCACTGAATATCGTCGGCGTGACCCGCACCGAGCTTTGGCTTGGCAAATTACTGGTCATGCTCATCGACCTGTTCGTGGCGTTTTTCAGTTTCGCCATGTCGGTGCGGGTGTACAACCATGTTGGCTATATGATCAACGTGCCGACGTCGCTCAATCACCGCTCGATCACACCGCGTCATGTGGCGGCGCATCTCAATCAAGCGGGCAAGTACTACAGCATCGGCATGCGTGCCTACTATTTTCTGGTGCCGCTGGTGTTCTGGTTGTTCGGGCCGCATTTCATGCTGGTCGCGACCGTCATGCTGATAGCCGTGCTGTCGAGAATCGACCGGGCGCCGAAGTTGGATGACTAGCGACTGTTGAATGCGCAGAATTCGTGGGTCAGCTGTAATAAAGTCCCCCTCTCCCTGAGGGAGAGGGAATTGTCACTCTGAGACTTTGCCTATCATCCGGTTCGCAGTAATACCCCGAAATAATACGTAGCCACTCTCTACACAGCATGAATTTGACTATGCCATTGCAACAACATCGGGTTATGAAGTGTAAATTCGTCAAGTTACCTCGAATTCTGCGGAAGTGCCAAATTACGAATCGTCCAGAGGTGGTGCATCTTCCGTGGTGATCCGGTGCTCTTCCGTAAGCCATTCACCGAGATCGATCAGGCGACAGCGTTCCGAGCAGAACGGTCGCCAGTGTTGTTCGGGTATCCAGAGAACGGACTTGCCGCAGGTGGGGCAGGTGACGGTATGGGGTGATTTGTTCATCGGGTCTGGTGACACAGTCACGCTGCGCGGTAGCCTACACCCACGCCGCGTTACCGTCAGATAATACAGCAGGCCAGGTCGAACTCGACATCACGCACGGTTTGCGACGGGCGCGAAGAGGGATCCTTCTGTTCCAGGAAGCGCACGGTGAAGCGGTGCCGGCCGCCACTGATCTCCGCGTAATACGGTGAGCCCGCCGGCAATGCGACGCGTACCATCTGGCAAGGCAGGTTCACATCCAGGACGCGCTGAAAGAAACCACCGCCGGCGATTTCCCGACTCGTTGTCGAACTCTGTCGCGTCAGACGGATAATGAGTTCGATGGATTGGCGGATCGCATCGAAGGCGCTCAACCAATTGTGCAGTTGCAGCGCGCGCTGCTCCGCCGGCTGCGCCAGCCAATAGTGATAAGCGGGCAAGTCGAAATCGCAGGTGCCGCCGGGTATGGCACTGCGCTGCACGATGCTGCTGAGAAATTCATTCTGCTTGAGTGATTGACCGATCTGGCCGTTGGCGGTGTGCAGGTGATCGATGAGCACATCCAGTTCGTCGAGAATTTCCTCGAGGCGGGTGCGGTCCACGTCGGGGTTCTGTTCGAGGCGCGCCAGATTTGCGGTGTGACGTTCCAGTTCTTTCATCACTTCGGTCTTCAGATCGCTGCGACTGAAGATGTTGAGAATCTCCAGCAGGCTGTCGAGTGTGGCACGGCTGTCCCACACCGAGGTGCCGTGCAAGGTGTGATCGGTCTGCCGAAACAGAAACTCCAGGCGCAGGAAGGTGCGGATGCGCTCGTTGAGCGGTTGTTCGTAGCAGATTTTCTTGCCTGCCGTGGGCACGGCGGTCGCAGGTCGAGGAGTCTGGATTGGCACACGCATGGTGGTATTGTCCTCCACATGGGCGGGCCGGTGCAACGGACCTGGTTCAATCAGCTCTGTGAACGCGCCATGTCCTGATAGGCGGTATGCAGACGGGCGATCTCGGCCTCAATGTGCGTGAAGTCGGTGTCGTTGACGATGATATCGTCGGCGACTGCCAGACGCTGTGCGCGACTGGCCTGACTGGCGAGCATGGCGCTGATCAACGTCGGACTCAGGCCATCGCGAGTCGCGGCCCGCTGTCGTTGCAGCGTTTCCGGAACGTCGACTAGCAGCACTCGGTCGATCGGATAAGTCTGGGTGCTCTCCACCAGCAGCGGCACGACAAGCAGGCAATAAGCGCCGCGCAAGGCGGGCAGGCGCCGGATCACCTCTTGATGTATCAGCGGGTGGAGGATGGCTTCGAGGCGCAGGCGCATGACCGGATCGGCGAATACCTGCTGTTTCAGCCAGTCCCGGTCGAGC
>JBBQDK010000105.1:0-10569 GCA_038319625.1 Gammaproteobacteria bacterium
CCAAGATGGATAGGCCCATTGGCATAGGGCAGGGCGCTGGTGACGAGCAGGGTGCGCGGGGGCGTGGACATGGCGTGGGTGCTTGAATTACCGGTAGTTGTCTGGGCCGGCATTATGCCACAGCGGGACCGCCGGGACAGGCTAAATCCCTGACCCTCGCAAGGACAAGCATGCCTGTTGCCCACGACGCAGGCCGGCAAACTGTGTAAAATGCGCGATCAATTCTTTATGCCCGGCACTGTGCCGGACTTCAGTTGGAGGTTGCCCCATGGCGAACGTGACAAAAGAGCAGGTCGAGAGCGCGATTGCGCTGTTTATCGAGCCGCACCTGGACAAGGATCTGGTTTCGACCAAGTCCATCAAGAATATCTCCATCGACGGCGGCAAAGTCGACGTCGATGTGGAAATGGGTTTTCCGATGCAAGGCTATCGGGATGAACTGATCGGCAAGGTCGTCGAACAGGTCAAGACCGTGGCCGGCGTCACTGAGGTGAACGTCAAGGTCAGCGTAAAGATCGTTCCCCACTCGGTGCAAAAGGGTGTCTCGCCGATCAGCAGTATCCGCAACATCATTGCCGTCGCCTCCGGCAAGGGTGGCGTCGGCAAGTCCACCACGGCGGTAAATCTGGCGCTGGCGCTGTCGGTCGAAGGCGCCAAGGTCGGTCTGCTCGACGCCGACATCTACGGCCCGAGTCAGCCGCGCATGCTGGGCGTGCACGGCAAGCCGGAATCCGCCGACGGCAAGTCGCTGGAACCGATGATGAGCTATCAACTGCAATGTATGTCAATCGGTTTCCTGGTCGACGAAGAAACACCGATGATCTGGCGCGGTCCGATGGTCACCCAGGCGCTGGAACAGTTGCTGAAGGACACCAACTGGAAGGACCTCGATTACCTGATCATCGATCTGCCGCCCGGCACCGGCGACATCCAGCTGACACTGGCGCAGAAGGTGCCGGTATCCGGCGCCATCATCGTCACCACGCCCCAGGACATCGCACTGCTCGATGCCCGCAAGGGCCTCAAGATGTTCCAGAAGGTGGAAGTGCCGGTGCTCGGCGTCATCGAGAACATGAGCACGCACATCTGTTCGCAGTGCGGTCATGAAGAGCATATTTTCGGCGCCGGCGGTGGCACCAAGATGGCCGAGCAATACGATGTCGATTTCCTTGGCTCGCTGCCGCTGGATATCCGCATCCGCGAAGAAACTGACAACGGCAAGCCGACTGTGGTTGCCGAGCCTGACAGCCGCATCGCGCAGATCTATCGCACGATCGCCCGTCGCGCCGCGGCAAAGCTGTCCTTGCAGGGGAAGAACTACGCGGCCAAGTTCCCGAAGATCGTTATTCAGAATAACTAAGAGGAAAGGGAAAAGAGCAAAGAGAAAAGGGGGGGGATATTTTTATCTTTCCCCTTTTATCTTTACCCTGATCGTATGAGCATAAAATCCGACAAGTGGATCCGCCGCATGGCCGGTGAGCATGGCATGATCGCGCCATTCGAGTCCGGGCAGGTACGCGAGAACGGTCACGGCCGCATCGTTTCCTACGGCACGTCGAGTTATGGCTACGATGTGCGTTGCGCCGACGAATTCAAGATCTTCACCAACATCAATTCGGCGGTTGTCGATCCCAAGAACTTCGATTCCAACAGCTTCGTCGATCTCAAATCCGACATCTGCATCATCCCGCCCAATTCCTTCGCACTGGCACGTACCGTGGAATACTTTCGCATCCCGCGCAATGTGCTGACCATCTGCCTGGGCAAGTCCACCTACGCTCGCTGCGGCATTATCGTCAACGTCACGCCGCTGGAGCCGGAATGGGAAGGACATGTCACTCTGGAGTTCTCCAACACCACTACGCTGCCTGCCAAGATCTACGCCAACGAGGGCGTTGCGCAAATGCTGTTTTTCGAATCGGACGAAGTCTGCGAGACTTCCTATAAGGATCGCGGCGGCAAATACCAGGGTCAGCGCGGCGTCACGCTGCCCAAGACCTGAGACAATTCATCACACCGGTGTATGCCGGCAACAAGAAGGGTTCACGGCGCGCCGTCGGCGTGTCAGAACCGTCACACCGGCAAGCAGTGTCAGCACATCGATCGCGCCGCCGCCACCTCCACCACAACCAGGGTTGTACGGGCTCACGACAGCGTCGGCTGTGTCCTGTTGGCCCGCATCGTCGGTTACGGTGAGGCGCATTGTATACGACCCGCAGGTCGGTGCCGTGACTGTTGCCGTTGCGGTGTTGGCACCGGTGATGATCGGTGGCGAGGATCCGCCGTTGAGGATCGACCAGGCATAGGCGTTGATGCTGTGATTGTTCGCCGCACTGCTACCCCCACCCTGGAGTATCACGTCCTGCCCTGCCGCGATGCTTGCCGGCACACCGATCACGGCGATGGGGCGCAGCGCCGCGCTCACGGCATTGGCGGCGTTCGCCATGCCCGCGCCGCAGGTCCGGGTGGTGCAATTGCATTCGGCGTCCTGCACGTCGTTGGCGTTTGCGGGAACGTGACAGGTTGGCACCGCCGCATCCATCGATACCGGAAACGGGCGGGCGCTCTCCTGCAGGCGGGCGATCAGCTGCGATGGGTTGAGATTGCCGTTCACGGACTTCATGAGTGCCGCGATACCCGACACGATCGGCGCCGAGAAGCTGGTGCCGATATTGGTGTTGATCTGATCGGTATAGCCGTTGCCTGCGGGTGTTGTCGTGCCCGTGTTATAAGTGGTATCGATCGAGTACAGGCAGGGCCCCGTCGCATTGACGCAGTTGCCGGCAGGTGCGCTGAGTGCGATCTCGGGACCGAGACTGCTGTAGCCGACTTTGGTGCCGGTATGGCGCAGTCCCGCAACACCCACGACCCCGGTGCAGTTGGCCGGCGCATCCACCGGCCCGCCTTCGTTACCGGCGGACGCCACGACCAGCACGCCAAGTGTCGTGAGCTGGCTGATGACGTCCCGGTAGCTCTGCGGGCAGGCGCTCGCACCGCCGAGGCTCAGGTTTTCGATCTGCGCGGGATAGGGGTTGTCCGGCACGCCGGTGACGTGGACGCCGGCCGCCCAGAGCATGCCTTCGATGATGTCTGAGTCGAAGCCTCCGCATTTGCCCAGAACGCGTATCGGCAGCAACCAGCTGTTCCAGGTGAGACCGGCGATGCCGGTCGCGTTGTCGGTGAGCGCGACGAGAATGCCGGCGACGCGCGTGCCGTGCCAATCGCTGTCGGAGACGCTGCAGCCGCTGAATTGCACGGTGTTCGTATCTGCCACACTGACCCAGTCGCCGGGATCGGACGCGTCCGCATCGCGCCCATCGCCGTCGTTGGCGGCAGCTATGTCGCTGATAAAATCATAGCCCGGCAGCAACCGGCCGTTATTTCCGTAGGCCAACAGATCCGGATGCTCGAAGCGAACGCCGGTATCGAGGTCGGCGATCACGACAGCGTTGCTGCCCGTGGTTGTATCCCAGGCGGCCACGGCATTGATGGCGCTGGGCGTGGCGCCGGCATTCTGCAAATACCACTGACCTGCATAAAGCGGATCGTTCGGGATGGCGTGTGGATAGCGTCGTCGGTCGATTTCGGCGTACTCGACGGCGGGGTCTGCGCGCAGACGCGCCAGCGTCGCTGCGATGGCTTCACCGCTGGCGACGGGCTGCACCTGCATGACATGCAGATTGCCGGCGATCCGGTGTGATGCCATCAGGCTCAACTGCATGCGCTGCGTGAGAGTCGCCATGTCGACTGTTTGTACAGTGTGTGTCGAATCGGTTATGCGCAGCTTGACGATGATGCGCTGCGGTGCCGGTTCTGTGGTTACCGGGTGATGCAGGACAGGATTGTTTTCAGGGCCAGCCCCGAACGCGCAGGTAGCGGCTGCAAGGCACCAGCATGCCACAATTCCAGACCAACGCATGCAAACCTCCTCAGGTGTGCGGATGCAATGAACTATCGCGGTTCAGCAGGTTGGCAGATAAACGCTATGCTGGCAATACTATATTGCCCGCACGCCTTCCTGTTCCAGCATCCGCGTCAACCGGATCAGAGGCAGACCGATCAGGGCTGTCGGGTCATCGCCTTCCAGGCGTTCGAATAAGGCTGTCCCCAGTCCTTCCGACTTGAAGCTGCCGGCGCAGTTGTAGGGCTGTTCGCGGCGCAGGTAGTTTTCGATCATAGCCGTATCGAGTGTGCGAAACACGACGTGGAAGGGAATCACATCGAGTTGTGCGCGCCGGTCGGTGCTGTTGTACAGGCACAGACCGGTGAGAAAACTGACGCGCCGGCCGGACAGGCGCGACAGCTGCGCCACCGCCTTGTCGTGCGAGCCGGGTTTGCCGAGCATCTCATCGCCGCACACCGCCATCTGGTCCGAGCCGATGATCAACGCATCGGGATACCGCACAGCGACTACGCGTGCCTTGGCTTCCGCCAAGCGCCGCACCATAGCCTCCGGTGTTTCGCCCCGGAGCCGGCTTTCGTCAACATCCGGCGCCACGGTGATGAAGTCGATGCCGAGGCGTTCCAGCAGTTGCCGGCGGTAGGGTGAAGTGGACGCGAGTATCAGTGAGGGCATGGGTCGGGTGTGGCAGGGCAAGTGGTGATTAGTATTTTGATCCTGTCAAAAGCTTATGAACTGTCAAGGGCGCCAAGGACGCCAAGAGAAACTGAATATAAAATTTCGAGTAAAATATTCGCCTAGCCCAAGCTGCTCATAGATGCCTGAATCCATATATTTGCTTTCCTTGGCGTTCTTGTCGGTTCAAATATCTTTCCGGGGTAAGAGAGATAAGTCCTAACAGGAATGCGCATCATCCGATCACGATCAATGCCTCGTCCGGATTGACGCTGTCGCCCTTGGCGACATGCACCTCCTGTACGGTGCCGGCGATCGGAGCCTGCACTTCGGTTTCCATTTTCATCGCTTCGGTGACCAGAACTGCGTCACCGGCCTTGACGACATCGCCTTGCTTCACCAGTACTTCGATGATGGTGCCGGGCATGGAGGTGGTGACATGACCCGGCTTGGTGGCGCGCGGTCGGCCGTTGCCGGTCTTGGCGGGCGCGGCGTTGGCGCCGGGCAGTTCCTCGAGGGTCTCGACCAGGATCTCTTCGGTAACACCATCGACGGTAACGTAGAATGGCCGTTTGTCCTGGCCTGTGTGGCCGGTTCCGGTGATGCGGATATTGTAGGTCTCGCCGTGCAGGGTGACGTTGAATTCCACCGGTCCTGGCGACTGATTGCCGTCCTGCGGTGTCGGGATCGGTTCCAGGGGTTCCGGTTTCAGCGTGCCCGCTTTGCGGTTCTCGAGGAAATCACGGCCGAGGTCCGGGAACATGGCGTAGATCAACACATCCTCTTCGGTGGATGCCAGCGCGCCGATCTCCTCACGCAGGTTTTCCATTTCGTCATGCAGCAGATCGGCGGGACGCATGTCGATGACGTCTTCGTTGCCGATGGCCTGCTGGCGCACCATGGGATTCACCTTTCCAGGTGCCTGGCCATAACGGCCTTGCAGATACAATTTTACCTCGTTGGTGATGGTCTTGTAGCGCGTGCCGGTAAGTACATTGAGAAGCGCCTGCGTGCCGACGATCTGCGAAGTCGGCGTGACCAATGGCGGGAAACCGAGGTCTTCGCGTACGCGCGGGATTTCCTCCAGCACTTCGTTGATGCGGTTCAGCGCACCCTGTTCGCGCAGTTGTAGCAGCAGATTGGAGATCATGCCGCCCGGCACCTGATTAACCTGCACGCGGGTGTCGAGGCCGGTGAACTCGCTCTCGAACTGGTGATATTTCTTGCGTACTTCGTGAAAGTAGAAACCGATGTTCTGCAAGGCGGCGAGATCCAGACCGGTGTCGTATTCCGTATCGCGCAAGGCCGCCACCATGCTCTCGGTGGGCGGGTGGCTGGCGCCGCCGGCGAATGCTGACAGCGCGGTGTCGATGTGCCGGCAGCCATTCTCGATGGCCTTCAACTGGCACATGTCCGCCAGGCCGGCGGTGGAGTGGCAGTGCAGGTGTATGGGGATGCGCACGGCCTGGCAGAGCTTGCCGACCAGCTCGGCGGTGATCATGGGTGTGAGCAGGCCGGCCATGTCCTTGATGACGATACTATCGCAGCTCATCGCTTCCAGGTCTTTCGCGAGGGCCACGAACTTGGCGATGTCGTGCACAGGACTGGTGGTATAGCAAATGGTGCCCTGGGCATGCTTGCCGGCCGCCTTCACCGCCGCGACAGCGACGCGCAGGTTGCGCAGGTCGTTGAGCGCATCGAAGATACGGAACACGTCGATACCGTTGATTGCGGCGCGCGCGACGAAGGCGCGCACCACATCATCGGAGTAATGGCGATAGCCGAGCAGGTTTTGCCCACGCAACAGCATCTGCAGGCGGGTGTCGGGCAGCGCGGCGCGCAGCTGGCGCAGGCGTTCCCAGGGATCTTCTTTCAGATAGCGCAGGCAGGCATCGAATGTGGCGCCGCCCCAGACTTCCAGCGACCAGTAGCCGATGCGGTCGAGACGCGCACAGGCCGGCAGCATGTCGGTACAGCGCAGACGCGTGGCGATCAGCGACTGGTGCGCGTCGCGTAAAATGACATCGGTGATATTAACTTTGGACATAATTTTCAGTATCCAGTAGCAAGTAGTAAGTAGCAAGTATAGCGAGTGAGTTGCACTAGTTTTCCCTTGCTACTCACCTCACCACTTGCTACTTGCTCTAGTTTTATCTTCCCATATGCGCCGCGATCGCCGAGGCGATGACCGCGGCGAGTTCCCGGGTCGGTCGTCGGGTCGAGTATTCGATCAGTTCCTGATGGGTCTCGACGAAACTGGTGTCGAAGTTGCCGCTACAGAAGTCGGCGGATTGCAGTATCTCCAGATAATACGGGATTGTGGTCTTGATGCCGTACAAGCCGATATCGTTGAGTGCGCGCCGGCCGCGGTTCAATGCGGCGTTCCAGTCCAGTGCCCAGACGATGAGCTTGACGCACAACGAGTCGTAATAGGGTGGCACGGTATAACCGGTGTAGATCGCGCCGTCGGTACGTACGCCCGGGCCGCCCGGTGCGAAATAGCGCGTGATGCGGCCGAAACTGGGCAGAAAATCATTCTGCGGGTCTTCGGCGTTGATGCGGAACTGAATGGCGAAGCCGCGTCGCTGTACCTCATCCTGACGGTAGCCCAGCGGCTGGCCAGCTGCGATGCGGATCTGCTGTTGCACGATGTCGATGCCGGTGATCTGTTCGGTGATGGTGTGTTCAACCTGTAAGCGGGTATTCATCTCCATGAAATAGAACTGGCCGTCCTGGGCCAGCAGGAATTCCACGGTACCTGCGTTCTGATAGTCGACGGCGCGCGCGGCGCGCACCGCCATGTCGCCGAGCTGTTCGCGTTGCGTTGCATCGAGCTGTGGCGAAGGTGCAATCTCGATAAGCTTCTGATTGCGGCGCTGGATGGAGCAGTCGCGTTCGAACAGATGGATCACATTGCCGTGACTGTCGGCGAGAATTTGTACTTCGATGTGACGTGGATTGACGATGCACTTCTCCATGAACATGTCGGCGCTGCCGAAGGCTTTGCGCGCCTCGGACAGCACGCGGTCGTAGTTGCGGCGCAGCTCCGCGACGCTGTTGCAACGGCGGATGCCGCGCCCGCCGCCGCCGCTGGTGGCCTTGAGCATGATCGGGTAACCGAAGGTCTCGGCCAGCGTCAGTGCCTCGTCGAGGCTGCCGATGTTGCCATCGGTGCCCGGCGTAACCGGCAGGCCGGCGGCCTTCATGGCACGCCGGGCCTCGGTCTTGTCGCCCATGCGGCGGATCACCTCGGCGTTGGGGCCGATGAAGCGCACGCCGCGCTTGGCGCAGATCTCGGCGAGCAGCGGGTTTTCGGACAGGAAGCCGTAACCGGGGTGCAGGGCATCGCAGCCGGTGGCCACGGCCAGGTTCACGATGCGGTGGGCATTGAGATAGCCGGCCACTGAATCCGGGCCGATGTTGTAGGACTCGTCGGCCTTCTTGACGTGCAGGGCGTGACGGTCGGCATCGGTGTAGATCGCCACCGAGGTGATGCCCAGCTCGGCGCAGGCGCGCACGATGCGGACGGCGATTTCGCCGCGATTGGCGATCAGGATCTTGGTTATCATAAGATTATTGGTGATTCCGGTCGGTGCCGTGCCGTGATCGGCGCACCCAGTGGTGCATGCTAAAACTAAATTCTCCAATCGCAAACCGAAACTTGCCGGAACGGCCTGAAATATCCAACAGGCATAACCATTTGCCTTTTGACAGCGGCGGCGGTCGCCTATATTATGGCCGGCTTATGTCAGAGTCGCTGCGGGTAGGGATGGATGTTCTGCGCCTGGCCGAAACCGGACGGACACTGCGTGGCAGCCTGCCACTGTCGGTCCTGCCGCGACTGGCACCGGTACTGCACAGCCGCGCGGGCGAGGTGAGTGTCGAGATAACGGGCGATAAGGAAGGTCGGCTGCGTACCTTGCGCGGGCGACTTGCCACCACGCTGACGCTGGTCTGTCAACGCTGCCTGGAACCGGTGGTGGTGCCGGTCGACGTAGCGTTGTGCATCGGTCTGGTGACGACCGAGGCGCAGGTCGAGCAACTGCCTGCTGAACTGGAGCCGCTGCTGGTCACGGAATCAACGCTGCGCCTGGGTGACGTCGTCGAGGATGAACTGATGCTGGCGCTGCCGATAGCCGCACTGCATCCCGAAGGCAGCGCCTGTGCGGCGCACGCGCCGCCAAGTGTGGCGTTGGTACCGGAGCCGATCGAGCCGGAGCCGCGCAAGAATCCCTTCGCGGTGCTGGAGCGGTTGAAGAATTCACATTAGCTGTTTTGTTAGGAGTCAAAGATCATGGCAATGCAAAAAAGTCGCAAGACACCCTCTACCCGCGGCATGCGTCGCTCGCACGACGCGCTCAAGCCGGTGGCGCTGTCCATCGAGCCGACCTCGGGTGAGACGCACCGTCGTCATCACGTCAGTCCCGATGGCTACTACCGCGGCCGCAAGGTCATCAACAAAGACACCTGAACCGCTCGTCTGATCTCCATCAGACAGCGCGATTCACTGTGCTTTCCATGACCCGGCCGCAGGCCGCAGCGATTCTCCTTCTCCCGAACGTTGTGGAAGAGGGTGGCCCTAAGGGCCGGGTGATGGCGACAGATCGCCCGGTTCACGGGCGCGTTGTTCCGCAGTATCCCGGCCGAATGGCCTCATCATGAGCCGGGCAGTCACAATCGCTCTCGACGCCATGGGCGGTGATCATGGACCGGCAGTCACCGTCGAAGCTGCGCTGTGCATGCTGCGCGAGTCGCGGCAACTGCGGCTCATTCTGGTCGGCGATCAAGCCAGACTCGATAACCAATTGCGCCGCAGCCGCATCGGCCACGACAGTCGCCTGACCGTGCATCACGCTTCACAGTGTGTCGAGATGGACGAATCGCCCGCCCAGGCCTTGCGCACCAAGAAGGATTCCTCGATGCGCGTCGCCATCAACCTCGTCAAGGAAGGTGCGGCTGATGCCTGCGTCAGCGCCGGCAACACCGGCGCCCTGATGGCCACCGCGCGCTACGTACTCAAGACTCTGCCGGGCATCGATCGTCCCGCCATCTGCACCTCGCTGCCGTCCATCGACGGTCACACCCACATGCTCGATCTCGGCGCCAACGTCGACTCCACACCGCAACATCTGTTCGAGTTCGCGGTGATGGGTTCGGTGCTGGCGACGGCGGTGGACAACATCGAGCGCCCGCGCGTCGGTCTTCTGAATATCGGCGCCGAGGACATCAAGGGCAACGAGCAGGTCAAGGGCGCGGCACAACTGCTGACGGTCAGCAATCTGAATTACGTTGGTTACGTGGAAGGTGACGCCATCTACAAGGGCGGCGCGGACGTGATCGTCTGCGACGGCTTCGTCGGCAATGTGGCACTCAAGACCAGCGAAGGCCTGGCCACCATGATCCGGCATTTCATGAAGCTCGAATTTACCCGCAACATTTTTACCCGCACGGTCGGTCTGTTCGCGCTGCCGGTGCTCAAGGCGTTCCGCAACCGTATCGATCCGCGCCGCTACAATGGCGCCAGCTTCCTCGGCCTGCAGGGCATCGTCGTCAAGAGTCACGGCGGCGCCGATGCCATGGCCTTCGCCAACGCCATCCGCATTGCCATGTTGGAGGTCGACAAGGCCGTGCCGCAGCATATCCGTGATAATCTCGAGGCATTACTGGAACAGAGGCAGGTCCATTGAAGTATGCGCGTATCACCGGTACGGGCGGCTACCTACCCGACAAGATCCTCACCAATGCCGATCTGGAAAAGATGGTCGAGACCAGCGATCAATGGATCGTGGAACGCACCGGCATCCGCGAACGGCACATCGCCGCCGACGGTCAGACCACCTCCGATCTCGCCGAGCAGGCAGCACGTCGCGCCATGGCGATGGCCGAACGCAAGGCCGGCGATATCGATCTGGTGATTGTCGCCACGACCACGCCGGATCGTGTGTTTCCCAGTACCGCGTGTCTGCTGCAGCAGCGTCTCGGTATTCACGGTT
>JBBQDK010000106.1:0-10534 GCA_038319625.1 Gammaproteobacteria bacterium
GGTAGCTGCGCCCTTCACTGTGCAGTACCGGTGCGTCGAGCAAGCGGGCCACAGCATCGGTATCCAGTGTCGCTGACATCACCAGCAGGCGCAGGTCCTCACGCAGACCACGCTGCGCATCCAGGCATAAGGCCAGGCCCAGATCAGAATCGAGATGACGCTCGTGGAATTCGTCGAAGATCACCAGACCGATACCGTCGAGACCGGGATCGCTTTGCAGGTGCCGCGTGAGTATCGCCTCGGTCACCACCTCGATACGCGTGCGTGGCCCGACCCTGGACTCGAAGCGGATGCGATAGCCGACGGTTTCACCGACCGCCTCGCCGAGCAGTCTCGCCATGAATATCGCCGCGGCGCGCGCCGCCAGGCGCCGCGGTTCCAGCATGATGATGCGCCCATCCGCCAGCCAGGGCGCATCAAGCAACGCCAACGGCACACGGGTGGTCTTGCCCGCCCCGGGCGGCGCCTGCAAAACCAGGGTCGTGCCTGCCGCCAGTGCCTGGCGCAACGGAGTGAGGATGACATCGATGGGTAAGGATGACACCCGCTGACCTTATGCGAATTCGAGTGAATGGATGCCGCTCATGATAACCGAGCAATGCAGATGCGCGCCAAAAAAAGAGGTATTACCTTACCTGGCCAGTCGATGGGGCCGGAGAGCGGCATGGGGGTCGCAACCAATAACACTCAAGCAAAGCTTCTGTCATTGGCATTCAAACGACGGGCAAGGGCGAGGAACGTTTGCCACGTGGTATTCGACACAAAACCCTGCACCCAGTGTGTCTTTCGTCCCTGCAAGCGCATACCGGTGACGGTATAAACTGCATTATCTGATCTAGATCATGGGGAGCCTGTCCATTATTTGTCAAAGTAAACCGTCTTGCCGTACCTGCAACTCGTAACACGTCCACAAACCGATCCCCAGGAGTCCCGCATGGCCGAACCGCGCATGCTCACCCTCGACGCCAACGAGGCCGCCGCCCATATCGCACACCTGCTCAGCGAAGTCTGCGCGATCTACCCGATCACGCCGGCCTCGCCGATGGGTGAATGGGCCGATGCCTGGTCGGCCGAGGGTCGCAAGAATCTCTGGGGTACGGTACCGCAGATCGTCGAACTGCAGAGTGAAGGCGGCGCTGCCGGCGCCATTCACGGCGCCTTACAGGCCGGTACGCTGGCCACCAGCTTCACGGCCTCGCAGGGTCTGTTGCTGATGATCCCCAACATGTACAAGATTGCGGGTGAATTGAGCCCCATGGTGCTGCATGTCGCGGCACGTTCGCTGGCAGTGCAGGCACTCTCGATCTTCGGCGATCACAGCGATGTCATGGCGGTGCGCAATACCGGCTTTGCCATGCTGTGCGCCAACAGCGTGCAGGAAGCGATGGATTTCGCACTGCTCGCTCATGCCGCGACCCTCGCCGGCCGTCTGCCAATCGTGCATTTCTTCGATGGTTTCCGCACCTCACATGAGGTGGCCAAAATCGAAGCGATCGAAGATGCCACCGTGCGCGCCCTGGTCGACGATGAACTGGTCCGCGCACACCGCCGTCGCGCCCTGACTCCCGAGCGCCCGGTGCTGCGTGGCAGTTCACAGAATCCGGATGTCTATTTCCAGGGCCGCGAGAGCGTCAATCCATACTACGAGCGTTTTCCCGACATCCTGCAAACACTCATGGACCGCTTTGCGGCACTCACCGGCCGCCAATATCGTCTGTTCGATTACGTCGGCGCAGCGGATGCCGAACACGTCATCGTACTGATGGGATCCGGTGCCGAAGCCGTGCAGGAAACGATCGAACCGTTGGTCCGCGATGGTGCCAGGCTCGGTTTGGTAAAAGTGCGCTTGTACCGGCCGTTTGCGCCGCAGGCCTTGATTGCGGCACTGCCGGCCACGGTGTGCAAAATCGCAGTGCTCGATCGCACCAAGGAGCCGGGGTCCGACGGCGAGCCGCTGTACAAGGATGTGCTCACCGCGCTCGCCCAGGAATCCGGCAGGCCGGACAGTAAATTCGGTGGACTGCCGTGTGTGGTTGGTGGCCGTTACGGCCTCTCCTCGAAGGAATTCACGCCTGGCATGATCAAGGGTATCTACGATGAACTGGCCAAGGAGACGCCGCGCAATCTGTTCACCGTCGGCATCATCGACGATGTCACCCACAGTAACCTTGACTGGGACTCGAACTACCGCAACGCCGGTCATGCCGATACCTTCCAGGCCTTGTTCTACGGGCTCGGTTCCGACGGCACGGTAAGCGCCAACAAGAATTCCATCAAGATCATCGGTGAATCCACAGCACTGCACGCTCAGGGTTATTTCGTCTACGATTCGAAAAAGGCCGGCGCTGTGACCGTCTCACACTTGCGTTTCGGACCGAAGCCAATTCGTTCCAGCTATTTGATCGGCGCCAATGATGCGCGATTTGTCGCCTGTCATCAGCCAAGTTTCCTGCAGCGTTACGAAATGCTCGACAATGCCGCTAACGGTGCGGTGTTTCTGCTCAATTCACCGGCCGCGCGCGATCAGGTCTGGAACACGCTGCCGCAGAAGATGCAGCGACAGATCATCGCCAAGCATATCCGCTTCTACAGCATCGATGCCGAGCGCGTCGCCAGCGACTCCGGCATGGGCAAACGCATCAACACCATCATGCAGACCTGTTTTTTTGCCATCTCCGGCATTCTACCGCGTGAACAGGCCATTGCCGCGATCAAGCACGCCGTCGAGAAAACCTATGGCAAGAAGGGCCGGCGCATCGTCGAACTCAATTACAACGCCATCGACCAGTCCCTGGAGAATCTGCACGAAATCAGTGTGCCGGCTACGGCGGACAGCGCGATTACCGCGCACGCTGTGGTCCCGGATCATGCCCCCGAATTCGTGCAGCGTTTTACCGCCGAACTGATCGCCGATCGCGGTGACGCCATTCCGGTGAGCCTGATGCCGGCTGACGGCAGCTTCCCGCTCGGCACCGGCGCCTATGAAAAGCGCAATCTGGCCTTGGAGATTCCGGTACTCGACGAGATCTTGTGCACACAGTGCGGCAAATGCCCCCTGGTCTGTCCGCATGCAGCGATCCGCAGCAAGTTATTCACGGAGGAACAACTGAGAAACGCGCCATCCACTTTCAAGACCGCACCGATTCGTGGCAAGGATTTTCCGGCCGGACTGCGCATTACCTATCAGGTAGCGCCTGAGGATTGCACCGGTTGTGGCCTGTGCGTGGATATCTGCCCGATCCGCGACAAGACTAACTCCAGTCACAAGGCGCTCAACATGGCACCGCACGGACCGTTGCTCGACCAGGAACGTGTCAACTGGGAATTCTTCCTGAGCGTGCCAGAGTACGACCGGCGACAGGTCAAGGAAACCACCATCAAGGGCGCCATGCTGTTGCAACCCTTGTTCGAATTCTCCAGCGCCTGCGTCGGATGCGGCGAGACACCATACATCAAGCTGGCGACCCAGTTGTTCGGCGATCGCATGGTGGTGGCGAATGCCACCGGCTGTTCTTCGATCTATGGCGGCAACCTGCCGACTACACCCTGGACGACCAACAAGGAAGGCCGCGGACCGGCCTGGTCGAATTCACTGTTCGAGGACAACGCGGAATTTGGTTACGGCCTGCGCGTGGCCATCGACAAACAAACGGAATACGCTCGCGAATTGCTGGAGTCACTGCGTAGCGACTTGGGCGATGACGTAATCGATGCCCTGCTCAACGCCGACCAATCCAGCGAGGCCGGCATTCATGAGCAGCGCCTGCGTGTCACCGACCTGAATCAGCGACTGCTTGCTATTGATACACCCACGGCACGGGAGCTGGCCAGTGTGGCGGAAAATCTCAACAAGAAAAGTGTCTGGATCATCGGAGGCGACGGCTGGGCCTACGATATCGGCTTCGGTGGCCTGGATCATGTGCTGTCCTCCGGCCGCAACGTCAACGTCCTGGTGCTGGATACCGAGGTGTATTCCAATACGGGTGGTCAGACCTCCAAGGCTACGCCGCGCGGCGCCGTCGCCAAATTCTCCGCGGGTGGCAAGTCCACCGCCAAGAAGGACCTGGCGCACATTGCCATGGCTTATGAGAACGTCTATGTTGCGCATGTCGCCTATGGCGCCAAGGACGTACAGACACTGCGCACCTTTATTGACGCCGAATCCTACGATGGACCTTCGCTGATCATCGCCTACTCGCCCTGCATCGCCCACGGCTATGACATGTCCTTCAATCACCAGCAACAGCAGCTGGCCGTCGACAGTGGCCACTGGCCACTGTTCCGTTACGACCCGCGCCGTGCTGTCGAAGGTCAGAACCCGTTGCGCCTCGACTCCAAGGCACCCTCAATCCCCTATCGCGACTTCATCAAGAATGAAACTCGTTTCAGCATGTTGTGGCGTTCACATCCGGAGGACGCGGAACGCTTCCTTGCGCAATCGCAGACGGAAGTCAATGAACGCTTCCATCATTACGAACAACTCGCCGGTCTGTCCTGGGAGAAAGTACCGGAGACCGATACCCCAACGGAAACCCGACAGGAGAGCGGCCATGAGTGATCTGCGCACGCGCTATCTCGGTCTGAACCTCAGCAGTCCGCTGGTACCGTCCGCCTCGCCACTGTCACGCGATCTCGACAGCGCGCGCCGTCTCGAAGACGCCGGCGCCGCGGCCCTTGTTATGTATTCCCTGTTCGAAGAGGAATTGCGCCAGGAAGAGGAGCAGATGCTGCGGTTCCTGGACAATCAGGCCATCGGTAACGCCGAGGCCCAGAGCTTCCTCCCGCAACCGGATATCTATTCCAGCGGCCTGGAACAATATCTCGAACAGCTCACACGGTTGAAGGCGTCGCTGTCGATTCCGGTCATCGCCAGCCTCAATGGTATTTCGCTGAACGGCTGGGTGGCACATGGCCGCGAGCTCGAAGCCGCAGGTGCTGATGCACTGGAATTGAACGTCTACTATATCGCCGCCAATATCGATGAAACCAGCGAGAGCGTGGAAAATCGTTACGTGGAACTGGTACACGAGTTATGCACCCAGGTGAAAATTCCCATCACCGTGAAATTGTCCGCGCAGTTCAGCGCCATCGCCCACATGGTACAGCGGATAGAACAGGCAGGCGCGGCGGGCGTGACCTTGTTCAATCGTTTCTATCAGCCGGACATCGACCTCGAGAAATTGAAGATCATACCCTGCCTGCAACTGTCGACGTCCGCCGAGGCCCGGCTGGCAATGCGCTGGATCGCGATCCTGTACGGACGCGTGCAACTGTCACTCGCTGCCACCGGCGGCATTCACAGCGGTACGGATGCGCTGAAAATGCTGCTTGCCGGCGCCGATGTTACACACCTGTGCAGCGCCCTGCTGAAACACGGGCCCGCATACCTCAGCGTGATCAACCGTGAACTCAACGACTGGCTTGATGCTCACGAGTATGAATCGGTAGCACAGCTCAAAGGCAGCATGAGCTATCAGCATGCTGCCAACCCTGCTGCATTCGAACGGGCCAATTATCTCCACGTTCTGGACAGCTACAAACCGGCATCGGGTGTGCTGCGCTGAATGCAGGACCCATTATCAGGACCTGGCAAAATGGTCTACTTAGACTCCGCCAGCGGATACCTGTTGCGTGAATTCATCCGACATCGTGAGTCAAAGTGGCAGGCATTTGGTCACAATACTTTTGTTACCCGCTTCACCGAATTATCATCTTCACTGGTTTTTATTTCGAAGCCCAGACGGGTCATCAGCTTCAGCATGGGCTGATTTGCGCGCATCACCTCGCCTTCCATGCGCTCCAGACCATGATCGCGCGCCACGTCCATCAGACTGGTCAGGAGCTTGTGGGCCACACCCTTACCCTGCCACTGATCGGCCACCACCAGCGCGAACTCACAGGTCAGTCCATCGGGATTGGTGGCATAACGGGCAACGCCCAATTCGACCTCCTGGCGCGCCACTTCCGCTACGGCGATGAGCGCCATTTCCCGGTCGTAATCGATCTGCGTAAAACGCACCAGCATGGCCGGCGTGAGTTCGTGTATCGTCTCCATGAAGCGGAAATACTTGGCTTCATCCGACAGGCCGTGAACGAAGGTCTGTTCGAGATCCGCATCCTCGGGCCGGATCGGGCGGATGGTGATATTGGTGCCATCGGGCAGTTGCCATGCGTTGACCAGATGCATCGGATAGGGGCTGATCGCCATGTGACCGTAGCGGTCGGCACTGGGCTGATGAAAGTCAACCACAAATCGGGCATCGACTGCCAGGGCGCCGTTCTCATCCACCAGCAACGGGTTGATATCCATCTCCTTCAACCAGGGCAGTTCGCAGACCATTTCCGAAACACGCAGCAGAACACTGACCAACGCCTCCATATCAACGGCCGGCATGTGCCGGAAGTCACCCAGCAGCTTCGCTGCGCGGGTGCGCTGTATCAGATTGAGGGCGAGGTAACGGTTCAATGGCAACAGTTCGACCGCACGATCCGCCAACACTTCCACGGCCGTGCCGCCCATGCCGAACATGATGACAGGCCCGAACACGGCATCGGTGGTCACGCCCACCAGCAGTTCCCGGCCGCTCGGCTTGACCACCATGGGCTCGATGGCGATACCGTCGATACTAGCCGCGGGACGATTGCGCTGCACCTCGTTGATGATCTCCTGATACGCCGCACGCACCGCAGCGGCATTGGCGAGATTCAAACGTACACCGCCGGAATCCGATTTGTGAGTGATGTCCGGCGAATTGACCTTCATCGCCACGGGAAATTCAAACTGTTCGGCCAACAGCAGGGCTTCCGTGGGCGAATGTGCCACTACGGTTTTCGCCACCGGAATACGAAATGCCGCCAACAATGACTTGGATTCCATTTCGTTGAGCACCTTGCGATGCTCGGCAAGCACGCTTTCTATCAGCATGCGCGCGCCCTCGATATCCGGAGCGATCTGGTGCGACAGCGGTCCTGGCATCTGCAAGAGTAACTGCTGGTTGTGGAAATAGGCGGCAAGATAGGAAAACACTTCGACCGCCGGTTCCGGAGTGCGGAAACTGGTAATACCGGCGACGACGAAAGCGTCCCGTGCGCCCATTACCTGAGTCCCTCCCATCCAACTCACCAGCAACGGCTTGGTTGATTGTCGCGCCACGTCGATTACAGCCTCGGCGACCTGCAGTGGTTGCGTCATGGCCTGTGGCGTCAGCAGCACCAGAACGCCGTCGATCTCCGAGGCGTGCATGCAGACCGTCAGGGCCGCACGGTACCGATCCGCATTGGCGTCGCCGATAATATCGATCGGGTTGCCGTGTGACCATGTAACAGGCAATACGGCGTTCAGTTCTTCAATGGACTTTGGCGACAGCGTTACCACATCAACGCCAAGATCGGCGGCACGGTCCGCCGCCATGGCGCCGGGACCGCCACCATTGGTAACGATGGCGAGACGATTGCCACTGGGCCGGATACCTGTCGCCAATGCCCGTGCAGAAGTGAACAATTGGGCGATACTCTGCACACGCACGGCGCCGGCGCGCTGCAGTACGGCATCGAAAACATCGTCAGCAACCATCAGCGCGTCCGTGTGTGACAGCGCCGCCCTGCCACCTGCTTCATGACGCCCGACTTTGACCACGATAACCGGCTTGATGCGGGCTGCCGCGCGCAGTGCACTCATGAAGCGGCGTGCGTTGCGGATGCCTTCTATATAGAGCAGGATCGCCTGCGTCTTGGGATCGGAGACCATAAAATCGAGGATCTCGCCAAAATCCACATCGGCCGAATCACCCAGCGATACCACACTGGAAAATCCGACATCATTGGGCAGCGCCCAATCAAGAATCGCACTGCACAAGGCGCCCGATTGCGAAATCAATGCCAGATTACCGGGCTTGACGGCGCTATTGGTAAATGTGGCGTTGAGGCCCAGTTCGGGCCGGATCACGCCGAGGCAATTAGGCCCGATCAGTCGCAGACCATAACGCCGGGCATTCTCCATTACGGCTTTTTCCAATGCGGCGCCGTGGGGACCTGTTTCGTGAAAACCTGCCGATAGAATCACGGCAGAGCGGACACCCTGCCGACCGCAGGCCTCTATGATTGCCGGCACGGTCTCGGCCTTGGTGGCGATCACGGCCAGATCGATGCGCTCGGGCAACTGCTCGACCGTGGTGAAAGCCGGTTGGCCTTGAATCTCGGTATGCTTGAGATTGACCGGGTAGCTGCGGCCCTGGTAACCGCCTTCAAGCAGATTGCGGAATACCAGGCCACCGACACTGTCCAGGCGATTGCTGGCGCCGATCACTGCGACGGTCCGGGGCGTAAACAACGGATTGAGATAATGCTTGCCCATGTGCGGAATTTCCCTGTCTGTCAGCGTCCAATTCTAACATGTACACAGCACATCGGAATAACAGCGGGTTTAATATAGTAGCTCGCACTCATCCAAATTGGACCTATTCATGCAGACTGCTTTCATCACTCATCCAACCTGCCTGAAGCAGCTCATTGAGCCAGGACATCCCGACAGTCCGGCGCGTCTCATGGCGATCGAGGATCAGCTGATCGCCAGTGGTGTGTATGATTTCCTGCAGCATCACGAGGCACCACGTGCCACTCGCGCCCAATTGGAGCGTGTACATTCAGCGGCGTATCTTGACCGCCTGATCGCCGCTGTGCCGAGCGAAGGTCTGGTTGCGATCGGTGCAGACACCTGGATGAATCCCGACACATTGGAAGCTGCGCTGCATGCAGCCGGTGCCGTGGTACTCGGCACCGATCTGGTCATGAGCGGCAAATTGGCGAACGCTTTCTGTAGCATCCGCCCGCCAGGTCATCACGCAAGTCGTGACCAGGCCATGGGTTTGTGTTTGCTCAACAATGTGGCGGTAGGTGCCGCACATGCCCTCGCCGCACACGGTCTGGACCGTATCGCGATTGCGGATTTCGACGTACATCATGGCAATGGCACAGAAGATATCTTTTGCGACGACTCGCGCGTGCTGTTGTGTTCGCTGTTCCAAAACCCGCTGTACCCGCACACCGGCAGCACCGGCAGTACCCATATCATCAACGTCCCGCTGACCGAAGGCATGGATGGAGGCGACATGCGCCGGGCTGTGCTGGAACAATGGCTACCGGCGCTACAGGACTTTCAACCTGAGATAATATTCATCAGTGCCGGTTTCGACGGTCATTGGCAAGACGAGATTGCGGATCTGGCGCTGATCGAGTCGGATTTCTCTTGGCTAACGCAACAACTCAAGACGGTTGCCACAACTTGGTCAGAAGGACGTATCGTCTCGGTACTGGAAGGGGGTTACGTGTTGCATGCGCTAGGTCGCAGCGTTTTGGCACACTTGAAGGTCTTGAGCGAGTTGTGATTGCTCATGTGAATCGCGCAAGGCGTATGCAAGCGCCCCCCCGCCGCATCAATCTTTGGGTAATTGGACAGCGAGCTTCTCTTTGTTTCTGCGGAACACCGTCAGCGTCTTGCCGATAACCTGAATCCGTTGCACGCCTTCCCGGATGCAGATTTCGTCCATCATGGCCCGGGTCGAGTCACGGTCTTCCGCCGCAATTTTGATCTTGACCAATTCATGCTGATCAAGTGCAATGTCCAGTTCCTTCAGCAATGGTGGCGTAAGACCCTTCTGCCCGACCATGACGACCGGATTGAGCGCATGGCATTTTCCACGTAGGAACTTGATCTGGTTTTTCGATAGTGACATGGCGACAGCGGCGGCGTTTTGATGGGTGCAGAATATATCAGGAAGCGACCGACGGTAGTAGAGGTGTGACCTGCCGGTTCAGACGCGCGCCGGCACACATTAAGACCTGTCGTTTCGATAGGAAAATGGTGCGCCCGAGAGGATGAATCTGGGCACTGGACTGAGGTCGTAGCAGTGACCTGAAGGGCAGTAATTGAGATACATAGACTGGGACTACCAGAACCTGACTGCCACAAATCTAATTAGCGCATCTTACGAACTCGAATGATAAGGGCATGCGTCCTTTGGTAACATGGCGCTCATCCCTGCCCCATTCGATTGTGAAAATCTTTTCCTTTGAAAAACAGACGCGTACCACGCTTGGCGTTTTATGCAAATTGGGGATGTCGCTACCCCATACAGAACTCACAGAAAAGTACCACAGAAGTAGTACTCCTGACGACCGTATATTTTAGACCTTGTGTTTTGTGTTTTCGATGTGTCTATTACTTTGCAAAGACCGATATCTTGAGCGGAAATTTCCCCATTAAGAGTGATCGCCGACAAATCAGTTTTCTACATCATCAGCATTTACGTATCCGAAAGCGATATTCTCCACCTTCTTCTGAAGCTTCGATCATTTCGTCACCCAAGCGCTTACAAAGAAGCAGGGCATCATCGACACCCGGCTTTAAAATAAGTCGCATGATATGTAAAAAATACCCGCAAATTTACGGATATGCCAAATTGTTAACTCGAATTGAACGACTGCAACTGGACAATGTCTATCATTGCAGCACTTGCGGCGTACCCTTGCGTGTCGG
>JBBQDK010000107.1:0-10332 GCA_038319625.1 Gammaproteobacteria bacterium
ATCTCCTTGAGGGTCTTCGCTGTTGAGCTTTTACGGCAGTGTGAAATCGATCAGTGTGCTGCGGGAGACGAGTGTCTGCAGAGCGGCGCCGATGTCATAGTCCGCTTCGGCTGACAGCGCCGCCGTGCAGGCAGCGGCGAATGCCGCACCATCTGCGATAGCCCGCAGCAATGCCCACTCACCGTCGCTCAGCGCGCGCAGTACGATATGTCCGCCGTGTCGTTCGATCAGCAGTCGCACGCCGCCGCTATCCAGATGCACATCCAGAGTGCCAGTGTGGTCGGGCTGATTCACCTGCCAGATGCGTTGTACGGGATAGAGGGATGCGAGCAGCGCGCTGGCCGGGTGCAGGGTGATACGCAAGGTCTCGTAGTGCTCGGGTGCAAGAGTAGCGAGGTGTGCGAGATCCAATGCCGCATGATCGGCAGCGTGATAGACCTGATTCACCTGCCATTCCAGCCGTGCCACATCGGGCAGATAGGGCAGGGACGCGGCGGGCGCGAAAGTGGCGAGAAACTCTCCGAACTGTGCGCCGAAACGATTCAGGTCGCCGGCCGGTGACGGATAACGACGACTATATTCGTCACTGCAGCCGTTGAAAAAGTCCGTGTCGACCAGCCGTTCGACCACCGGAAAAATGGCACGCAGCGCTTCACGCAGATTGGTGAAGACGGTATTGCGGTAGATACCAAGCCGGCGGGCGACACTGAGACCGCCGGCGCAGACGTCATTCTCGGCCGCCGCCGTGTCGCCGCTCAGCAGTGCATCTCGGAAACTGTTCTGCAGTTCATGCAGCGCGGACATCGCATCTCTCCAGAATAGCTTCGGCCTTGGCCGCTTCGCTCATCAGTACGTCCAGTGAAGGAATATCCGCGTCCCATTCGATCAGGGTAGGCAGGCGGCCGAAACGGCGCACGGCCTGTTCGTAGAGTGCCCAGACGGCGGGAGCAACCGGCCGGCTGTGGGTATCGATCAGGCAGTCGCCTTCATCCGTGTGACCGGCGAGATGCATTTCCCCGACGGCGGACACCGGAATGGCATGCAGATAGTCGCCGGCGTCGAAGCCGTGGTTGCACGCATTGACATAGACGTTGTTGACATCGAGCAGAATGCCGCAGCCGCTGTGTTGCGCGACGGCGGTGATGAATTCCCATTCGGGTATGGTCGATGTCGAGAATTGCAGATAACTGGAAAGATTCTCGATGAGAATCTGCCGGCCCAGGTAATCCTGTACTTGTTGTATGCGAGTGCTGACATGTCGCAGGGCCGCTTCGGTGTACGGCAGGGGTAGCAGGTCGTTGAGATAACGCCCGCCCACGGAACTCCAGGACAGATGCTCTGACACCAGGCTCGGCTGATAGCGTTCGATGAGCGTCTTTATCCTGTCCAGATGCCAGCGGTTGAGTGGATCGGTGGAGCCCAGCGACAGACCGACACCGTGCAGGCTGAGTGGGTAATCGCTGCGTACCGCGGTGAGCATTGCATGCGCGGGTCCGCCGTCGGCGAAGAAGTTCTCACTGTGCACTTCGAACCAGGCAATGTCGGGTCGGGTATCGAGCACGGCACGGTAATGCGGAGTGCGCAGCCCGACCCCGGCACGCGCCGGGATCGGACCCACATCAAACATATTGAGTGTTGCGCCCATGATGTCGATCAGATACCGGCAGTGGTGCTGCCGCCGACGATCTTTTCGCAGGTGCCCTTCGGCACCATCAGGAACGAGGCCTTGTCCCCACTTTTGCTCGACTGTCCCGCGCAGGCATGTCCGGCACCTTTGGATGCACAGTCGTTCTTGCCGGCCTTGGCGATGCCGAAGCATTTGTCCATCGCGGGCTTGTCGGCGGCCAGCACCTGGCCGGTAGTAGCGGCCAGAACGCCCATGGCGAGGACGCCGGCGATGGCGGAACGGACGATATGTTTATTGCTCATGTAAACCTCCAAACGATTATTGATAGGAACAGGCAAAAGGCCCGCGGTCGTTATGTAAACCAGTGCGTCAATGCGCCTGATCCCGGTACAGCCTGGCCGCGTGCCGTAACAGCGTGAGCTGTTGTGCGAAATTGCGGCAGGCTGCACAGATCAGCAGGTGCAGGCGGATTGCCAACCACTCCCTCGTCGTCAGGCGCCGGTCTTGCGCGTCGGACACGAGAACAGAAACAGCCTTGCAGGTCGGCACCAACTGACACCTCGATATGCACATTCACGTTGCGGTTACGGACACCCTGCTGCGGTGTCTGTTCATTGGTCGGGCTGAGGGTGCATTCATTACATGAAATTGCGAAGTTTGTTTCGGGTAGGTTGAAAAGGCGAGGTTCCGCGCTGGCATGGTAATTGCCTGCAACTTGGTACGGCAATTCACGCGTCAGATTGCTGTCACTTTGTTCTTGGACTAGCCAACATTAAACAAGGAGTCTTCATGCAACCTCTATTCACTCAATCGCTTCGTACTCTGGCGGGCGCCGTTATCTTTGCCTGCGCCATCGGCACAGCGCAGGCATCGACAATCGCATACGAAACCACCGGCTTTATCTCGAGCGCTTCGCCCGGCTTCTTTCACCCTTCATTCAACATTGCCACTGGTGGTACCTATCTGGCAACCCTTACCGATTTGAGCTTCAATCCTCTGGGATTTTCAGCCTTGATGATGTCGGTCAGTACCTCGACCATCAATCTGGGTTCCACATCAACCCCGGGCAGTTTCAGCTTTACGGCCGGTCCGGGTAACTACTTCGCGAATGTGGTCGGCGCCCCTACCGGTCTGGGAGGAATTTTTGGCGTCCAGATATCCCAGGTTCCGCTGCCGCCATCCTTGAAAGTCTTCTTGGGCGGGATCGCCATGCTGGGATTCTCGGCCTATCGCAGGTTGCCGCAGAGTCACAAGGGCTGATAGCGTCGCGGCGGATGGTGAGGTGTAGAAGGAGGTTTCGTCAACGAGCTGCTCTTTCCGCAGTTGCCATCCGCCGGATTCAGTCGAGCACTCGCATGCACCGGAGTGAACGGTTCAGCGCAGCGGGGCTGTCACTGCCGGACAGCTTCATGCCACTATCGCACTCACCGCTTCCAGAGTAAGCCGCTGGCCTTCATATTCGATCTCCTGTCATTCGACGCCTACACATAGGAGCTTGTGCGAGACGCACAACGAGCTTGCGTATGCCTGTGTTGTAACGTTGTGACCATTCGGTCAATTGCATGCCAGATAACCGTCATGCTGGCTTTTCTAATCCATGCAGTATACCCACGGTTTGGCAAGATCTGAAGTGGACCAGGTAACATCAGCGAATAATCTTCCTGCCAGGCTGAAACGAATCTGAATGACCATTCGGGTGTAGTATGGAATTGTGCTGTCAGCCGGTCCGCGAGGCGCTATAATTCAATGGAGGTACTTTTTTGGCGGTGACCAGCGTATGTCTTCGTGAACAAGGCGGAGGGTAGATGATGACTGTCAGTTACCGAGAGCCGGCGCTGTTTCCCGGTACCGCACTGCTAACCCGAGTCTCGCCGCATTACGGTTCGAGAGCGCAAACCGACCTTACAGAGATAACTTGCAGGTAACTCGCCATGGCACAATCACACAGCGAGCAAGAAGCTCCTCCCTATAATGAAGAGCCAGGTCACGGCCGGGAGGCATTGGAACAGGCCGCGCGACTCGCCGAGCAGGCAGCCCAGTCGCGCGTGATGCGGGAGGATGCGCAGCGCATCACGCGCAGCACCGCATCGGTGCGCCGCAACGATGTTGAACCGCAGCGTGCGCTGGGGGCGCAGGATGAGATTACACGGCTCAAGCAAGAGCTGGAGCAGACCCAGAACATGGGCATGCGTTTCGCGGCTACCGCGATACGCCTCGGCAACGAAATCAACGTCTTCAAGTCCGATCTGCAACTTACCCGGGAGCGGATGCAGGAGGCCGCCAAGCTGGACGAAGCACTGGCCGCCGCCAAGGCGGAGACCGAATGCGTCCGCACTGAACTGGATGCCGTGTCACGGGATACAGAGCAACGGATCGAAGCGCTCACGCTGCAACTGGCCGAAACCGAGGCGCGCGCGCAACAGGAAGTGGCACAGCTAACCGCATGGCAAGGCAATGAGGCTCAGGGTTTGCGCACGGAGGTAGGGCGCTTGCAGGAGGCGCTGGCGAGGGCGGTGCAGCGCGTCGATGAACTGGACGGCAGCCTGGGCAAGGCGGTGCAACGCAGCACCGAACTCGAAGCCGGGCAAGCCGCCGCCAAGCGTCGTGTGAGTGATCTGGAACAAGAGTTCGTACGGCTGTCCGATGCTTCGACACGTGCCGAAACAGCGTGTGAGAATGCCGAACGACAATCGACGCAAGCGCAGACTGAACTGGAGTCGATGTACACCGCGGCCCGCTGCGAATATGAACTGCTGCAGTCGCAGCAAGAGGCCCGGCAACAGGAAGCGCAGGCTGCATTGGCCGCCGCCAACGGGCAGTTGGCCGGGCTCGCCGCCGAGCTTGCTGTCATCCGCGACAGCTCCGATACCGTACGACAGGATGAGCAGCTGATAATGCATCTCCGCGCAGAGCTGGAACGCACTCTGCAGGAGTGCACCGACCTGCGAGATGAACGAAGCGCTGTAGTGTATGACCTGGAGCGTGCTCATGCCGCACTCCAGGAAAAAGATCGTGCCCTCAATGATGTGCTGATGTTGATCGATGTTACCGAGTCAGCCGTGAAGGTAACTGAACTCGAACCGCGATCCATACACGATCCTCAGCGCAAGCGGGCCATGGTCGGCGGTACGCAAGGGTCTCGTGCAACATCACCTGTCAGATCAGCGCCGCGCGACCTCGGCGGATAGCAATATTCTTTATTTTATTTCTCACCCCAGCGCTTTCTGAACCTTACTCTTTACCGTCATGCCTATCGACGGACTCCTGCAGGCGATCGCGGATGCGATGGCGGGCCGAGTCTGTCAGTGTGTCGACAGCGCCGGATTTTGAATCATCCGACAGCAGTCGCTGCGAAACGGCGGTCAGAATTGTAACTTGTTTGACGAAGCGTCGACAGGCGTAGCAAATCAACAGATGCAGCCGGATACTCAGTCGCTCGCGAAATGTCAGTCGCCGATCCTGTGCCTGAGAAATCTTCCGTGTCACATCTTTGCAGGACAGCATCAGTCGGTCGTTCCAGTCTGGCTCGGAGACCAGAGCGCTTCGAGGCACTGCCGCAGGCCCATGCGCGCGCGGTACAGCAGTACGCCGCAATTGCCCGCCGTGATGCCGAGTTCAGCGCAGATTTCTTCATTGGAGTTGCCGGAGATTTCCTTGAGGGTGAAAACACGCGCCAGGGTCGGCTTCAGGCGCTCCAGACAGCGCTGCAAGGCCTCGATGAATTGGCGATTCTCCAGTGTCTTGTGCGGACTGCCCCAATGTCGCGGCGGAGTGATCCAGTGACCGCGCGCATCGAAGAGCTGATCGATACCGCTGTCGGGGCTATCGGATAAGGCAGTAATATCGTCGACCGGTACTTCACGCAGCTGTTTGCGCAGGCAGTCGATGATCTTGTGTTTGAGAATACCGGTAAGCCAGGTCTTTTCCGCAGATCGGCCGGTGTAAGCGGCGACGGATTGCCAAGCGGCCAGTAAAGTCTCCTGCACCATGTCCTCGGCCTGCACGCTATCGCGCAACTGACGCAGGGCGTAGCGGTATAGGTAGTCGCCATGATCCTGCAGCCAACGCTCCGGGTCGGCGGCTGTCGTGGTCGATGGGCAGTCAGAATTTGCCATGCGTGTGCGGGATGTAGTTGTGAATGTGACGCGGAGTGTAGCGGGTGCGAGAAGCGCAACTCAAGCATTGCATTAGTCTTCGTATGCCTCAGCCACGGCGCCACGCATGATAGCGCTCCAGCCAGGCCAGCAGACGCGCCGGGGCATGGGCACGTTTCCAGGCGCCGGCGGTATATTTATTGGCTTCAGAAAGGGTCGGGTAAATATGTATCGTACCGAGGATCTTGTTGAGTCCGAGGCCGTGACGCATGGCTGTGACAAATTCGGTAATTACTTCGGCCGCGTGTTCACCGGCGATGGTGACGCCGAGGATTTTATCCTTGCCGGGGACGGTGAGCACTTTCACGAGACCTTGCGTCTCGCTGTCGGTGATGGCGCGATCCAGATCGTTGAGCGAGTAGGTCGTTACCTCGTAGGCGATATTGTTTTGATTGGCCTCCTGTTCATTGAGGCCGACACGTGCGATTTCCGGTTCCGTGAAGGTGGCCCACGGGATGACGGAGTAGTCAACGCGGTATTTTTTGAATGTACCGAACAGGCTGTTGACGACCGCATACCATGCCTGATGCGCAGCGACGTGGGTGAAATGATAGGGGCCGGTGACATCACCGACAGCGTAGATATTGGGGTAGCTTGTCTGCAGGTAGTCGTTGACCTCGATGCTGCCGTTCTTGCGCAGGGGCACTCCGAGTTCTTCCAGGCCGAAACCGTGGCTGTTGGCCTGCCGGCCGACGGCGATCAGCAGTACGTCGAATTCGATCTCGACAGGCTGGCCCTTTTGCTCCGCCACCAGCAGTTTGCGACCTGCGCTGATTTTGAATTGTTGCGCGGTATGGCCGACCCGCACTGCGACGCCCTCGAAGCGCAGCCGTTCCATCAGCAGCGCTGCAAATTCCGGATCTTCGTTGCGCAGCAAGCGTGGATCGCGCTCGACCAGTAGCACTTGGCTGCCGAAGCGCGCAAAGGCCTGCGCAAGTTCGCAGCCGATCGGTCCGCCGCCCAGCACCAGGAGCCGCGCCGGCAGCGTACGCAGTTCCCACAGGGTGTCGGAGGTCAGGTAGCCGGTGTCATCGATACCGGGGATGGAAGGTATAGCCGGGCGTGCGCCGGTGGCGACGACAATATTGCGGGTCGTCAGCGTGCGGCCATCGACCTCGACCGTATAGGGTGAGGTGATGCGCGCTTCGCCAGATAGGCAGTCGACGCCGAGCGCTGTGTAGCGTGCGACCGAATCATGCGGCTCGACCTGAGTGATGATGTGTTGCACACGCTCCATGACCTTCGCGAAATCGAATTCGACATGGGCCCAGTCGAAACCGAATTCCTCGGCGCGCTGTGCATGGGAAAGCATTTTGGCGGAACGCAGCAAGGCCTTGGAGGGTACGCAGCCGGTATTCAGGCAATCGCCGCCCATGCGATGCTTCTCGATCAGGCTCACCTTGGCCTTGACCGTGGCGCCGATATACGCACTGACTAGACCACCGGAGCCGGCGCCGATCACGATCAGATCGCGATCGAAATGCCGGGGACGCGGGTGACCGCGCAGCACACGCCGCGCCTTGATCGACGCGATGGTCTTGCGGGCGAGCAGCGGGAATAAACCCAGCAGTGTGAACGAGGCGATCAGTCCCGGCGACAGAATGCCCGATAGGGACTCCAACTGCCCCAATTGCGTTCCGGCATTCACATAGACGAGTGTTCCCGCCAGCATGCCGATCTGGCTCACCCAGTAGAAGGTCCAGGTCTTCAGGGGCGTCAGTCCCATCACCAGATTGATGATGAAGAACGGGAAGGCGGGTACCAGTCGCAGCGTGAACAGATAGAATGCGCCGTCCCTTTCGATGCCGCGGTTGGCCGAACGCAGTGAGTCGCCAAATCGTTTCTGCACCAGGTCGCGCAGCAGCCAGCGGGACACCAGAAAGGCCAGCGCCGCACCTATGCTGGACGCGAACGAGACGATCAGGGTCCCCCATGCCAGACCGAACACGGCGCCGATGGCCAGCGACATCAGCGCCGCTCCGGGCAGCGACAGGCCGGTCACGGCAATATAAGCCGCACTGAATGCCAAAGCCGTCGCCAGCGGGTGTGCCAGCCGGTACAACTCGATGGCGTCGTGCTGCGATTTGAAATAGGTCAGGGTCAGGAAATGACCAAGATCAAGAGCAAAAAATGCACCAATCAGTACCGCCAGTGTGACAAGCAGAAAGATGCGGGTGATTTTCAAATCGAATTATTCCTTATAGTTTGTCTCTGTCATCGGCAGTGCGCAGGCTAGCGCGCCGACTACGGGCTTGCAAGCAGCCTCTGTCGAGTTCGGTGCTTGGGTGACATTCCGGTGGCGTAAAGCTCAAATAAGCGGAATTGCGGTAGACTGACGCAATGCATACTGTTCCGCTTCCGAAACTCCATGGCCTGGCTGGTAATGTGGTGACAATGCTGTGCCATGAGTCGCGGCGAGAAAGGTCGTGACCGAATACCTCGGCGGCAACAAAATCACTCTGTTGCAAAGTGGCGCCGAGTACTTTCCCGCGCTCATAGCGGCCATCGACGGCGCCACGGACTGGGTGTATCTCGATACCTATATCTTCGCCAACGATACCACGGGACAGCAGGTCGCCGCGGCCTTGATGCAAGCCGCGCGGCGCGGTGTCGCGGTGCATCTGCTCATCGATGGCTATGGCGCTCAGGTCACTCCGGCGCTTCCGCTGCAGACACTACGCGAAGCAGGTGTCAATGTGCTGCTCTACCGTCCGCAAATCTCACCTTACCGTTTTCAACGCCAACGCCTGCGGCGCCTGCATCGCAAACTGGCGGTGGTCGATCGGTCCGCCGCCTTCGTCGGCGGCATCAATATCGTGGATGACATCGAGGTTCGCACCGGCCTGCCACGCTTCGATTTCGCGGCACGCGTCGAAGGCCCCTTGCTGGCGCCGATACTGCGCGCAATGCGCACCCTGCACTACCGTGTGGCACGGGCGCAGTTGCATGTGCCGCGTCACGCCCGGGATGCCGCAGTCACACCCGCTGCGATTGGCGCCACCCGCGGTACCTTTCTGCTGCGCTCCAGCCTGCGTCACCGGCGTGACATCGAGCAGGCCTATCTGCGGGCTATTGCGGAAGCGCAGCACGAGATCATTCTCGCCAATGCCTATTTCCTGCCTGGCTACCGCTTTCGCAAGGCGCTGGTCAATGCCGCTGCGCGCGGTGTCAGGGTTCGTCTGCTGCTGCAGGGCTTCAGCGATCACCCCTGGGTACAGTACGCTACTCGGGATCTCTATACTCAGCTTCTGGATGCGGGCATCGACATCCATGAATATCAGGCCAGCGAGATGCATGCCAAGGCGGCGGTCATTGACGGACAATGGGCCACCCTGGGCTCCTCCAATATCGACCCGCTGAGCCTGATGCTGTCGCGTGAGGCGAATATCGTGGTCTACGACCGGTCATTTGCGCAGGCCTTCGCGACGCTCCTCACGCATGCCATCGAGAACAATGCACAGCACATCACCCATGACGATTGGCGCAAGCGCAGCTGGCCGGAACGCGCGCTGGCCGGTATCGCCTTCGGCATGGTGCGCATACTCGCGAATTGGGTCGGATATCGAATGGAGCAGGGCAAAACCACCGGGCAATGAGGCTTGGAACGGTCCGCAAAGGAACTTGATACAACAGGTTCTGTCATAGCAACTACCTGTCCCGACAAGTCTGCCGCGCTGCAAGAACGCGGCGCTGTCGGGCGATTTCAGCGATGCCTGATCCCAAGGAGATGCGTATGACCGAAGTGGCCGCCCTATCAACGAATAGCACGACGTCCGTCAGAGACCGGATTACTCAGCTCAGACACTACATCGATCAACGCATTATCGACCAGGAGGCGCTTACGCTGCGCCTGCTCATTGCCCTGCTGGCCGACGGCCACTTGTTGGTCGAGGGGGCGCCGGGTCTGGCCAAGACCACGGCTATCAAGACCCTGGCGCAAGGAATCGAAGGCGAGTTCCACCGTATCCAGTTCACGCCCGATCTGTTGCCCGCTGATCTTACCGGCACCGAGATCTACCGGCCGCAGGACGGTTCCTTCCATTTTCAGCGTGGGCCGATCTTCCGCAATCTGGTGCTGGCCGACGAGATCAATCGCGCGCCGGCCAAGGTGCAATCGGCATTGCTCGAAGCCATGGCCGAGCGACAGGTCAGTATCGGCCGTCAGACTTATCCGTTACCGCGCCTGTTCATGGTGATGGCGACGCAGAATCCGATTGAGCAGGAGGGCACCTATCCACTACCCGAGGCACAATTGGACCGCTTCCTCATGCACGTACATGTCGGCTACCCCGGCGCCGCGGGCGAACAGAAGATCCTGCACCTGGTGCGCGAACAGGAGCGCCGCGAACACAACGGGCAGTCTGCCGCGACGACGTACAAGGTCTCTCAGGAAACCCTGTTCGCGGCGCGCCGCGAAATTCTCGATCTGCACATGTCACCGGCGCTGGAAGACTACCTTATTGAAATCGTCACCTCTACGCGCGATCCGTCGCGCTACGACGCGCAACTGACGCGCTGGGTACAATATGGAGCCAGTCCGCGCGCCACACT
>JBBQDK010000108.1:0-10217 GCA_038319625.1 Gammaproteobacteria bacterium
CGGCCGGTATCGCGCTTAGCATCATGCACATAATCGCGCACCGCTTCGATGAATCGGCCTGGCTGGAGCAATTGTCGCCACTGTGGGGATTGGCGGTCAGCGGCTTGGGTGCGGTACTGCTGCTGCGCCCGCCCCGCACTCTTCCCGGCAGTGTGCGGGGCCTGCTGCTGTGCAACGTTGCGATGGTGATCATCGTGCACGTCGGCATTATCCGCGTCGCCATGCCGGCTTATGACCTGCGACCGATCAGCCAGGCCATCGCTCGCGCCCAGCAGGCGGGCCTGCCGGTCGCGCATGTCGGCAAATACAACGGGCAATTCCAGTTCCTCGGCAGGCTCGAACAGCCGCTGGAGCTGATCGGGCCGGACGCGATTGTCGACTGGGCAAATAGCCACCCGGACGGCCGCATCGTGGTGTATTATCGCAAATGGCATGCCGAGCAGGCTGGTCATGCCGAATACGCCCAGGCCTACCGCGGTCTGGGCGTGGTTTTGTGGAGTTGTGCGGCCTTGCGTGCTCATCCGGAATGGGCCCGGCAATGGCCCACCTACAACCCATAGCACTGTCACACGTTCAGTACCCGTTCAATCACTGCACAGGATCGTCACGTGTCTCGCCAAGTTACCAGCGTCCTCTGGGGCCGCCTCTTTCCCTTCATCCACTGGTTGCCGAGAGTCAATCGGGAATCGCTGCGCGATGACATCATTGCGGGACTCACCAATGCCGTAATCGTGCTGCCGCAGGGTGTGGCGTTCGCACTGATCGCCAGCATGCCGCCCGAATACGGGCTCTACACCGCCATCGTACCCGCCATCATCGCGGCGTTGTTCGGCAGTTCCTTCCATCTGATCTCGGGACCGACCACGGCGATCTCCATCGTGGTGTTCTCCACCGTCAGTCCGCATGCCACGCCGGGCAGTCCTGAATTCATCGAACTGGCCCTGACCATGACCTTCATCGCTGGGCTGTTCCAGTTTCTGCTCGGCGTGGTGCGACTCGGCGCACTGGTGAATTTCATCTCGCACTCGGTGGTGGTGGGTTTTACCGCCGGTGCCGCAATTCTGATCGGCACCAGTCAGATGAAGAACTTCTTCGGCGTAAAACTGCCGCAGGGCGAATCCTTCCTCAATACCTGGTATAACCTGATTCGCCAGTTGCCGGATATGAACCCCTTCGTGTTATTCATCGCCGTGACCACGCTGATCGTCGCACTGGTACTGCGCATCTATAAACCCCGCTGGCCGGGCATGCTGTTCGCCATGATCGTCGGCAGTCTGCTGGCCGTGCTGCTCGGCGCCGAGATGCACGGCATCAAGCTGGTCGGTTCGCTGCCGCGTTCGCTGCCGCCGCCATCAATGCCTGATTTCAGCGCTGCCGGCTTGCGCCTGATGGCGCCCGGTGCGCTCGCCGTGGCGATGCTTGGTCTGGTGGAGGCGGTGTCCATCGCCCGTGCGGTCGCGACCAAGTCACACCAGCGCATCAACGGCAACCAGGAATTCATCGGCCAGGGCCTGTCCAACCTGGTCGGCAGTTTCTTCTCGTGCTATGCCTCCTCCGGCTCCTTCACGCGCACCGGTCTGAACTACCGCGCCGGCGCCAAAACCCCGCTGTCGGCAATCTTCGCGGCGTTGTCGCTGGGATTGATCCTGGTACTGGTGGCACCGCTCGCCGCCTATCTGCCAATACCGGCGATGGCCGGCATCTTGCTGCTGGTGGCCTACAACCTGATCGATTTTCACCATATCAGGATTATCCTGCGGACCAACCGCTCCGATGCCGCAGTGCTGATCGTCACCTTCCTCGCCACGCTGTTTGTGCAACTGGAGTTCGCCATCTATGTTGGCGTGCTGCTGTCGCTGGTGCTGTACCTGAACCGTACCGCACATCCCGTGATCCACGCGCGCGTACCCGATCCGGCGAATTCGAAGCGCAAGTTCACCAGCAACCCGGTACTGCCGGAATGCCCGCAGCTCAAAATTATCCGCATCGACGGTTCGCTTTTCTTTGGTGCCGTCGATCACGTCCAGGACATCCTGCACGGTTATGCGGAAAACAATCCTGAGCAGAAGTACCTGCTGCTGATCGGTAACGGTATCAACTTCATCGACGTGGCCGGTGCGGAAATGCTCACGCACGAGGCCGAAAAGCGCCGCTCGATCGGCGGTGGCATGTACCTGTGCGCCGTCAAGGAAGGCGCCTGTGCGCCGATGCGCAGCGGTGGTTACCTGTTGCGCATCGGCGCGGAGAACCTGTTCAATACCAAGTCGGTCGCAATTCGCACTATTTTCGACAAGCTCGACAAGGATATATGCCGGCGTTGCGACAAACGCATATTCAACGAGTGCCAGGGTATCGAGAAATTATCGTAGGGCGCATTCGTTTTTGGCTTAGGCACAAATCTTGGTGGGCCATTTTTTTGAATTTCCGCGGCCTGTCAACACAGCGTCGTTCAACATTACACACCAGGTAACCCGCCATGCTCGCCCCCCTACGCTTGAAGAAAAATGAAGAACGTCGCCTGCGTGCCGGCCATCAATGGGTCTACAGTAACGAGGTGGACACCGACAAAACGCCACTGTCCGGCTTCCAGCCCGGACAAGCGGTCGAAGTACGCGACAATCGCGACACAGTGATTGGCACCGGTTATATCAACCCGCATACGCTGATCTGTGCGCGTCTGGTAAGTCGCGATCCGGCGCATCCGTTCAGCGCGTCGCTACTGGTACATCGCATCAATGTCGCGCTGGCATTGCGCGAGATGCTGTATGACAAACCTTTTTATCGTCTGGTGTACGGCGACAGCGACGGTCTGCCGGGCCTGGTCGTCGATCGTTACGATACTGTGCTGGTAGCGCAGATTACCACCGCCGGCATGGAGGCCATGAAGGATGAGGTGCTGGCGGCACTCGACAAGGTTGTTAAGCCGAGTGCCGTGCTGTTGCGCAACGATGCACCGTCACGCACGATGGAAGGTTTGTCGAGTTACGTGACGAGTGCTGCGGGCAGCGTGCCGGAACGCGTCGGCCTGATAGAAAACGGCGTGCACTTCGAGGCCCCGCTGCTCACCGGCCAGAAGACCGGCTGGTTTTACGATCAGCGCGACAACCGTGCGCGTATCGCCCGTTACGCACACGGCAAGCGCGTACTCGACGTGTTCAGTTATCTGGGTGGCTTCGGCATACAAGCGGCCGTCGCGGGTGCCGACTCCGTGCTGTGCGTCGACAGTTCCGCCACCGCGCTCGAAGGCGTACAGGCCAATGTCGTTCTGAATCAGTTGCAGTCCAGCGTGGCGACACGGCAAGGCGATGCCTTCGAAGTACTCAAACAATTACGCGAGCAGCGTGAACACTTCGACATCGTGATCATCGACCCACCGGCCTTCATCAAGCGCAAGAAGGATATAAAGGAAGGCGTGCAGGCCTACCGTCGCATTAATCAAATGGCCATGCAGGTGCTGGCCAAGGACGGGATACTGATGTCCTGTTCCTGCTCGTTTCATATGAGCCGCGACGTCCTTCTGGAACAAATGCTCGGCGCCGCGCGACATATCGACCGCAGTCTGCAGATTCTGGAGCAGGGCCATCAGGCTCCCGACCATCCCGTCCATCCGGCAATCCCGGAGACCGATTATCTCAAGGTCTTCATCGGGCGGGTATTGCCGGCCTGAGCGGATGATGCATCCCGCGGGGCTTGCCCTCTACCCTGATTAAGGAACATCTGATTTATTCACTTTAAGCCGCAAAGGCACAGAGGACACAGAGGACACAGAGGACACAGAGGACACAGAGGACACAGAGGAAAAATTAATGATATTCAACAAGAACAAAACTCTGCGTTCTCTGCGTCTCTGCGGCAAATACAATTAACTAGAGCATCCTTAATTCTGTAACTCCCCTCTCCCATTCATGGGAGAGGGGTTGGGGGAGAGGGGAGCAAACGATTTAATTAGAGCGTCTCTGGAATGGAATTCCCGGGTCGCGCCACGCTCCATACGTGCCACATTAATTACGCCACTCATCGATCATCGATGCGACCAGCGCTGTCCAGCCGGTCTGATGCGACGCGCCCAGGCCCGCGCCGGTGTCACCGTGAAAATATTCGTAGAACTGCAGGTGGTCGCGCCAGTGCGGGTCGTGCTGGAATTTGTCGACGCCACCGAATACCGGGCGGCGACCCTGGGCATCGCGTGCGAAGATCGAGATCATCCGATCTGCCAGCGACTGCGCCATGTCGCCGGCGGTGACATGGCGGCCGTGTGCATCTTCGATGTCGAGCAAGGGGCCATAGGCCTTGTGCAGCTTGCGCAACGATTCGATCATCAGAAAAGTCGTGGGGAACCACAGCGGGCCGCGCCAGTTGGAGTTGCCGCCCTTGATCTTGGTATCGGCCTCGCCCGGCTCGTAGTGCACGCGGCGTCCGTCGAATTCGAAGGGCGCGGTCTCATGGGCCTTGGAGAGACTGCGCAGGCCGTAGTCGGACAGGAATTCGTCGCTATCCCACAGCCGTTTGAGGATACGGCGCATCTGCTCGGGATTGACGATACTGAGCACGCGCGTGTCCTGGCCGTCGCGGGTCAGGCGATTGCAAGAGTGCTGCACCACATCCTGGCGATGTTTGAGAAACCATGTGAAGCTCTGACGGAATTCCTTGAACGGTGCGATGGCATCTTCCGAAAGTCGCTCCACGGCGAACAGCGGCACCAGTCCGACCAATGATCGCACCCTCAGCTTGGTATAATTGCCGTCGGGATAACGCAGCACATCGTAGAAAAAACCGTCCTCTTCGTCCCAGAGATTGTAGTCGCGCCCTCCCATGTGCTTCATGGCGGCGGCCACGTAGACGAAGTGCTGGAAGAACTTGGTGGCCATGCCTTCGTAGACCTTGTTGTCCTTGGCCAGCTCCAGTGCGATGCGCATCATGTTCAGACAGAACATGCCCATCCAGCCGGTGGCGTCGGATTGTTCCAGCACGCCTCCGCCGGGCAGTTTCTCCGAGCGATCAAACACGGTGATGTTGTCGAGACCGAGGAAACCGCCCTCGAAAACGTTGTGACCGGCGCTGTCGACCTTGTTCACCCACCAGGCAAAATTGATCAGCAGTTTGTGAAAGCATTTTTCCAGGAACACGCGGTCGGGATGGCCGCCACGGATCTTGTCCATGTTGTAGACGCGCCAGACCGCCCAGGCGTGCACCGGCGGGTTCATATCCGAGAATTCCCACTCGTAGGCCGGAATCTGGCCGTTGGGATGCTGAAACTGTTCGAACAACAGGAACCAGAGCTGCTCCTTGGCAAACTCAGGATCGACCAGTGCGAACGGCACGCAGTGAAACGCCAGATCCCAGGCGGCGAACCAGGGGTACTCCCATTTGTCCGGCATCGACAGCACGCGCATCGATTTGAGATGCTGCCAATGCTGATTGCGGATGTTCCGTCGCGTGGTGGGCGGCGGATTGTGCGGATCGTCGCCTTGTAACCAGAGGTGCGTGTCGAAGATGTAATTCTGCTTGCCCCAGATCAGCCCAGCGATAGCCTGGCGCTGGATCTGCCGCTCGTCCTGGCTGGCTTTGACGGGATGCAGGTCCGCGTAGAAGGTATCGGCCTGTTCACGACGCAGTTGCACGAAGGCATCGAGATCGGCGAACGGCTCACTCAGTTCCCGATCCACGAGTCGCAGCCGCCAGACCAACGAGCCGCCGGCAGGTATCACGCGCCGGTAGTGCATCCCGGCCTTGGTGCCGTACAGCAACGGATTGCAGCATTCTTCACCCTGGATGATGTGGCGATGCAAGGCGTCCTTGAAGTATGGCTCGGCAGTAGCGCCGTCCACACCGTAGAGCAGTGGGGCATTGGATTCATTGTCGGTGAACAGCGCGTTACCGCCGGTCTCGGCATACAGCATGCGCGGACCGAGCCGGTATTCAAATGGCAGATTGGCCAGGCCGTCGGCCAGACTGTCGTCGGCCATCAGTAATTCGTGCCCGGTCGCGCCGTCACCGGCACGGATGATCGGCGCCTTGCCACGCGTTTCGCCCCAGGCCCAGATGTTGCGGAACCACAGCGTTGGAATGACATGGATCTCGGCGGCGTCGGGACCGCGATTGCTGACCTCGATGCGTATGCAGATGTCTTCGGCATCGGCCTTGGCGTATTCGATGGTGACATCGAAGTAACGGTCATCGGCGAATGCGCCGGTATCGAGTAGTTCATACTCAGGACCGGTACCGTTGCGGCGGCGGTTCTCGTCGATCAGTTTTTGATAGGGGAATTCAGCCTGCGGGTATTTATAGAGATAGCGCAGATAGCTGTGCGAAGGGGTGGCATCGAGATAGAAGTAATACTCTTTGACGTCTTCGCCGTGATTGCCGTCCAGCGGTGTCAGCCCGAACAGGCGTTCCTTGAGTATCGGGTCGCGGCCGTTCCAGAATGCCGGCGCGAAGCACAGCAACTGGTATTGATCGCTGATCCCGGCCAAGCCATCCTCACCCCAGCGATAGGCCTTGCTGCGCGCCATCTCGTGCGTCAAAAACGACCAGGCCGAACCGTCCCCGCTGTAATCCTCGCGCACCGTGCCCCAGGCACGTTCACTGAGATAAGGGCCCCAGTGGCGCCAGGCGTGACTGCCTCCGCGCAACTCCGCAATGCGCTTCCGCTCGGCGTTCATGACTTGATCGGGCATCGCGGAAAACCTTGATGGGTGGCGGGCGCAACACACATCGACCGGTGTTACGGGCGGCGTCAGGCCCGCCCGCCGGCCACCTCAGAAACGGTAGTTCATATTGACACCGACGCCGGCGTCGAATTTCTTGTAGTCGTACACACGTCCGATGCTGTCGTCCTTGGCCGTGGAGTCGTTGACGTCATAGCTGGCGAAGCCGCGCACGCTGATCTCCGGCAGGAAATAGTAGGTCAACGATGCACCTACCGTGTTCAGGTAATCCTTACGCGGGTTATCCAGAGCGCCGGGGTCACCGTAATGCATGTAGTCGATGACTTTGAAGCGGTAGTAGGGCTGGACTATCAGCTTGGGCGTGATCGACTGGGTATAGTTCACGAACACGCTATGGTCGACCCGGTCATTGACGTTGCTTGCAACGGAACTGTACTGCGGTGGCACGGCATCCGTAGCATGATAAGCACCCTGGTAGCCCAGTGTGATGACGCGGGTAGCATCGAGTGGAATCACGCGTCGCGCACCCCAGTGCGGCACGACCTCGGAGTAGAAATCGCTGTCTCCGGTGGTATAGGAAAGCTGACTCCAGTCGAAGCCGCCCTCGAAAATCCATTGCTTACGGTAGCGGTAACGCGCCTCCATGAACAGGGTCTGCACATAAAAATCCAGATCGTTTGCGTCATAAGGCGGATAGGTAGTCGAATCGCTGGCATTGAAGTCGTACCATTGCTGCCGATAACCAAAACGTGGCTGAAACTCGCCCCCGCCCATCACAACCGGGTCGGTCGCGCCGGCAAGCTCGACAGAGGTCACCAACACTTCCGTGCTCTTCGTTTGCAGATTTGGCTGGTCTTCGGTCAGAAACAAATTGTCGGTGTGGTAATACTGGCTGTCGAGCATGGCCTCGAAATGTAGCCGCACGGGTTTTGACTGTAAAGCAACCTGTGGGCCGATATCGTCGCTCTCGCCAGAATACAGCTCCGGCACAGGGGTCGGTGCACCACCGACAGCCGGCGCGTTTTCCTGCACATCGAAGATTCCGGCATGGGCCAGTGGCGTTGCGCACAACACGGTCAGAAATATCGAGCCAACGATTCTTGTTGATTGTGTCATGAACAGTATCCCTATTATTGTAGGCTGCGCTGCGTGTTCGGCGGTCCCGCTTCGAAGGTGTTATTGTCGATGTCCGGATTATGCTCGTGACTGGCGAAATCTTCGGTCGGAGAGTTGCTCTGCTGCGTGGTGATCGCCGCCCGGATCAGCGTCATTGACGGCAGTTCGTGCGAGAAGCCGTTAATAAGGGCTGATCCCGCCACCAGCTTGGCCAGATCGATGGTCTGCTGGGGGCCGAATTTCATACCACCCGGCAACACGATGATTAATTGTCCGGCATTGATGATTCGTGAGGTACCGTCCGCGAGACTGACCTTGGCGTGGCCTTCCAGCACCACCACCTTGAAACCGGTCTGCGCCGAATACGACACGATGATGGTGGTGCCGAGCACGGCCGCCGCCGCGCCGCCGCTCTTGATGACGCCGCCGCCCTTGCCTTTCGGCGCGTGAAACAGCACGCTGCCCTGCTGCAGATCGATGCTGCGACCGGCCGTTTCGAAGGAGAATACAGTATTGGCGCCGACTCGCGTGAGGGTCTGATCGGGTGCGGTCAGTTCAGCGCGCGAGGCGGCACCGGTGCGCAACAGATTGGGCGAGCTGAACAAGGCATTGGGCTGGGCGGGTATCGCTTTGGATACGCCGGGTTCCTGCAGCTTGACGTCATTGATGACTTCGGTGAGCGTGCTCTGCGTCAGATCGGTCGCCTGCGCCACCATGCACCAGCCCAGCAACACCGCGCACAACAGTTGTCTCGTTTCCATGTTAGGCCTCGTTGTGATACAAACCGGTCACAGTCAGCGACAGTCACAGCGCCGGTGTCTCGTTGCCACGCTGCCCAAACGCCACCGGGGATTGGGTTTTTTAAACTATTTCCAATATGAATACAACAAATAAACGTCTGCTGGTAGTACTCGCCCTGTGCACCGTGTGCTCGCTGACCATCGGAATACTGCATGCGTTAGGCTTCGTGCCGCTCGCTGAGGCCGAATTTTACACGCAGGACTGGCGCACCCGCCTCGGTACCAAGACACCCGTCGATCCACGTCTGGTACTGATCGGTATCGACCGCGCCAGTTATGCGGGCGATCTCGATCCGGCGGAAGTTGCCAGCACGCCCGCACTCGGTCTACTGGAAGACAACTTTCCCTGGTCACGCGCGGTGTGGGCGGCTCTCATCGACAAGCTCGCCGATGCCGGCGCGCGTGCCATCATCGTCGACCTGATCTTCGCCGCCCCCGGGCGCGGCGATGACGCGCTGCGCGCCGCACTGGACAGGCATCGCGATCGCGTAGTGATCGGTTGCAATTTCAGCGATCTGGAAACCGAGCGCGGTGTCTTCCTCAAACTCAACCCGCCCAGCCCGAGCGTCTTGTCCGCCGGCAATGTCAGTTCGGCGGCACTGGATCCACGCGTCGGTTATGTGAATATCTGGCCGGACTGGGATGGCGTACTGCGGCGCGCAAGCTATCGCCAGACCGGCGCGCAGGCCGGCGGGATCGTGAACTCTACAGAGGTATTGGCATCGCTATCGGGACGCACGCTGGAAAAGCTTGGCCTGGCGAAGCTGCTGCCGCAGGATTTTCAGCCGGTATTGTTCCGCTATACGGGCCCGCCGGGCATGTACAAACCGCATCCGATCGGCGACGTGCTGTCGCCGAAGGTCTGGGTACGCAATTATCGCAGCGGTGCCTATTTCCGGGACAAGATCGTGTTAATCGGTCCGACCGCCAATCTCTTCCAGGATGAGCACCGCACACCGTTCGTGCTGCCCACCGCCGACATGCTCGGCCCGGAAATCCATCTCAATATCCTCAGCGCGGCCCTGCACGGCCAGTTCCTGCATGAACTGCCGATGTCCGCCGAACTGCTGATCATCGTCGCCATGGGTCTGCTCGCCGGCGTGCTGTGCCTGTTCATTCTGCAGCCGCTGCAGCGACTGCTCGCCGTGGTCGTCTGTGCCGGCCTGTTCGCCTTGCTGGGTCAGCAATTGTACAACGCACCGGGCTGGGTGATCCCCATGGCCGGCCCACTCACGGTGTTGTTGGTGAGCAGCCTGCTGGCACTGATGTATGACTTCCTGCTGGAGCGCATCGATAAGCAACGGGTACGCCGCACACTGGAGCGCTATGTCTCCAAGAATGTCGTCAAGGAGTTGCTCGACAATCCGCAGACCTTCTTCAATTCACTGAGCGGTGTGCGCCGCCAGGTGACCATCCTGTTCTCTGACGTGCGCGGCTTCACCACGTTGACCGAGGGCACGGACTCTGCGCGACTGGTCAAACAGCTCAACGAATATTTCACCGCCATGGTTGGTCATGTGTTCGCCAATCAGGGTACGCTGGATAAATTCATCGGCGACGCCGTGATGGCCGTGTGGGGCAACATCGTCTCCGCGGGGCCCGCCCGGGATGCACAGAACGCCGTGGCCACAGC
>JBBQDK010000109.1:0-10127 GCA_038319625.1 Gammaproteobacteria bacterium
CACACTCTGAACAACTTCCTGGATCAAGGCTCTACCTCGCACTCGATCAGGGTGGGCACGCCGGTCGCGCCCTGGTGTTCGATGCCGGGGGTCGGTGTCTGACGCAGGCGAGCGCCGCCTGTGAGGTACGGCGTCGTGACGGTCTTCGTGTCGAGCAGGATCCTGAAGCAATCGTCAGCGGTCTGCAGGATTGTATCGCGCGTGTGGCAATGCAGCTCGGCAGCCGTTGCCAGGACATCGCCGTCGCAGCACTGGTAACGCAGCGCAGCAGCGTTGTGTGCTGGAACCGCGGCAACGCCAAGGCACTGACACCGGTGCTGAGTTGGCAGGACCGGCGCGCGCAGGACTGGCTGAGTGGTTTCGCTGATGCAGCGGACAGAATTCACGAGACCACCGGATTAATGCTTTCCGCGCACTACGGCGCCAGTAAATTGCACTGGTGCCTTGAACATATACCAGCGGTACAGGCAGCGGCACAGACCCGACAACTCGCCTGCGGTCCGCTTGCCGCGTTTCTGCTGTTCCGGCTCCTCGATCAACGACCGTTGCTGGTCGACAGCGGCAATGCCGCCCGCACGTTGTTGTGGAACAGGCACACTCGTGATTGGGATCCCGGATTAGCAGCGCTGTTCGGTGTGCCGATCGACTATCTGCCGGACTGCGTACCGAACCGCCACGCCTTCGGCACCTTGCGCATCGGGCAGCATTCCGTGCCCGTGGCGCTCTGCCATGGCGATCAACCCGCTGCGTTGTTCGCCGCCGGCATGCCGAGATACGATCGCACCTACATCAATATCGGCACCGGCGCATTCGTGCAGCGCGTCCTCGACCACGATCCGGGAGAGGTGCCCGGTCTGCTCACCGCATTGCTGCTCGATGAGGGTTCACGACAATACTACGCCCTGGAGGGCACGGTAAACAGTGCTGGCGGCGCACTCGATACGATCGGTAAGTGCTACGGTCTCGACGCCGAGGCTCTCACAGTGCAATTGCCATCGTGGCTGGAGCACTGCCGGACGCCACCCTTGTTTTTGAACGGTGTTTCAGGTCTGGGCGCACCATTCTGGGTGACGGATTTTGCCTCGCGCTTTGTCGGTGCCGGTGACATGGCCGAATGTCTAGTGGCGGTGGTGGAGAGTATCGTATTTTTGTTACAGTCGAATCTCGAAGCGCTAGAAACGTATGTCGCCCCGTCAACCGACATCGTTGTCAGTGGTGGAGTGGCTACCCTCGATGGACTGTGTCAGCGTTTGGCCACACTCAGCGGCCGGCCAGTGCGGCGGCCGACACAGACCGAGGCCAGCGCGCGCGGTGCCGCCTGGTTGTTAACAGATCATGCGCAGGCGTGGAATGAGGCGGATGCGGAACAGTGTTTTACGCCGATTGAAGATGCCGCCTTGCTCTATCGTTACCGGCGCTGGCGTACCGCAATGCAGGTACAAATCGATACCGGAGTGTCGCAATGAGGTGTCAGGATGAGAAGTCTCTGGAACGATACTGAAGCCGTGCAGTTCACCGGGCCGTTGGGTCCGCGTATCTACAGCTCGCGCCTGCTGGGCCGCGACCCCGCGTTGGTGTTGCACGGTGGTGGCAACACCTCCGTGAAGCTGCACGAGCGTGACCGGCTCGGTCACGAACTCGATATCCTCTACGTGAAGGGCAGCGGATGGGATCTGGAGGCCATCGATGCGGATGGCTTCGCGCCAGTGCGCATGGCGCGACTGCTGCAACTGGCGCAGCTCGATGCCCTGTCGGACCCTGATATGGTCAATGAATTGCGCACGCAGCTGACCCGTGCTGACGCCCCCACGCCGTCCGTGGAGGCGATACTGCATGCTATCCTGCCGCATGCTTACGTCGATCACAGTCATGCCGACGCCGTGATCACCGTCACCAACAGCCACGACGGTCTGGCACGTATCCGTGAAATCTACGCTGACGATGTGGTGGTCGTGCCTTACGTCATGCCGGGTTTCGATCTGGCGCGACGATGCGCTCGACAGTTCGCCGCCGAAGCCGGTCCGCATACGCAGGGCATGGTGCTCATGCATCACGGTATCTTTTCCTTCGGCGCCGATGCCCGCGAATCGTATGAACGGATGATTGCGCTGGTGTCTCGGGCTGAGGACTATCTCGATCGGCACAAGGTCTGGAGTTTACCGCAACCGGCGGCCACTGCGCCCGCTGTGCCGCAACGTGACAGTCTCGCGACGCTGCGTCGCGCTATCTCCGATTGCGCCGGCTTTCCGGTAATACTCGGCACGCATCAGGACGCATGCAGCCTGGACTTTGCACGCCGCGCCGATATTGCCGTACTGAGCCAGCAGGGGCCGGCCACACCTGATCACGTGATCCGCACCAAACGCGTGCCCTTGCTCGGCCGTGATGTGCAGGCCTATGCTGCTGACTACGCCAACTACTTCGCTACACATGCGGCGCGCGCCAGCGCTCCCAAGACCATGCTCGATCCCGCGCCGCGCGTGGTACTCGATCCGGAATTCGGACTGTGTACAGTGGGCCGCAGTGCACGGGAGGCGGCTATTGTTGCCGATATCTATCAGCACAGCATGGCCATCATGCAGCGTGCCGCGGCGCTGGGCGGTTATCAGGCGCTGCCGCCCGATGATATCTTCGCTGTGGAGTACTGGGATCTGGAACAGGCCAAGCTGCGCGCCGGCGGTAAATTGCCCGCGTATGCCGGCGAGATTGCCTTGGTGACCGGCGCGGCTTCCGGGATTGGCCGGGCCTGTGTCGTGGCACTGCTGGCACGCGGCGCGGCAGTACTCGGTGTCGATATCGATGCCGCTGTCACAACGGTGGCGCAACATCCCGCTTATTCAGGCCAGGTCTGCGACGTCACGGATGTGCAGCAACTCGAGACCGCACTGGATGCAGGCATACGTCGCTTCGGCGGGCTCGACATGCTGATACTCAATGCCGGCGTGTTCCCCGCCGGCTGTCGTATCGAATCGATCGATGCGGCCGAGTGGCACCGGGTCATGACGGTAAACCTCGACGCCAATCTGATGCTGCTACGGCTCGCACATCCGCTGTTGCGGTTGGCACCGCAAGGCGCACGCGTGGTCGTGATCGGTTCCAGGAATGTGCCCGCACCCGGTATTGGCGCGGCGGCATACTCTGCGTCCAAGGCTGCACTTACCCAACTGGCGCGCATTGCTGCGCTGGAGTGGGGCGGTGATGGCATCCGTGTCAATACGCTGCATCCGGACGCGGTATTCGATACCGGCATCTGGACTGAGGAAGTGCTGGCGGCCCGTGCCCGGTATTACGACCTGTCAGTTGAGGAATACAAGACCCGAAATGTGCTGAAGATAGAGGTCACCAGTCACGACGTCGCTGAACTGGCGGCGGAGCTTTGCGGTCCCCTGTTCGCCAAGGTCACCGGCGCGCAATTGCCGATCGACGGCGGCAATGAGCGGGTGATTTAGCGCAATACTTGAACGTCAAGGACGCCAACAGCGTCAAGAACAACAAAATTATACGAACGTAAGCTGATGGCTTCCTGCAACTATACATTTGAATGTTTTTCTTGGCGCTGTTGGCGCCCTTGGCGATACAGAATCACATACAGGCCGTTTAGATGATGGCATCGATCCCCTTGCTGGTGGCACACCGCGGCTATCCGGCACGCTATCCGGAAAACAGTCTCGATGGACTGGAGGCCGCGTTGCGGGCGGGTGCTTGCTGGGTGGAATTCGATGTGCAGTTGTGTGCCGACGGTGTGCCTGTCGTGCTGCACGATGCCAGCCTGGAACGTACGGCAGGGCGTCCCGATTGCATCATGGACCTGCCGTCCAGACTGCTTGCCGAGATCAGTGTGCATGAACCGGCGCGCTTTGGCGTCGGTTCGCAACCGGTGACGTTGCCGACCTTGGCGCAGGTGCTGGCGCTGCTGGCACGCTGGCCGCGCGCTAGCGCCTTCGTCGAGATCAAAGAAGAAAGTCTGGCGCGATTTGGTATCGATACCACAGTGCGCGCAGTCATCGAGCTTATCCAGACACAGTCGGTGCCGTGCACAGTAATTTCCTATGCCGCGGAGATCCTCGCGCCGTTGCGCGCGGCGGGCCTGAGCACCGGTTGGGTGTTGCGGCGCTGGGATGCCTTGACGCAGCGGATTGCCGAAATCGAGGCGCCGGACTATCTGATCTGCAATCACCGTCGTCTGCCACTGACTGCGCAGGATATCTGGCAAGGTCCGTGGCGCTGGGTCAGCTACGAGGTTAGTGACCCGGAACTAGCACTGGCGCTGGCCACCCGGGGCGTGGAGCTGATCGAGACCGATGCCATCGGCACGATGCTTGCGCATCCCCTGCTGCGCACCCGGAACTGCCTCGATGAGTGAGGACTGTGATGTCCTGGTGATTGGCGCCGGGATACACGGCGCCGGTGTCGCACAAGCGGCGGCAGCCCGTGGTTACCGTGTGGTGGTACTGGAGCGGACGGCACCAGGCAGCGGTACTTCCAGTCGCTCCAGCAAGCTCATTCATGGCGGTTTGCGCTATCTGGAAAGTGGGCAATTCGGCTTGGTGCGTGAATGCCTGCACGAACGCCGGATACTGTTGCGCATCGCGCCGGATCTGGTGCGGCTGCAGCCGTTTCATATTCCGATTTATCAAGACACGCGCCGACGTGCATGGCGGATCGGCGTGGGACTGGCGCTCTATGCCGCGCTCGACGGCTGGTCGACCGACAGTCGTTTTTCCCGGTTGGACCGTCGCGAATGGGCGCGACTCGATGGCCTCGACAGTAGCGGTCTGCGGGCCGTATTCCGTTATTTCGATGCGCAGACCGATGATGCTGCACTGACCCGCGCGGTACTGTACAGCGCACAGGCTCTGGGTGCGCAACTGCGGATGCCGGCGCGCGTCACGCGTATCGAGCGACATGCGCAGGGCGCACGGGTTTTTTACCAGGCCGATGGCGATGAACGCGACTGTGACACGCGCGTACTGGTCAATGCCGCCGGGCCGTGGGCCAATCAGGTATTGCAGACGATCGTCCCGACGCAGATCGGCCTGTCGGTGGAGTTGGTGCAGGGCGCACACATCGTCCTGCCTGGTGTGCTCACGCAAGGCATGTACTATCTCGAAGCCCCGCGCGATGGTCGTGCGGTGTTCGTCATGCCCTGGCAGGGTGCGGTACTGGTGGGGACGACTGAAACACCTTATCGCGGCGAGCCGGACGCGGTGATGCCGTTGCCGACGGAACTCGATTACCTGCTTGCTACCTGTGCGCATTATTTCCCGGCGTATCGCGGTATGACGCGAGCCGACATCCACTCGGCCTATGCGGGATTGCGTGTCCTGCCGGCACAAGCCGGTGCTGCCTTCGGCCGTCCGCGCGAAACCCTGTTGCATGCTGATGATGCGCAACGCCCGGTAATCTTGACAATCTATGGTGGCAAACTCACCGCCTATCGTGCCACCGCGCAAAAAGTCATGCAGCGATTGGCTGCCAGGCTGCCGGAATCCGGCTTGCGTGTAGATACCGCAACACTACCCTTGCCGTTGTAGGCGCGTGCCTGCCAGGCGTTCAGGTGACACGCAAGTAAAAAAATACCCCGCCGGAGCGGGGTGAGGGAGAGCACTGAAAAAGCGGTAACGCCTCGGCGACGAATGCCAGTATGGCGCCGGTGGCAAGGATTTCGGGTCAGGTATCGAATTGGCTGGCAATCCAGGGCATGAAGATCAGAGCACCCAGCAGCGCCTTGGCGTATTCGCCCAGATGCGGGATCGTATTCAGGTCGATCCAGGCGTAATGGTTGGCGGCAATCAATGAGCAGGCAAGTACGACCAGTTTCATCATTTTCTGTCTCCTCCCCTGTCGAATCAGGTTGGACACAGTATCGTTGCCGGAGAGCGCAACGTCTGTGTGCTGCGCACGGACGGGGGGTGACGTGTGTCACAGAATCGACTGATATCACCGCTGGTAGCAGGTTCAGTCCTCGATCTGGACGCGCTGGCCCGGAGTGACGAGCTCGAACAGTTCGATGATGTCGCGATTGCGCATGCGGATGCAGCCGTGAGAGCCGGCCGCGCCCATGGCGACGTCGTCGGGACAGCCGTGGATATAGATATAGCGACGCAGTGTGTCGACCTTGCCGCCGCGGTTGCGGCCCGATTCGCTGCCGCTCAGCCAGAGAATGCGGGTCAGTATCCAGTCGCGCTCCGGAAATTGCATGCGCAATTCCGGCGTGTAGATTTCGCCGGTGGGACGGCGCCCGACGAATACGGTAGCGGGCGCGCAGCCCGCGCCGACTTTGATGCGGATTACATGCCAGCCGCGCGGCGTGCAACCGCTGCCGTCGGCCTCGCCGGCACCATTGCGCGCCGTCGAGACAGAGTACTCACGATGGATACATTCCGACGTACGCAACTGCAGGCGTTGCGATGCGATGCTGATGTGTAGGATCGGAGCGGACATGGTATGTGCGTAACGTAGCATAACTGCGGCTGATCGGCAGCAGTCGGTCAGGGTTTCGATACGTCTGCCACAGGTCTGCGTCGCGTCTGCAATAGCCCATCGTAATCGCCGTCGGGGTTGAGCGTATAGCCGACGATATCCGCGCGGGATGCGAACACCTGATCTTCGTACCAGAGCGGCACGACCGGCAATGTGGCCAGCAAATGGGCTTGCAAGGTCCGATACAGTCCGGCCTGTTCAGCGGGGTCAGAGGCGATTTCGGCCTGTTCGATCAGCCGGTCGGTCAGGGCGTCATTATAGTGACCGCGGTTGGCGCCCTCGGGTGGAATGGAATGGCTGTGATAGGCGTAGCGGAAGATGTCCGGCGTCTGAATGCCCACCCAGGACAAGCTGTACAGCTGAAAACGGCCGGCCTTGATGTCGCCGAAGAACGTACCCCAATCGTAACTTTGCAGGCGCACCTCGATACCGGTCGCGGCCAACTGACTTTGCAGTACCGTGGCCAGGCGCAACCGGAACGGATCATTGGATATCGTGTAGGTGAGTTGCAGGGGATGTTGCCTGGAATAACCGGCTGCGGCGAGCAGGGCGCGGGCACGTGGCGGGTCGTAACGGTAGGCCTGGAGTAGCGGGTTGCCAGCCCAATGTTCCGGCGGCAGCAACGCTTCGGCCGGGCGCGCGGCATCGCTGAACAGTGTGTGGATGATGGTATTGCGATCAATGGCGTATGCGATGGCCCGTCGCACGCCGGGCTGTGCCAGCGCCGGGTCGCGCAGATTGAAACCCAGATAGGAAAAAGTGCTGCCGCGTCGGCGCTGTACCGTTATGCCACGACGCTGTGCCAGATAATGCACCAGTTCCGAAGGCAGGTCATTCTGGATCATGTCGATCTCGCCACGCAGCAGTTTGAGCACGCGCACAGTGGGATCGGCAACGCGCAGAAACTCGATGATGACGCTGTCGCTGAGTCGGCGCAGCCGTAAGCGACTTTCCTCGGGCCAGTCGATCAGGGCGCACGGACCACTGCCGATCGGTGCATGTTCGAAGCCGTGTCCGGCAGCGATCAGGCGCGCCGGGACGATACCGATCACCAGGTAGGTTGGAAACAGTGCATCGGGGCGGTTCAGGAAAAAATCCACTGTGTCCGGATCGGGTGCTGTGATGCGTGCGATCAGTGTCAGGGCACTGCGGTGCGGGGAGGCATTGGCCGGATCGAGGATGAAATCGTAGGTTGCCTTCACATCGCGGGCTGTAAGCCGGCTGCCATCGTGGAAACGTCGACCTGCATCGCCGAGTGTGAAGCGGTAATGTGTGGGGTCGAGTTCGGTCCAGTGGGCGATGCCGGGGATGGGTCTGGCTCTGGCATCGAATTCAACCAGGCGCCGGTACAGCAGGCGGTTGATACGCACGGATGCCGCATCGCTGGCGTAACGCGGATCGAGGCTCAGCGGCGCGCTCTGCAGTCCGAAGCGCAGTGCATCGGGCGGCCGGTCATGGCAACCTCCAAGCAGGCCGGTCAGCGCCAGCAGCAGCAACAGTAATACCCTGGGATTCATTGTGTGAGGCACGTTTGCATGGTATGACAGCAGGTGCGGATTGTGTATCCTTGGCTGAGTGTCAGTACGCTGGTATGGCGCTGCCGCGTCGCTATGGAGGGGGAATACACATGAAAGCTGTCGTCATGAATGCGATCGGTGGACCGGAAGTATTGCAGTACCAGGATGCCGCCGATCCCGTCATTCGCAATCCGACTGAAATTCTGGTGCGTCTCAAGGCTGCCGGTGTCAACCCGCTCGATACAAAATTGCGCAGCAAGGGAACCTTCTTTCCGGACAAACTGCCGACCATACTCGGTTGCGATGGCGCAGGTGTAGTCAGCGCGGTTGGCTCAGCGGTGCAGCGCTTCAAAGTCGAAGACGCGGTGTATTTCTGCAATGGCGGTATCGGTGCGACGCCTGGCACCTATGCGCAATATGTGGTGATGGATGAGGCCTTCGTCGCACACAAACCGGTCACTCTGGATTTCTCCGCTGCCGCCGCAGTGCCCCTGGCGCTGATCACGGCCTGGGAATGCCTGCATGAGCGTGGCAAGATCCGCAAAGGTCAGAGCGTGTTGATTCATGCCGGCGCGGGCGGTGTCGGACATCTCGCCATACAACTCGCCAAGCAGGCGGGCGCCTGGGTCTGTACTACCGTTGGCTCCAAAGCCAAGGCGGCCTTTGTGCGTGGACTCGGCGCGGATGAGGCGATTCTGTATCACGACAAGGATTTCACGCAGGCGGTGTTGGACTGGAGCGAGGGTGACGGCGTGGAACTGGCGCTGGATACCGTCGGTGACGACACCTTTGTAAAGACATTTTCGGCAGTACGTTTCTACGGCGATCTGGTGACCTTGCTGCAACCCGGCCCGGACACGGATTGGACTGTGGCGCGGCAGCGCAACCTACGCATCACCTACGAACTGATGTTGACACCGATGTATTTCGGCTTGCACGAACACCAGCGCCGTCAGGCCGAGATTCTGGAAAACTGCGGGCGGTTATTCGACACCGGCAAACTGCGGGTGCATGTCGAACGCTGTTACCCGTTGGCGGAGGCCGCGCAGGCACATCGTGATCTGGCTCAGGGTGTGACCGGCAAGCTGGTTTTGGCGATTGATTGAAGCCATGTGATGGGAGGACGTCTGAGCGCCATTCTGACCGGTTTACTACTGCTTGTGCTGGGTGTCTATGCGGGCTTCGCCGCGCATCTGTACCTGACGCAGAATCAGAAAATATTCTTCCCCGAAGCCGATTTGAAGATTACGCCCGATCTGATCGGTCTGCCTTATGACGACGTCGAGCTGTCGAGCAGTGACGGGGTGACGCTGCACGGCTGGTATATCATCGCCGCGGCCAAGCCGCGCGCCACCGTACTCTATCTGCACGGCAACTCGGGCAACATCGGCAATTGCCTCGATACCGTCAAGCAGTTCGTACTACTCGGCATGAATGTGCTGGTGATCGATTACCGCGGTTACGGTGGCAGCACCGGACAACCTTCGGAACAGGGTTTGTACGACGATGCTGCGGCCGCATGGCGCTATCTGCTCGATACCCGCAAGGACGATCCGCAAGAAATTGTGGTCTATGGCCAGTCGCTGGGCGGTGCCGTGGCGGCATGGCAGGCGGCCCGGCACACGCCCGGCGCCCTGATTCTGGAAGCGGCGTTCACGTCCTTGCCGGATGCCGCCGCCGACCATTATCCCTGGCTGCCGGTACGCTGGCTGTCGCGCTATCGCTTCGACACCCTCGCAGCGCTGAAGTCGGTGCGCTGTCCGGTGCTGATCGTGCACAGTGTTGATGACGAGGTGACCGCCTACCGGCACAGCTTGAAATTATACGACGCCGTCAGCGGCTCGAAGATGATGCTGGATCTGCACGGCAGCCACAACAGCGCGGTGCACGACAGTCTCATGAGCTTTACGCACGGTGTGGATAATTTTCTGACGCGATACATGCCACCGTGATGGGAATATCACAATGTTGAAGTAGTCGCGACGTACCTGGTAACTATCTCAATGTGATAAGGCATCCCATGCCTTGGTATATGGTCAAGGCAAATCTCATCGTGGCACTGCCCGCTAACTTTATCGCTATCGAATGTGCGCCGAATTCATCAATCGTCCGGTAAACTGTATCTGG